>JBJXFN010000040.1:0-44805 GCA_046155535.1 Burkholderiales bacterium
GGCCGCTCGGCAGCTGGCACCGGCCCTTCGCGTTCATCGAGCATCTTCACGTAGCCACCCAGCGGAAACGCCGCCAGCACCCATTCGGTCTTGTCCCGGCCAAGCGTGCGCTTGAATATTGGCCGCCCGAAACCGACCGAGAAGCGCAATACCTTGACACCGCAAACCCGTGCGACCAGGTAGTGCCCGAATTCGTGAAAGACGATCAATGCACCCAGTGCCAGTGCAAACGCGACCAATGTCTGAAAAAATCCCGCCATAATCCCTCAATTCACCAGCGTTGCAAACTGTTCGCCCGCCACCCGGCGCGCCTGCGCATCGGCAGACAAAACATCGTCCAGGGAATTCACCTTCAGCCCGCCCAGTCGGTTCAGGACCCGTTCCACCATTTCCGGAATTGCGGTGAACGGCATTGCCCCTTCCAGGAACCGGGCAACCGCAACTTCGTTGGCCGCATTCAGCACGATGGGCGCCGCTCCGCCTGCATCCAGCGCCTCGTAGGCAAGCCGCAGACAGGGAAAACGTTGCACATCCGGCCGCTCGAAACTCAGGGCACCAACGCCGAACAAGTCCAGTGGTTCGACTCCGGCGTCAATTCTCTCGGGATAGGACAACGCATGGGCGATCGGAGTTCGCATATCGGGATTCCCGAGTTGCGCAAGCACCGATCCATCAACGTACTCGACCAGGGAATGTACGACACTTTGGGGATGCACTACGACTTCGATCCGGCGACGATCGGCCTGAAATAGAAAGCTCGCCTCGATAACTTCCAGCCCTTTGTTCATCAACGTTGCAGAATCCACCGATATCTTCCGCCCCATCACCCAGTTCGGATGTGCACAGGCCTGCTCTGGCGTCACGGCGGAAAGTCTGGCGGATTCGGTGCGAAGAAACGGCCCGCCGGAGGCGGTCAGCCAAAGCCGGCGCACTCCATGGCGTTCAAAATTTCCGTCGAATCCCGCGGGCAAAGCCTGAAAAATAGCGTTGTGTTCACTATCCACCGGCAACAGGACCGCACCGCTGGCCCGCAGCGCATCGGTGAGCAACACACCGGCCATGACTAGCGCTTCCTTGTTGGCCAACAACAACTGTTTGCCGGCTTTGGCAGCCGCCAAGGTGGAGCGCAATCCCGCGGATCCAACGATTGCGGCCATGACTGTATCGATTTCCGCGGCACTGGCCACGTCTTCCAGCGCGTCGGGGCCACACAGCACCTCGCACGGCACCGAGGATGTGCGCAACCTGTCCCGCAATTTTTTACCTGCGGCCGGATCGGTCATCACGGCCCAACGCGGCCGGTAGCGCACACATTGCTGATACAACCGGTCCACACTCGAATGTGCGGACAGTGCCATCACGGTAAATTTTCCGGGATGTTGATCCACCACGGCCAGCGTATTGGTGCCGATGCTGCCTGTGGAGCCAAGAATCGCCAGTCGTTTCATGGCTGCGCGATCCGCATGAAGTAATACAGAGCCGCGATCGGCAGCACCGCGGTCAGGCTGTCGATGCGATCCAGAACACCACCGTGGCCTGGCATCAGACTGCCGCTGTCCTTGGCACCCGCCTGCCTCTTGATCCAGGATTCGAACAGATCGCCGACGATGCTCAAGGTCGCCAGGGAAAAAAACAGCACCAGCAATTCGAACAAGTGGATGCTCTGTGCAAAGTACTGTGGAACCCAGCTGACTACCAGGCCATACGCACCCACCGCGAGATAGGCGCCCAGAACACCTTCCCAGGTTTTTCCCGGGCTGATGTGCGGCGCCAATTTTCGCCGGCCGAATTGCCGTCCGCAAAAGTAGGCGGCCGTATCCGCAACCCATGCCACGCCCAGCAGGATGATCAGTACCGATGGCACCTGTTGCAGCATCACCAGGGCTAGCCAGGTCGGCACCAGCACGATCCAGCCGGTCGCCGCGTGCAGCAACAAAGGCCGGGCGGACCAGCGATAACGCAGCCAGAGCGGCGCCACCACCACCCAGAACAACATGGAGATCTGAAACAGAACATGGAGCCCGGACGGCTGCGCCGTCTGCGCACGAAAGTAAACCCATGCGTACAGAGTCAAACCGGATGCCACCACCACCGCGGCAAAGCTCCAGCGCCCGCCTCGATATCCGCCCAATGCGGACCACTCCATTGCAGCAATACCCAAAGGCAACAAAATCAACAGGGCCCAGACCGCATTCGGCAACAGGCCGATGCCGCCGAGAAAGATGGGAAGGATCAGCGCTATCGTGAGCAACCGTTGTCTAAGCATGAGGAGCCGGGAGCGCACGCGCGATGGAGGAACGTACCTGCAATACTTCGCCTGTTGCCGTTTGGGGGTTTCCTGCTGCGACCCGTGCGACGCCGAGTCTGGCGTCCCGCGATGCCACCAGCCTGGACGAAAATCCATCCGCAGCCCCGCCCGCGGCGGGGCTACCGGGAATCGCCACCGGAATTCCGGATGCGTTCCGGAGCCGCCAAATTCGCCTCGAGTTGCTCGCTGGTGCGACCAAATCGTCGCTCGCGTCGACGATAAGAGTCAATGGCACGCCCGAGCTCGTCCGCCCCAAAATCCGGCCACAGCACGTCCGTGAAATGGAATTCCGTGTAGGCCAGTTGCCAGAGCAGGAAATTGCTGATGCGTTGCTCACCGCCGGTGCGAATGAAAAGATCCGGCTCCGGCGCGTAACTCATCGACAGATGCGGCGCCAGATCCTGCTCGCCGTAAGTCCCTGGCTTTCCAGGGCCGGTCTTGAGCATTCGACTAACCGCCTGAAGAATGTCCCAACGCCCACCATAGTTTGCCGCAATCGTGAGCGTCAGCCGGCTGTTTTCGGCAGTCAAGGCCTCGGCCTCGCGAATGAGGGCAACTAGGCGGGGCTCGAAGGCCGTCAGATCACCCACCACCCGCAGACGAATCTGATTTTCATGCAGTTGCGCAACTTCCTGTTGCAACGCTGACACAAACAAATCCATCAGAAATGAGATTTCCTCTTTCGGACGGCGCCAGTTCTCGCTGCTGAACGCAAACACCGTCAGAAACGGAATGCCCTGCCCGACGCAGGCCCTGATGACCGTGCGAACCGCCTCGAGGCCTTTGCGATGGCCGGCAACGCGCGGTAAAAACCGCTTCTTTGCCCAGCGTCCGTTGCCATCCATGATGATGGCCACATGCTGCGGCACTTCGCCGACGGGTGGAACGCTGGTGGTCGAACTGTTGAACACGACAGGAATCAGACCGCCATCAGGTCGGTTTCCTTTGTCGCGAGCGCCTTGTCGATGTCGGCGATGAAGCGATCCGTGAGCTTCTGGATTTCTTCCTGCCCCCTGCGCTCATCGTCTTCCGAGATCGTCTTGCTCTTGAGCAGTTCCTTGAGGGAATGGTTGGCGTCGCGCCGCACGTTGCGCACGGCAACACGTGCATTCTCCGCCTCGGCCTTTACCACCTTGGTGAGATCCCGCCGCCGTTCCTCCGTGAGCGCCGGCATCGGCACCCGCACGGTTTCTCCCATGGTGGATGGATTCAATCCTAAATCCGACTCCCGAATCGCCTTCTCGATCGCCGGCGCCATTTTTTTCTCCCAGGGGGTCACGCTGATGGTACGTGCATCAGTCAGGGATATATTCGCCACCTGGCTCAAAGGGGTCAAATTGCCGTAGTAATCGACCTGCACATGGTCAAGAATTCCGGTATGCGCGCGTCCAGTCCGCACCTTGCCCAGGTCGGCCTTCAGCGTTTCGAATGTCTTTTGCATTTTCTGTTCCGCGGATTTCTTGACCTCTGCGAGATTCATCTTCGCTGTCTCCTCTAGACGTACTCAGGCGTGTACCAGGGTTCCTTCGTCCTCGCCCAGCACGACCCTTGTCAGCGCGCCAGGCTTGAAAATGCTGAACACACAAATTGGCAGTTTCTGGTCCCTGCAAAGCGTCAGCGCCGTTGCATCCATTACCTTCAGTTTCTTGACGATGGCCTCATCAAAACTGATTTTCCTGTATCGCGTCGCCTCGGGATGGGTTTTCGGATCATCCGTATAGACACCATCGACCTTGGTTGCCTTGATCACGATATCGACGTTCATTTCCATGCCACGCAAGGCCGCTGCGGTGTCCGTGGTGAAAAACGGATTGCCCGTGCCCGCTGCAAAAATGACCACGCGCTTGTCTTCCAGGTAACGAATCGCCTTGCCCCGGATGTAGGGTTCGGCAACCTGTTCGATGTTCAACGCCGATTGCACCCGGCTTTTCAGTCCATGCCGGCGCATGGCGTCCTGCAGTGCAAGTGCATTCATCACCGTGGCGAGCATACCCATGTAATCCGCGGTTGCCCTGTCCATGCCGGAGGCTGCCGGCGCCACACCCCGAAATATATTGCCTCCGCCGATCACCACCCCGACCTCGATGCCGAGGCCGACGACTTCCTTGATTTCCGAAACAATGCGATCGATGGTCTCGCGATTGATCCCGTAGGCATCGTCACCCATCAGCGCCTCGCCCGACAATTTGAGCAAGATGCGCTTGAATGCCGGTTTCATCGATCGCATTCCGTTCAGCGGGCCTGCGCGGCCTGCGCCTTGACTTCGGCCGCGAAATCGGTGGATTTCTTCTCGATGCCCTCGCCGACCACAAACAACGAGAATGCATGGACCTTGGCGCCATTGGCTGAAAGCAGTTTTTCTATCGTCAGCTTGTCATCCTTCACGAAGGGCTGCCCCAGCAAAGTGACTTCCGAAAGGTACTTCTGGACGCTGCCTTCCGCGATCTTGTCGATCAGATTTGCCGGCTTGCCAGACTCCAGGGCCCGAGCCCGGGCGATTTCGCGCTCGCGCGCGATCAAGTCGGGCGCGACCTGATCTCTGGAAACGGAAATGGGTTTGGACGCTGCAATATGCATGGCAATGTCTTTGCCCAGCGTGGCGTCCCCGCCCTCGATGTCCAGCATGACCCCGATGCGGGTGCCATGCAGGTAATGCGCTAGTTGCCCCTTGGACTTGAACACGACGATCCGGCGCACGCTCATGTTCTCCCCGAGTTTCATCACCAGCGCCTCGCGGGTCGCTTCGACGGTTTCCCCGGAGGACAGCGGCGCCTTGGCCATGGCATCGACGTCGACGATATTCCGGGTCGCTGCGAGTTCCGCAATGGATTTCACAAACCCGGAGAACGTGACATCCTTGGCAACAAAGTCGGTTTCGCAATTGACTTCGACCATCGCACCCGATTTGCCGTCGGCCGATACGAAGGTTCCGATTGCACCTTCTGCCGCGATGCGGCCGGCCACCTTGCTGGCCTTTGCGCCGCTCTTGATCCGCAGCAGATCTTCCGCCTTCTTCATGTCGCCCGCGGATTCCATCAGCGCCTTCTTGCATTCCATCATGCCAAGCCCCGTGCGCTCCCGAAGCTCCTTGACCATTGCCGCGCTGATTTCTGCCATGCTTGACTGCCCCTTGAAATCTGTCGCACGCCATCTCGCGTGCCTGTTTTGTTCAGCAGGTCAAAAAAAAGGGGCCTGCGCCCCTTTTTTCGACCGCCCTGTTCAGGCCGTCGCCTGTTCTTCCGTACTGTCCACCTCGACAAATTCGTCACTGACAGCCTCCGTGACGACCTGGCTGCGGCCTTCCAGAATCGCATCGGCAATTCCGCGCGCATACAGCCGCACGGCCCGGCTGGAGTCATCGTTGCCGGGAATGACGTAGTCGATACCGTCCGGGCTGTGATTGGTGTCCACCACGCCGACGATCGGGATGCCAAGTTTTGCGGCCTCGGTGATCGCGCCCTTTTGGTAACCCACGTCAATGACAAACAAGGCGTCCGGCAGGCCGTTCATTTCCTTGATGCCGCCCAGGCTGCGGTCGAGTTTGACCATCTCGCGCTGGAGCGTCAGTTGTTCCTTCTTCGACAGTTTTTCCAGAGAACCATCCTGCACCATTTGTTCCATGTCGCGCAGGCGTTTGATCGACAGTTTGACGGTCTTGAAATTCGTTAGCATGCCGCCAAGCCAGCGATAATCGACATACGGGGTATTGCAGCGCATCGCCTCCTCGCGAATGATTTCGCGAGCCTGGCGCTTGGTGCCGACAAACAGAATCGAGCCCTTGTTCGAGGACAATTGGCGCACGAACTTGACGGCCTCCTGGTACATGACCAGGGTTTTTTCCAGATTGATGATGTGAATCTTGTTCCGGTGCCCGAAGATGAATGGCGCCATCTTCGGATTCCAAAACCGGGTCTGATGTCCGAAATGGACCCCGGCTTCCAGCATTTGGCGCATGGTGACCGACATGTACTTCTCCTGTAGGGGTTAAACCTCCGTCCGCCGGAACCCGTCACCGGGCACCCTTACTGGCAGACGTGCGAATTGTCCACGGCCACAATAGCCGGGACTAACTGAAAATTATAACAGCGACGCGCTTTCTGTCTCAACCAAAATTACGGCAGTCAATGACTTGCCGGTCGGTTTAGCCCCCCCCGTTGCCGCCTGGCTTCATACAGGCAGATACCTGCCGCCACCGACACGTTCAGGCTTTCAATGCTGCCCAGCATGGGAATACCGATCAAGATGTCACAGGTTTCCCGCGTCAGTCGCCGCATGCCCTGTTCCTCAGCACCCAGCACCATTGCAAGAGGCCCCGCCAGCTTTGCCCCGAACAGGGAGGCATCGGCTTCTGCGTCCAGACCCGCAATCCAAAGTCCACGGTCTTTCAAGTCCCGGAGGGCGCGGGCCAGATTGGTCACCATGAAATAGGGTACGGATTCGGCTGCCCCGGAAGAGACCTTATGGACCGCCGCGGTCAATCCAACGGCACGGTCCTTCGGCGCCAGCACGGCATGAACGCCCATCGCGTCAGCCACCCGCAAACACGCCCCCAGGTTATGGGGATCCTGCACGCCGTCGAGCACCAGTACCAATGGCGGTTCAGTCGCATCCTCCAGGATTTCCTCGAGGGTCGCACCCTGCGATTTTTCCTCGACGAAGGCCACCACTCCCTGATGCCTGCCGACCGGCGCGATGCCGTCCAGGCGGCGGCTGTCGGCGTGATGCAGCACCACCGTCGCCTCGCCCGCCAGTTGCACAACCCGGCGAACGCGCGGGTCCTTGCGCGACGGATCCAGCAAGATTTCCAGGATTGCGCGCGGCCGGTTGCGCAATGCCGCCGTGACCGCGTGAAATCCATAGATGGACTTTCTGCCTGTCAATTTCGCGACTCCCGGGGCACCCCCAGCACAAAATCAATCTTCGCCGTTTCCAGGTCCACGCGAACCAGTTTCACGCCCAAGCGGTCGCCCAGCCGGAAGCGTTTCCCGGTGCGCTCCCCCAGCAACTGGTGTTTGGCATGGTCGAAGTGGAAATAATCGGCGCCCAGTTCCGAAATATGCACCAGGCCCTCGACGTACACCTCGTCGAGCGCGACAAATACGCCGAAATTCGTGACCCCACTGACCGTGCCCGTGAAGAACTCGCCGATTCTGTCTTGCATGTAGTAACACTTCAGCCACGATTCAACGTCGCGGGTCGCATCGTCCGCGCGACGCTCCGTCTCCGAGCAATGTCCGCCAATTTCGACCCAACTCCCTGGCGCATACACCCTGCCTTCCAGTACGGCCTTGATGGAGCGATGAACCAGAAGGTCAGGGTACCGGCGGATCGGTGACGTGAAGTGGACGTAGGATTCATAGGCCAGGCCAAAGTGGCCGACATTGGTTGGGCTGTACACGGCCTGGCGCAAGGAACGCAACATCACGGTCTGCAAGAGCTGCACATCGGGACGAAGTTTCACTTTTTCGAGCAGGCGCGCATAGTCTTTCGCCCCCGGCGCTTCGCCGCCGGAAAGATGCAATCCGAACTCCCGGAGGAATTCGTGGAGTGCCGCGAGTTTTTCCGGAGTCGGGCCTTCGTGTACGCGATACAGCGCCGGATGGTTGTTTCGCGTCAGAAAATCCGACGCGCATACGTTTGCCGCCAGCATGCATTCTTCGATCAGCCGGTGGGCATCGTTGCGCTGCGTGGGCACGATTTTTTCGATTTTTCCCCGATTATCGAAAAACATCTGGGTTTCGGTGGTTTCGAAATCGATTGCGCCGCGTTGCCTGCGTGCCTTGACCAAGGCGCCGTACAAGGCGTGTAACGACTGCAGTGAAGTCACCAGTGTGCCGAGTGCGCGGGCATTTGCGGAGGCCGGATCGGCCAGCACCTCGGCCACGCGCGTGTAGGTCAGCCTCGCTTTGGAGTGAATTACTGCCCGGTAAAACTTGTACCCGCCGATTTCCCCCTTGGCACCGATTTCCGCTTCGCACACCATGCATAACCTGTCCACGTCTGGATTGAGGGAACACAATCCGTTTGACAGCGTTTCCGGGAGCATTGGAATCACCCGGCGTGGAAAATAGACCGAGTTCCCGCGCAGCCGCGCCTCTGTGTCCAGGGCGTCTCCATCCTGGACATAATGGCTCACATCGGCAATGGCCACCCAGAGCTTGTAACCCTTTGCGCGTTGTTCGCAGTAAACCGCGTCATCGAAATCTTTGGCTGTTTCGCCGTCAATAGTCACCAGCGGCAGCGTGCGAAGGTCGGTGATGTCACGTGTGTCCTGCGACTGAACTTTTGCGCCAAACTTCGCAGCCAGTTTTTCGGCTTCCACGGGAAATTCGTGAGGCAAATCGTGTTTGCGCAGGGCGATTTCGATCTCCATTCCGGGATCGGCGTAGTTGCCAAGCACCTCGACGATTCTGCCCACCGGACGGGAATGACGCTGCGGTTGTTCGACGATTTCCGCAACCACCACCTGTCCGGATTTTGCGCTGCGGGTCGAACTGCCCGGTATCAGGATGTCCTGGCTGATGCGGCGGTCCTCGGGTGCCACAACGCCGATGCCGTGTTCATTCAGAAAGCGGCCAACCACACGACGATTGGCACGCGCGAGGACTTCGACAATATGCCCTTCATGACGACCGCGTTGATTGACGCCACCCTGGCGTGCGACAACCCGATCGCCATGGAGCACCTTCGACATCTCGCCGGGATTCAGGAACAAGTCTTCGCCGCCGTCGTCCTTGACAAGAAACCCAAATCCATCCGGGTGCCCTTGCACCCGGCCGCGAATCAGGTCCAGTTTTTCCACCAGACAGATGGCATTTTTCCGGTTGCGCATGAGCTGGCCGTCGCGCTCCATGGCCGCAAGCCGTCGATTGAAAGACTCGCGTTCCGCGTCTGCAATGCCGAACTGCGCGGCGAGCTCGGTGTCCGACAGCGGCACACCCTGATCGCGCAACACGTCGAGAATATGCTCGCGACTTGGCAGCGGGTTTTCATATTTGGCCTGCTCGCGCGCCAGATACGGGTCGCGTTTCCGGAGTGTGGCGCCACCATCAAGCAACGCGGCTTTCTTGCCTCGCGGCGATACAGATTTCTTGGGGGTTTTCATGCTGGAAATTTACCGTTTCAAGCCGTCGCTTCGTTGACAAAGCACCGCTTTACCATTAAATTCTGCGCCCTCTCAGGCCGAGATGGCGGAATTGGTAGACGCACCAGGTTCAGGTCCTGGCGGTGGCAACACTGTGGAGGTTCGAGTCCTCTTCTCGGCACCAGCCTGGATTCATCAGGCACAGTCCAAATGACTTTGAACAACGTCAGGATCGCGCCCGGAACGGGTGCCGCACGACGATGGTTTGTTCGCGATCCGGGCCGGTGGAAATCATGTCCACCGGCACGCCGCAAACAGCTTCCAGACGTTTGAGATAGCGGCGGGCATTTTCGGGCAATTGGTCAAATCGGCTGATTCCGACAGTGCTTTCGTTCCAGCCGGAAATTTCCTCGTAAATGGGTTCGCAGGCGGCGAGTCTTTCGGCGCCCGAGGGCAGGATATCCAGCGTCTCGCTACCGATCTGGTATCCCACGCAGATCTGCAAGGCTTCCACGCCGTCAAGCACATCGAGTTTGGTGACACACAGTCCGGAAACGCCGTTGATCTGTATGGACCGCTTCAATGCCGCTGCATCAAACCAGCCACAGCGCCTGGGACGCCCTGTGGTGGCGCCGAATTCGTTGCCACGGCTTGCCAAATGCCGGCCGATTTCATCATCCAGTTCCGTGGGAAACGGCCCGCTTCCGACACGAGTCGTATAAGCCTTGGTGATGCCCAGTACATAGTGCAACGCCTGCGGACCCACCCCGCTGCCTGCCGCGGCGGCTCCCGCCACACAGTTGCTCGAGGTCACGTAGGGATAGGTACCATGATCCACGTCGAGCAGCGTGCCCTGCGCACCTTCGAAAAGCAGATTCTCACCGCGCTTGCCGGCCTCGAACAACAAGCGCGGCACATCTCCCGCCATAGTGTGCAATCGATCGGCGAACCCAAGGCAGTCATCCAGCGTCTTCTGAAAATCCACCGGATCCACCTTGAAGAAACTCTTCAGGACAAAGTTGTGGTAATCGAGTACTTCGCCAAGTTTCGCGGCAAAGCGCTCGCGATGAAACAAGTCCTGCAGGCGAATGGCGCGACGCGCCACCTTGTCTTCATACGCCGGACCAATGCCGCGCCCGGTCGTGCCGATCTTGCCCTCTCCCTTGGCCGCTTCCCGCGCGCGGTCCAATGCCGCGTGGTAAGGCAGGATAAGCGGACAGGCGTCGCTGATGGTCAGCCGCCCCTGGACCGACACGCCCGCATTTTCCAATGAGGCCATTTCCTCCAGCAGCGCCTGCGGCGAGACCACCACGCCGTTCCCGATGTAACAACGAACATCGGGTCTTAGAATGCCTGAGGGAATCAGGTGCAGAACTGTCTTGCGCCCGCCAATCACCAGCGTGTGGCCGGCGTTGTGTCCTCCCTGAAAACGCACCACGCCCTGGGCGTGATCCGTCAACCAGTCCACCACCTTGCCTTTGCCTTCGTCACCCCATTGTGTGCCGATGACCACTACATTGCTTGCCATCAATACCTCTATTATTTGAATTGTGATGTTTTCATTATTTCGTGTCGCAGGGGGCGGTCTTCCATTGACCGTCCTGAAACATCAGCACGAATTTGCACGCCAACTCGGAACGACTGGCCTCGTGCCCCGGCAAATCCATCACCACCACCGCGCCCCGCGCGCGCAACATCTCGATTTGCTTCTGCAACGCGGCATCTCCTGGCTGATAGGGTGCCAAAATCCTATCCGGTTCCGGGCTCTCGGTGGTCGACTGGACCAGGTCACGCAGGTCCATCGTGAACCCGGTCGCGGGACGCGCGCGTCCGAAGGACTTCCCGACATCGTCATACCTTCCGCCACGTGCCAGGGATTCGCGTCGCCCGCCCGCATAGGCCGCGAACACCAGGCCGCTGTGATAGTGATAACCGCGCAGTTCCGCCAAATCGAAGCACACGTCGCCCATCTCCGTGCCGAGCTGTCTGCCCACAACTTCCAACGTATCCAGACAGCCTGCAATTTCCGCAAGGGCGGGCAGCCGCCGTCGTGCCAGTTGCAGCACTTCCGGACCTCCATACAACTCCGGCAGCAACAACAATGCGTCACGTATCATTGGATCGAGGCGCGAGGACAAGCTTCGCAAACCCGGATTGTCTTTGGCCTGCAGGACCTGAAATAGCTCGGACTCCAATTCCGTCCCGATTCCGGCGCGGCCAATCAGCGAACGAAAAATGGAAACGTGGCCAAGATCAAACTGCAAGGCTTTCACTCCGGCCGCCCCCAGCGCGCGAAGCAGCAGAGTTTGAATCTCGATGTCGCTTTCCAGGCCGGCATGCCCGTAAATCTCGGCGCCAATCTGCAACAATTCCCGGGATCGCTGCAAACCGGAAGGCCGGGTGTGCAACACGGTGCCCGAGTAACAGAGCCGTGTCACACCCTGGCGATTCAACAGGTGCGCATCGATCCGCGCCACCTGCGGCGTCATGTCAGCTCGTATCCCGAGCATTCTTCCGGACACCTGGTCCACAAGCTTGAATGTCCTCAGATCCAGGTCGTGGCCGGTTCCGGTCAGGAGCGAGTCCACGAATTCCAGCATAGGCGGGATCACGGGTTCGTAGCCGTGGGAAAAAAACAGATCCAGAATTCGCCGACGCAACATCTCCACCCGCGCGGCCTCCACCGGCAGGATATCTTCGACGTATTCCGGAAGCAGCCACTTCTGCATCGTCATCGGGTTTGACTGAATTCTGTCAGCCAAACAAGCTCCAAAAGAAACTCATGCCGTTCAAAGTACCCAAAGCAGCAACAGACCTCCGAGCATCGAAGCCAGGCCGATGAATCGAATCTGCCCGTCGGACAGTTCCGTCATCCGCCGAAAGGTATCTCGCCATACGGAGGGAAGCAGGAACGGCAGCATCCCCTCCAGCACCAGCATCAGCGCTACCGCCATCAGCAATGTGCCGGATTGACCTGCCATTTTTTTTTGCTCCGGAAATTATGCGGCCACGCCCGACCTTCGCACACGCGAGCGCCGGACGGTACACCGCTTAACGTGCGCGACCCGACGGACTCTTCAGGAATTTGAAGAACTCGGAGTTCGGGTCCAGGATCATGACATCGCTCTTGTTCCGGAAACTTTGCCGATAAGCCTCCAGGCTCCGGTAGAACGCGTAAAACTCCGGATTCTGCTGAAAAGCCCTGGCATAAATGGCCGATGCCTTCGCGTCGCCATCACCCTTGATCCGCTGCGCATCCCGATAAGCCTGGGCAATGATTACCGCGCGCTGTTTTTCGGCATCGGCACGGATTTTTTCCGCATCTGCGAATCCCGTGGACCGCAGTTCGTTGGCCACCCGTTTTCGCTCGGCCTCCATTCGCCCGTAGACGGACTCGCTGACCTCCTGCGTGAAATCCACGCGCTTGAGCCGGACATCGAGCACCTGCACCCCGAACCGGCGCGCATCCTTGTCCGCGATGTCGCGCATCAGTTCCATGACCTTGTCCCGCTCTCCGGATACCAGATCCCGAATGGTGCGTTTGCCGAATTCGGCCCGCAGGCTGTCGTTGACCGTCTGCATCAGCCTCTTCCTGGCGCCTTCCTCCGCACCGCCGACGCTGTCTTTCACACTGATGTAATACTGTTTGACGTCGATGATTCGCCACTTGACGAACGAATCCACCAACACGGGTTTTTTCTCGAGTGTCGTGAACCGTTCTGGCTCTTCGGCATCCAGCGTCAGTATGCGGACATCGAAGTACCTGACGTTGTCCAACAGGGGCACTTTCAAATACAGCCCAGGCGCGGTCTTGATGCCGACAATTTCCCCGAGGCGGAAAACGATCGCATTTTGCCGTTGATCGACGGTAAACACGCTGGCGCTCGCCAGCAACAGCACCACCACCAGGGCGGAGAGGATGGCTCCAAGGTTTGGCTTCATCGCGCCTCCCTGTCGCGGCTGCGGAAGGAATCTCGCGACCGACTCGCGGGTTCCGCGGCCGGCGCCGGCGCCGGTTCCGCGGCAGACGCCTTGGCCACAGGTTCGGTACCCGACTGCATCAGCTTGTCCAGGGGCAGGTACAACAGACTGCCTCCGGCTTTCTGATCCACAACGATCTTGCTGGAATTCGTCAGCACCTGTTGCATCATGTCCAGATACAGACGGTCGCGGGTCACCCCGGGCGCCTTGTTGTATTCCGCCACGACCTGGCGGAACCGGGCGGCATCGCCCTCGGAATTGGCAATCACGCTTTGCCGATAACCTTCCGCTTCCTGCATCAACCGGGATGCAGTTCCGCCCGCCTTGGGCACCACATCGTTGAAGTAGGCCTGCGCTTCATTGGTCTGGCGATCGCGATCCTGGCCGGCCTTGACCGCATCGGCAAACGCGGCCTGCACCTGCTCCGGCGGCTGGGCATCCTGCATCGTCACCCTGCTCACGTCGATTCCGGTCTTGTAGCGATCCAGGATGGTCTGCATCAGAACCTGCACTTTCTGGACAATTTCGGCCTTGCCTTCCTGCAGCAGAAAATCCATCTTGTTTTTGCCGACGACCTCCCGGATGGCAGTTTCCGCAGCCTGCATCACCGTTGCATCCGGTTCGCGGTTTTCAAACAGATAGTCTTCGGGATCTTTCAGTGTGTATTGGACGGCAAACTGAATGTCGATGATGTTCTCGTCCTCGGTGATCATCAGCGACTCCCGTGGAACACGGTTTTTGACGTTGTTGCGATAACCCACTTCCACGGAACGGTTGCCGGACACGTTGACGACCGAAGCCGATTCAACGGGCCAGGGCCAGTGCCAGCGTGGTCCCGGTTCCGTTGTCGCAGCGTATTTTCCAAACCGCAGCACAACGCCGCGTTGGCTGGCATCCACGATGTAGAACCCGCTTGCCAGCCACACTAGAATTACCAGTCCGGCAATCAGCCCAATTCCGCCGCCAAACTTTGGCGATCCGGTTGGCGGCGGAGAATTACCGCCCTTGCCCCGGAATATGGAATTCAGGCGCTGGTTCAGTCGGCGCCAGAGTTCATCTAGGTCAGGCGGCCCTTCATTGCCGCGCCTTCCCCACTGCGGATCATTCAATGCCATGCTTATTTTCTTTCCCAGGAAAAGGCGCCGTTGCCGGCGGGTGGCTCATCTATCAGGCGGCGACAGGGTTCCAGATGCTTTGCGCGACTCTCGGCGAATCGAGGAGAATTCCCCGCAACGCCTCCACACCCGCGCCCGTCATCGCACTCACTCGAACGGATTCGATCTTACCATATTGATCTTTCGAAACTCCCGGTTCCTGCATGGAGGCATCGATCTTGTTATAAACGAGAATCTGTGGAATATCTCTGGCGCCGATTTCCTGCAGAACCTTGTTGACGTCCTCGATTTGTTGCCGCCAGGCAGGACTCGCGGCATCCACAACGTGCAACAATAAATCCGCGCGCACCGTTTCTTCCAGCGTGGCGCTGAATGCGGCCACCAGAGAATGTGGCAGGTCCCGAATGAATCCCACTGTGTCGGACAGCACCAGGGATCTGCCGGCCGCATCCACCATGCGCCGTGAGGTGGTATCCAGGGTTGCAAACAATTGGTCTGCCGCATACACGCCGCTGCGCGTGAGGCAATTGAACAACGTGGATTTGCCGGCGTTGGTATAACCGACAATGGATACGGACACCGTCGCGCCGCGCGAACGCGCCCGCCGTTGGGTTTCCCGCTGGCGTGCGACCGCCAGCAGTTTGTCTTTCAGCACCTTGACCCGCTTGCCCAACAGCCGGCGGTCGGTTTCCAGCTGGGTTTCTCCCGGGCCCCGCATGCCGATGCCGCCTTTCTGGCGCTCCAGGTGGGTCCAGCCGCGCACCAGTCGCGAGGCCATGTGTTCCAGTTGGGCGAGTTCGACCTGCAGCTTGCCTTCGTGCGAGCGGGCGCGCTGGGCAAAAATATCGAGGATCAAAGTCGTCCGATCGATGGCGCGACGCTGAAAACGCTGCTCGAGATTACGCTGCTGGGCGGGCGACAGTTCGTGATTGAACAGGACCAGCGACGCGCCCGTGCTCTCGACCAGGGCGGCAATCTCCTCTACCTTGCCGGACCCGGCGAATGTCGTTGCATCCGGCCTGCGGCGGGCGCCCTTCACATGTCCGACGGCAAGTATCCCGGCACTCTGTACCAGCCGCCGGAATTCCTCCACCGAATCGGCATGATCCGACTCGCCGAAATCGAGATTGACAAGAATCGCACGATCTCCCCCGCCCGGGCGTTCAAACATCAAAATATTCCGGATCAGTGTCGATGCCTGCTCCCGCGGGCATGCCGAAGCAGCACAAAAATGCCAAAAAACGGGGAAAAATGATCAAACGCGAACCGTACGCCACCCGGACAACTTATTCTTCGGCGCCATGGTCCATGGAAAGATTCACGGGCCGGGCCGGCACCACGGTGGAAATGGCGTGTTTGTAGACCATCTGTGTCACGGTATTCTTGAGCAGAACGACATACTGGTCGAAAGATTCGATCTGCCCCTGCAGCTTGATACCGTTGACGAGATAGATCGACACGGGGACATGTTCCTTTCGCAACGCATTCAAGAACGGGTCTTGCAGCAATTGCCCTTTTCCGCTCATGGCCGCTCCTTTTTTATTCTAGACGCAGGCTTACTGTACTGGATTTCCTGCCAAATACCAACCTTGTGAATACCCCTGCTTATCAGCGCGTTTTGGTTGCGTAGGGATTGCGTCCGTACTTGAACACCACCCTCACTGGCGTCCCCGTCAGGCCAAAAGCCGCTACAAACTGGCGTTCCAAATAGCGCCGGTAACTCTCCGGCACATTGTTCAGGGAATTGCCATGAATCATGATCAGGGGGGGATTCATGCCCCCCTGATGGGCATAACGAAGTTTGGGACGCGATGCCCCGGCGCGGGGCGGGGTCTGTTGCTCCACCGCCGCGTGCAGGACGCGCGTCAGCCTGGGGGTTGACAACTTTGCCATGGCGGAGGCATAACAGACCTTGACCGAGTCGAGCAACTTGTCCACCCCGGCACCGGAGCGAGCGGAAATCTGGTGCAAGGGTGCAAAATCCAGAAAATCCAGTTTGCGCGCATAGTCCCGTCGAGCCTTGCCATGCGCCGTGCCATCCGCCGCGTCCCATTTGTTGATGGCCACTGTCAGCGCGCGGCCTGCTTCCAGGACAAATCCAGCCAGATGGGCATCCTGGTCGGTAATTTCCTGCGTGACGTCCAAAACCAGGACCACCACATTGGCGTCTTCTATCGCCTGCAGGGTCTTGATTACCGAAAATTTTTCGACCACATCGTCAATGCGACCCCGACGTCGCACACCGGCGGTGTCGATCAGGGTGAATTTCGAACCGTCGCGCGCAAAATCGATATAGATGCTGTCACGCGTGGTGCCCGGTTGATCAAAGGCGATCACGCGTTCCTCCCCCAACAGGGTATTGACCAGGGTGGACTTGCCGACATTGGGCCGACCGACAATGGCGATTTTCGGGTTTCTGTCGGTATCCTCCGGGTCTCGGCCCTCCGGAAAATCGGCCAGCACCAGGTCAATCAGATCGCTGACCCCTTCGCCATGCGCGGCTGAAATCGCCAGCGGCTCCCCCAGACCCAGTTCGTGAAAGTCCCCGACCGCCGCTTCGTGCGACAGGCCCTCCGACTTGTTGACGACCAGCCACAGACGCCGCCCGGTCTTGCGAAGTTCCTGCACGATCTGGCGGTCTTGAGGCAGCAATCCCTGGCGGGCATCCATCAGCAGCAATACGGCATCGGCCTCATCCACCGCCTGCATGGTCTGCCTGGCCATTTCGAACAAGATGCCTGTCTTGGCCACGGGTTCGAAGCCCCCCGTGTCCACCACCAGAAACCGACGGCTGCCGGCGATCCCCCTGCCGTAGTGACGATCGCGCGTCAGACCAGGCATGTCGGCAACCAGCGCCTGACGTGAACGCGTCAGTCTGTTGAACAGGGTGGATTTGCCGACGTTGGGTCGGCCAACCAGTACGATGGTAGGCGTCATCAGAAATCCGGGTAACCTGCGGGAACCGCTCGGCAGACCGACTGGCCGGGGTTCCGCAAAAGATTGAAAGCCTTACAACAATTCAGCGTTTGATTTCGAATGCATATAGCCCGCCATTGCGGGTCTGCACCAGTAATCTGGACACCAGATCCAGCGGCGCAGCCGCAATCGCGCTGCCGTCCGTGTCGACCCGGGCGGCAAAACCGCCGTCTTCAATACGTAAGTAGTGCAGATAGCCGGACAAATCCCCAACGACCACATGTCCCCCGTGCACCACCGGCGCACTCAATTCGCGATAAGCGAGACGATCCTGGCGCCACAGGCTGGTCCCCACCTTTTTATCCAGCGCCTGCACCGCCCCTTCTGCTTCGGACAGGTAAAGAGATTTTGCGTCGGAACCCAGACTGGTGGCACTGGAAGCCGCACGGGCCCAGACCTGGCTGCCCTTCTGCGTCTCATAACAGGCCACGCGGCCCTGAAAGGCCACTGCACAAATCTGTCCGTCTTCCACAGTCGGCCGCCCGGCGATATCCGTGATGCGTTCGATCTCGTTGTCGCCCTTCGGAATTCCCACCGCGGCTTCCCAGACCAGTCCACCATTGGCCAGATCCAGCGCAATGACCCGCCCGGCGGGCATGCCCGCCACAATCAGCTTGTCCGCTCTTGTCATGGCGGGGCTCGCTCGCAAGGTGAGCGGCGGTTGATTCGCCTGATACAACCAACGCCGGGAACCATCTCGCGCATCCAGGGCCACCACTCGATTGTCTCCGGTGCGCACGACGACCACGTCCCCTGCCGGCAAGGGAACGCCGACCACTTTGCTGGACACCTTGGCATTCCAAAGTGGCTTGCCTTCCAAGTCGAAAGCCAGCACCACCCCTTTCGCGGTGCCCGCCAAGACCAGATTTTCGCCAACGCCGACCCCGCCGGAGAACCTGGCTCCCGTGCGCACGCGCCAGACTACTTTTCCATTGTCGGCGCGGATTTTCCACAAATCCCCGCTGGCACTGGCAGCCACCACACTGTCGTCCACAAACGCAGGCGCGAGCACATACGGGCCCGAGGCGCCGACCTGGACATGCCAAACTTTGGCCACCCGCAGGGTCGCCTTGAAATCCACCAGCTCGGCAGGCTTCGGGCCGCTACTGCCGCATCCGGCCGCAATCAGGCTGGCGAGCAGTACGACGGTCGCACCAAGCCAAGCCGTTTTTTGCGTCACGTCCCCGATCCCAGCGCATCCAGTTTGACCTGCACAACATTGCGGTAGTTGCTGTTGGGCAGGCCTTTTTCCACCGCTTGGCGGTAGGCAGCGCGAGCCTCGGCGATCTTGCCCTGGGCCAGCAAGGCATCTCCCCGCAAATCGGAGAATAAAGTCTCCAGCGCGGCCCCGTGTCGCGTATCGAGCAACTTCAGGGCTTCCTCGAATTTTTTCTCTTCCACCCGTATCCCTGCCAATTGCAGACTCGCCAGTGCCAGGGTTTCTTCGTCATGGGCCTTGTCGATCACCCAGCGCAGGCGATCGGCCGCCACCCTGGCTTTTCCATTTTCGTATTCGGACTTTGCGAGCGCCAACGCTGCCATGGGACCGTAGGCCGTGGCGCCATATTGGTCCACCAGTTGGGCGCCCAGTTTCTGGATTTCAGCCACATCGTTCTTGCGCACGCCTTCCAGCAATTTCACATAAAGCGCCGATGCCTCGCCTGCCTGGGTGGCACGGTAGTGCTTCCAGCCCTTCATGCCGGCAAACGAAGCCAGCCCCAGGACCACGCAGGCAACAATCAATTTTCCGTATTGCGCCCAGAACTGCCTGAGCTCCGCTATCTGTTCCTGTTCTTCGAGATCGAATGCCATGTTCAGTCTTTTTCCAGAAAAGTGAGGTTAGAAAAATGCGCGGCCACGAATGCGATTCGCGGCTTCGGCAATGGTAATCCGGATTTGTTCGCCGGCTTCGCGCAGGGGTTTGAGGGATAACTTGTTTTCGGAAACTTCGTCTTCGCCAATAATCACCGCGAAACGCGCGCCGCTGGCGTCGGCGCGTTTCATCTGCGACTTGATGCTACCGCCACCACAGTGCAGCACGACACTCAGTCCTTGTTCGCGCATCGCTTCGGCCGCTTGCCAGGCAAAGGCACTTGACAGGCCCTCGCTGTGTACCAGATAAACATCAATCACCCGCGTGGCGGCCTGCGCCGCGCCATCCGACAGCAGTGCCAGCAGGCGTTCCACGCCCATGGCGAACCCACAGGCCGGCGCCGGCTTGCCACCCACCTGTGCAATCAACCCGTCGTAACGCCCGCCCGCGCAAACCGTCCCCTGGGCACCAAGGCGCGTGGTCGTCCATTCGTAAACCACGTCATTGTAGTAGTCCAGGCCGCGCACCAGTCGTTCGTTGAGAGAAAACTGCAGTCCTGCGGCGCCTAACAGGGACTGGAGCTGCCCGTAGTGGCGCAGGGAATCGTCGTCCAGATCGTCGGCAAGTTTGGGTGCGCCGGCGATCAATTCCTGCATCGCGGGATTTTTCGAGTCCAGCACCCGCAGGGGATTGGAATGGAGCCGTCGACGGGAATCTTCGTCCAGAGATGCCTCGTGACGCTCCAGGTAAGCGACCAGTCGGGAGCGATATCGTGCACGCGACGCATTGTTGCCCAGAGAATTGATTTCCAGTCGGACGTCCGCAAGCCCAAGCCGGCGCCACAATCGCGCGCCCATGATCATGTGTTCGGCATCCACGTCCGGTCCGGCGAATCCCAGGGCTTCGACGCCGATTTGATGAAACTGCCGATAGCGCCCTTTCTGCGGCCGTTCGTGTCGGAACATGGGCCCGGTGTAATACACCCGTTGAGCGCCGCCATAAAGCAGGTTGTGCTGGATTGCCGCGCGCACGCATGAGGCCGTGCCTTCCGGGCGCAGCGTCAGACTTTCCCCATTCAATTGGTCGACAAAGCTGTACATCTCTTTTTCGACGATATCGGTGGCCGAACCGATCGATCGGACAAACAAGTCCGTTTTTTCCAGTATCGGCATTCGAATATTCCGATAGCCGTACTGCGCCAGCCATTGGCGGACTTCTTCCTCGAAAAATTCCCAAAGTGGACTTTGGTCGGGAAGGATATCGTTCATCCCCCGGACCGCCTGTATCGTCTGCGACATGGAATGCGGTTCTTGAAGTAAAGGTGGCGCGACTGCGTTCAAACCGGGACGCGCGTATTGGCGGGACCGTTGTGCAATTCCGCAGGTGACATCCGACGCCCGCGGCCAAAACGATTGTCCACGTACTGATTCACCAGCGTCTGAAATTCCTCGGCGATGCGATCGCCCTTGAGCGTTACCGTTTTGACGCCGTCGATGAACACCGGGGCGACAGGTATTTCCCCGGAACCGGGAAGACTGATGCCAATATCCGCGTGTTTGCTCTCGCCGGGGCCGTTGACGACGCATCCCATCACGGCCACCCGCAGGTTTTCCACGCCGGGATACTGGTCGCGCCACATCAGCATTTGGCGCCGGAGATAACCCTGAATCTGTTCCGCGAGTTCCTGGAAGACGGTACTTGATGTCCTGCCGCAGCCGGGACAGGCCGCGACCATCGGTGCAAAGGCTCGCAAGCCCATGGTCTGCAAAATTTCCTGGGCCACCACCACTTCTGTGGCCCGATCGCCACCCGGATCCGGCGTCAGGGAAATCCGAATGGTGTCGCCGATGCCTTGCTGCAAAAGCACCGCCAGCGCCGCCGTTGACGCAACGATGCCCTTCGATCCCATGCCTGCTTCGGTCAACCCAAGATGCAAAGGGTAATCGCAGCGCGCCGCCAATTCCCCATATACCGCGATCAGATCCTGAACGCCGCTGACCTTGCAGGACAGCACAATCCTGTCGCCGGACAAACCGATTTCCTCGGCCTTCGCCGCACTTTCCAGCGCCGAAGCAATCAGGGCCTCGCGCATCACCACCGACGCCTCTTGCGGCTGCGCCAGTTTCGCATTGTCATCCATCATCCGGGCCAACAACTCCGGATCGAGGCTGCCCCAGTTCACACCGATGCGCACCGCCTTTTCATGTCGGCATGCGGCTTCAATCATCGCCGCAAATTGTTCATCTCGCTTCGACCCGCGTCCGACATTGCCGGGATTGATACGATATTTGTCCAGCGCGCTGGCGCACTCGGGATACTGGGCAAGCAATTTGTGCCCGTTGAAATGAAAATCCCCAATCAGCGGAACCCGGCAGCCCTTGCGTTCGAGCTGCTCCCGGATTCTGGGTACCGCCGCAGCAGCTTCCGCGGTATTGACCGTGATGCGAACCAGTTCCGAGCCGGCCACCGCCAGTTCGCCGATCTGCTTGACGGTATTTTCCACATCCGCGGTGTCGGTGTTGGTCATCGATTGCACCACGATTGGCGCACCCCCGCCAATACGCACGCCGGCCACCACCGTTTGCCTGGTGTGCCGTCTCGGCATGTCAAGTTTCGTGGCCGCTCTGTCCATTTGCCTTACTCCAGCCTGAATCTCGCCACATCCACACGGATGTGGGGAGCCAGATCGATTGGAGTGTCGCCCTTGAACATGCTTACGCCCGCCGCATTACCAATCACGATATCCAGCGGTGGATCACCACCGGCGCTGCGGCGGGTACCGGCCTGATTGAGTTGTCCGAACACGACATTGCCATTGCGGTCCTTGATTTCCACCCAGGACTCCTGCTCGAACACCATTCGAACCACCAGTCGCCCGCCATCACGCTTGCTCGTTGCCGCTGAACCCGTTGGAGGCAGGACGCCCGCATTGGTCGCAGTTGCCGGTTTCGCTAGTGCTGCCGGACTCACCACTATTGTCCCCTGACCACCAGCACCGGGACCAGGCAGACGGGGCGCGACCGCCGCAGACGGACGAGATTCCGCGGCACCTGGCTGGGCTGGAGCCGCCGTCTTGGCAGTGTCCGGCCCAGGAACGGATACCGTTTCCACTATGGGCAGCGCCTGAGGTGTCCCGCGTTGCCGCCCGAGAAATCCGATCACGACCGCCAGCAAAAGCAGAACCACACCAGCGTAGACCGGGCGCAGGGATTTTCTCCGGAATCCCGCCGGCATCCGGGTGGGTTGGGGCACCGGGGCCGGTGCCTGTTTGGCCGACAATCCGAGCAAGGCGTCGGCTGCGACAATCAACGGCGCCGGGTCAAGCGCCAGCAATTTTGCGTAATTGCGAATGAATCCGTGCACAAACACCGGGCCTTCGAGTGCGGAAAAATCGTCGCGCTCGATGGCCTCGACCTGGCGCACCGACAATTTAAGTTGGCGCGCAATGTCCCCCAGACTCAGGCCTTGGCGGCGACGTTCCGCCAATAACACTGCACCAGCGCCCGAGATCGATGCGGGAGCGCTGCCGGTCACCGCGTCAGTCACTTGAACTGTCCTTCATTGAAGGCCCGGGTTTGCGCCGCGCTGGGAAATCTGTTGTTCAGCTGCACTCCGTAACTCGTCAGTGCGCCACGATCGCCCAGTTGATTCTCGATTCGCGCCCCCAGCCACAGGGCTTCCACGGAGGGTGCTGATGCTTGCAGGTGGCGCGTCAGGAATCCGCGGGCATTGAGCAAATCGCCTTTGCGGAACGAAATATCAGCAAGCAGATAGAGGGCCTGCGGCTGCGAGGGCTGCAAGCTGATCGCCTTGCGCAGCCATTCTTCCGCCTTGACCTCATCGCCTTGCGTTCGCGCACAAACTCCTGCGTTGACAGCCGCAATCTCCGGCGTCGCGTACAAGGGATTCTTGAGCGCCGTCAGAAAGTATCGCATCACGTCCTTCTCGCGAGTTCTCGTGCACAGAAAAGTGCCGTAGTTGTTGTTCGTCGCGGAATCCTCCGGATCGATTTTCAGCGCCCGCTCGAAAGACAGGCGCGCGAGTTGATTTTCGTTCAGCGCCATGTAAGCCAATCCAAGCTGATTGTGCGCGGGTGCGTAGTTCGGATTGGCCGAAATGGCTTCCTTGAGTTCCTCGATAGCCACCGCGAACTGTCCGACTTCGGAATACGCGGCCCCCAGTTCGGTATGCGCCACCGCCCGCTGCAAAGCGTCCACCTTGGCGTCTTTGGCATCCTGCTTGCCCTGCTGGCTGACGCAGCCCGAGAACACCCCGATCCAGATCCATACCCACCACGTATGCTTCATAGGGCAGATTCCTGTGCGCGACGCATACGGCGCCGGGTGCGGTCGAGCACCTGGCCAGCGAGCTGCCCGCAGGCGCCGTCGATGTCATCTCCCCGGGTTTTTCGAATCGTTGTCATTATTCCGGCTTGCATCAACACATCGCGAAAAGCCACAATTTTCTCGGGCGGGGAACGACGGAATCCAGAATCCGGAAACGGATTGAACGGGATCAGGTTGAACTTGCAGGACACATCTTCGACAAGATCGACAAGCCGGCGAGCCTGGTCCACACTGTCATTGACCCCGTCGAGCATGACGTATTCAAAGGTCACAAAGTCGCGCGGCGCCACCTGGATATAACGCCGGCACGCCGCCATCAATTCCCTCAGGGGATATTTTCTATTGATCGGGACCAACTTGTCGCGCAAGGCATCGTCCGGCGCATGCAGGGAAACCGCCAGCGCAACCGGCGACTGCTCCGCCAGTCGGTCCATTGCCGGCACCAGCCCCGAGGTCGACAATGTCACTCTGCGCCGCGACAGTCCATAACCAAAGTCATCTAGCATGATTCGCAAGGCCGTGACGACGTTGTCGAAATTCGCCAGCGGTTCGCCCATGCCCATCATGACCACATTGCTGACCTGGCGCTCACCGGCATCGGCAGCACCCAGCGCGCGGTTCACCCACCAGAGCTGGCCGATGATTTCTGCCACCGAGAGATTGCGATTGAAACCTTGCCTGCCGGTGGAACAAAAAGCACACTCCAGCGCGCACCCCACCTGCGATGACACACACAGCGTTCCCCGGTCCGTCTCGGGAATGAATACTGTTTCGATGCCATTACTCGCCCCTACCGACAACAACCATTTACGAGTGCCATCGGCAGCGATGGATTCGCTCAGCAGGGTCGGAGCGCTCACCATGGCCACCTCGCCCATTTTTTTGCGCAGCCCCTTCGACAAGTCGCTCATCTGTTCAAAATCGGCGATACCAAATTGATGCATCCAGCGCATCAATTGGCGCGCCCGAAACGGCTTTTCGCCGTTTTCTGCAAGGAACGCGGCAAGACCCTGCAGATCGAAATCGAGCAGATTGACAGCCATCAGCGGGGGAAAATGCCCAGAGAAGGAAAGAAGTAGGCAATTTCGACTGCGGCGGTCTCGGGAGCATCCGATCCATGCACGGCATTGGCATCGATGCTGTCCGCGAAGTCGGCCCGGATCGTTCCCTTTGCCGCTTTTTTCGGATCGGTAGCACCCATCAGATCGCGATTCTTTTGAATGGCGTTTTCGCCTTGCAGTACCTGGACCATGACGGGGCCAGATATCATGAAAGTCACCAGGTCATTAAAAAACGGCCGCTGCCTGTGTACTGAGTAAAACCCTTCGGCCTCCAGACGCGACAGTTGCATCATGCGTGCGGCAATGATTTTCAGACCGCCCGCCTCGAAGCGGGAGAAGATCTGCCCGATTACGTTTTTGGCGACCGCGTCCGGTTTGATGATCGACAGTGTACGTTCAACAGCCATCAAGTTTCTCCAAAAGTTACATTTTTTAAATACAATTCATAAGGATAGCATGCTCCATGCGCCGAAGGAATGATTTCCGTTTTCTGCGCCCGGGGGACTGTGATTTTTCCGGGTGTGGTCACTGCGATCTCATGCCCGAAGCGCTGGAGCAACTACCTTCGCGTTCACTCCTCCGAGGTCTCGCCCGGATCATCTTGTTCCACTGACCGCGCACTCCAAGCGGGCACGATGCCCGGTTCGTGTTCTGCGGCCCGAAATTCCTGCGCCACCCCGATGCCAGGCACCCAGGCGAGGCGCTCGCCGAAGAAAATCAGCGGCATTCGTTTTCTTTCCCAAGGCGGAACGGCATTTTCCCGCAGCATATTCTTCAGGGACCGGCGTGGACGATCAAGCGAAGATTGCAGGCGTTCTCCCCCGACACGTCCACGCACCGTGGCAGGTTGGAACTCGAAATACTTGCTTGCAATGCCCTCCCCCACTCTTTGACACCCCTTTAAACATCCCAATCCTCCTGGCAGATCCAATGCGTGCACTCCATTCCAGGTGGCCTGCCAGTCCGAAGGGAGTTGTTCCGAGGTAGCCACCAGCGTCACGCGGCCCTGGTAACTATGCAAACCAAACGCGCCAAACGAAACATGCACGCCGGCGTCCGGCGCCGAATGGCGGCACTGACGCAGGGCCTCCACGAGCCGCGATCGCGGCGGCATGCGCAACCGGCGCAGCTCGAACAGATGCCGCAGCAGATTGAGCGCACGCGCATCCTGAAGTTCCCTGAGCAAGGCGACGGGAATCGTGCCATTGTCCAGCTTCACCGCATCCAAGTGTGCGATGTCCTCCGCGAGTTGCATCGCATCTGCAAAATTCCGCGCACTGCGAGCCATGGTTTCCCGATAGGCCGGAAAGCGTGAATCCAGAAGAGGGAGTACTTCCTGGCGTAAGAAGTTGCGGTCGTAACGCATGTTCCGATTGCTGTTGTCCTCGACCCAGGCCAATTTCCGCTCGACAGCATAGGCGTGAATCTGCGCCCTCGGCACGCTCAACAAGGGTCTGACCAGAATTGGCGCGTGTGTTTGGGAATCTCGCGAGCGATTCGCCGGCTTTCGCGCCGACGGCATGGCCGCCAGTCCTTTCGGACCGGCACCCCGCAACAATTGCAAAAAAATGGTTTCGACCTGATCGTCCGCGTGGTGGGCCAGCGCCACGGCATCGCTCGCCACGGCGTCGAAGATCGCATATCGCACACGCCTTGCTGCGGCCTCCAGCCCTTCGTCCCGGGGATCGATGTTCACCTTGTGCGTTTCAATGGGCACCTGGCGCTGCGCGCACAGCGCACGGCAAAACTCTTCCCATTGTCCGGATTTCGAATGGATCTGGTGATTGATGTGAACGACTTGCAGCTGCAGATCCAGTGCTTCCCGCAGACAGCACAACACGTCCAACAACACCACGGAGTCCATGCCTCCGCTGAGGCCCACCGCGACTTTGCGTCCCGGCAAGACGGATGTCTTTAGCGCCTGCGCCACAATTTCCGCCAGAAAATCACTCATGGGTCCGTCCATGCATCCTTGAAAAAAAGATACCCCGCAATAGCGGGGTATCAGTCCATTCCCGTCGCCCGCTGCGGGACTCAGCGCGTCGCGCTTTCCTTGAACTTGCCGTACGCCATCAGGCGTTCGAACCGGTTTTCGAGAATCTGGTCGATGCTTTTGCCTTGCAATTCCGCCAGAGACTCCTGCAGGGACTTTCGCAGCGTCTGCGTCATTAATGCCGGATCGCGATGGGCGCCGCCCAACGGTTCGGCAATGATCTGATCCACCAGACCGAGCGTCTTCAGGCGATTGGCTGTTATGCCCAGGGTCTCCGCCGCATCTGGCGCCTTGTCGGCACTTTTCCACAGGATCGACGCACAGCCTTCGGGAGAAATCACGGAATAAATGGAATATTGGAGCATCTGGGTGACATCCCCGACTGCAATTGCCAGCGCCCCGCCGGAGCCCCCTTCTCCGATGATGGTCACTACGATCGGCACACGCAGTTCTGCCATGGTGTAAAGATTGCGTCCAATAGCCTCCGACTGGCCACGCTCCTCGGCACCCACGCCGGGATAGGCCCCCGGCGTGTCGACGAAAGTGACCAGTGGCACGCCAAATTTCTCCGCAAGCTTCATCAGCCGCAATGCCTTGCGATAACCTTCCGGCTTGGGCATGCCGAAATTGCGGAACAGCTTGTCTTTGGTGTCGCGCCCTTTCTGGTGGCCCAGCACCATCACCGTCTGATCCCCGAACCGCGCAAGCCCGCCCACGATGGAAGGGTCTTCCCCGAAATTCCGGTCTCCATGCAGTTCTTCGAAATCGCTGAACATGGTTTGAAAATAATCCAGGGAATACGGCCGCTGTGGATGGCGCGCGACCTGGGAAATCTGCCAAGCAGACAGTTTCGCGTAGATGTCGCGCGTCAGCCCGCTGCTCTTTTTTTGCAGGCGGGTGATTTCCTCCGAGATATCCACTGCCGAATCGTCCTGGACATATCGCAACTCTTCGATTTTTGTCTCGAGTTCGGCAATCGGCTGCTCAAAATCCAGAAACGTGGTTTTCATGGCCCCCTTATTGTAGCCGCCCGCCGTGCCCGGCCTGATGGCCGAAACTTCCGGGGCCGCGGATTCGCTCACTGTTTGCCGTAAACGGCGGCCAGATACCCGATGATCGCCTGCGCGTCCAGCTCCGTGATCGGCGCGCCCATCACTTTGATCATTTTATTGACCGACGCCTCCCAGCCTTCCCGATCCATGATCGGAGAGTTCATGAGAATGTAGTCCAGGCTGTGGCACATCACACAATTCGCTTCGACCTGCGCCCGGCCTGCGCCATCGCGCAGCCGGAACTTCTCCTCGCCAGCCCAAGCGAGCGTGCTGGTCACAAACAGCACAACCGCCAGAAATTTCGGAAGGAGTCTACTCATACCAACTCGATTTCGACTTCCTGCACCAGATTATTGTGATAGCCAGCCGGATTGAAGATCAAGTCCCGGGTCTGCGTGCCGCCCATCCGGTTGACCGCACGCGCCTTGAGCAGATGGCGTCCCGCACGCGACGGCGTGAACCGGTGCGACCACATCCGCCAGGAAAACCGGCCGAGGTCGGTGCCCAACTGCGAACTGCGCCAACTTACACCGCCATCTACCGAAACCTCCACCGACGCAACGCCGTAACCGCCATCCCATGCAACGCCGGAGAACTGCACCGTCTCGCCCGGCATGTGGCGCCGGCCCCCTGCAGGCGAGGTGATCAGGGAATTCACCAGCATTTCCGTGATCGGGGTATTCGTCTCCGTCTCCTGCGACACGAACCGATCCACCATCGCAAACTTGCCCTTCGGAATGCGGTAGGCAGGAGTCATCCAGAAACCCTTGAAGCTCTGCGCCTGCGCCGCAATCGAGGTCAGGTGTTTGATCCAGTAGGTCGCTGTCCAGCCCGGCACTACAATGCGGGCCGGAAAACCGTTCCAGTGTGGGAGTTTTTCCCCGTTCATCTCCAGCGCAACCAGAGTGTTCTCGTCCATGGCCTTCCAGACCGGCAGGCTCTTGACGAAGTCCGGCGTCCGATTCAGCACGCCCGCGTCGGCACCATCGAGGACGATTTCGATTGCGTCCTTCTTCAGCCCCGCCTTGTTGAGCAAATCGCGCAGCCGCACGCCTTTCCAGCGCGCGTTGCCCATGGCGCCATGTCCCCATTGCACGCCCGGCACATGGGGTTGGGAAAATCCGCGCCGATTCCCCGAACACATGCACACCGCCGTAATTTCTACCTGTTCGAAGTCGCGCCGCAATTCTTCGTAGCTGAACACAACAGGTTTTTCGATTGATTCCCCGCCAATCGAAAGTTTCCAGGTCGCCACATCCACCGGTGGAATGGCCGCGAGATGGTAACGAACGAAGAATGCTTCGTTGGGCGTGAATGCCTGCTCGAAGTAACGCACCGGCGTTTCGAAATTGGGTGGCCGGAAAGATTTTTTGATCAATGCCACCTTGCCCGGCAACGTCGCCAGTTGCGACGACTCCAACGCACCGGCCGGGAGCGCCTGCGGCCCGGATGCTTCGCCTGCAGTTGCCAACGCTGTTTGCAGGCCATTCGCTGCGAGCCACGCGCCGCCCGCCGATACTTTCAGAAATCTGCGCCTGTCAAACATGGATTCTCCCGCGCGACACCCGGCCCGGCGATCAGAACAACACTCCGGTCCGGGCACGCGGGTCGTTCACCACGCTTACGCGTCCGGTCGCCTTGTCGAAAAAAACCAGCTGCATGTTACCCCATTTGCGCTTGCCAATTTCCACCACATGCCCGCGGGATTTTTGCGCCACGATCCATTCGTCCGAAAAACTGTCGAGCTCAATTTCGATCCGGTCCGGCAGATATTGGTGATGAAAGCGCGGTGCGCCCGCAATCTGCTCCAGATCCAGCACCGGCCGGTCCACATAGCCCAGGATCGCCTGCAGAACCATGGAAATGATGCGGGAGCCCCCGGGCGTGCCCAACACCAGCACCCCGCGCTCGTCTTCGACAAAACTGGGCGACATGGAAGACAGCGGGCGTTTTCCGGGTTCGATCCGGTTGGCCACCCCGCCCGTCAGTCGATAGACATTGGGCGCATTGTCCGCCAGCACAAAATCGTTGATATGGTTGTTTAGCAGCACTCCGGTGTCCCCTGCCACGAACCCGGCGCCGAATGGCCCGTTGACAGAAAGCGTCGCGGCCACCCGGTTGCCCTCCGAATCGATCACCGAAAAATGCGTCGTCTGTGTTGCTTCGGCCGCCTGGGGCGTGATGGCGTCCAATTCCCTGCTCGGCGTCGCCCGCTCGGAAGAGATCGATGCGCCGCGTGCCAGGGCATAGTCCTTCGACAACAACCGATCCACGGGAACTGCGACAAACGCTGGATCGCCCATGTAGCGCGCGCGGTCATGATAGCCACGTCGCATGGCTTCCACTGTCAGGTGAACACGGTCCCCTTCGCCCAGACTTGCAAGTTCGCGCGCCTCCAGGATTTGGAGGCATTGCGCCAGCACCGCGCCCCCGGAGGACGGGAGTGGCGCCGTCGTTACGGTAGCCCCGCGATAGCGCAACTTAATCGGCGCACGTTCCACGACCTGGTAGCCCTCGAGATCCTCCAACTCCCACAAGCCGCCCGCGGCCTGCACCGCGTCCACCATCTTCTCCGCGATGCTTCCGCGATAGAAAGCGGCCGCGCCGGAAGTCGCCAGAGCGCGCAACGTCCGCGCAAGCTCCGGTTGCACCACACGGTAACCTGGCGCAACCGGCGACCCACGATCCAGGAAAAGCCGACTCGCGGTTGGATCGGATTGCAGCAGCGCCGCGCGATATTTGGTCGCCCACGCGTAACGTGCATCGGCCTCGAATCCTGATTCCGCCAAACGAATGGCCGGCGCAAGGGATCGCGCAAGCGGCAACTTCCCATAGCGACTTGCCACCCAGTCGAACGCTGCTGGTTCACCCGGAATGCCTGCAGCCGAGGCGCCATCGAGAGAAGCCTTCTGCCTGGCTTCGCCTTTTTCGTCGGTAAAGAACTTCTGGGTCGCCCGCTTCGGAGCCGTCTCACGGGCATCCACGAAAGTTTCAAAACCATCACTGGCACGATGCAGCAGAAAAAATCCGCCGCCCCCGATTCCCGACGCAAACGGCTCCACCACAGCCAATGCCGCCGCGACCGCCACGGCGGCATCAAATGCGTTTCCGCCTGCGGCAAAAATTTCGCAACCGGCCTGGGTCGCCTGCGGATGCGCTGAAGCAATGCCGCACTCCTGCGCAAGCGCTGGTCGTCCCAGCAAGGCAACGAGCAACGCGAAGATCCAGAAGCGGGCGTTGGAGAAGAGGGAGATGAGATTCATGTCGGCATTCTACGAGAAAGTATTTCGCACATTATCCCACCATGCCTCCATGCATCCAAAGCTGGTTGAACGCACGACAGTCCCGTTGAAATTCGCTTCCAGAGGGGGCCGGTTGCTGTGTTTATGGATTTCTCCAGGCGAGGTCGAATCGTTTTTCCATACAAAACATGAATTGGCTCATCCCTGAATTCCAATTTTGAATTTGCAAGGTTCATCGTTCTCATCATCGCCGCAGCACAGGCCCGGGCGGTTGAGAGCTGGCTTTCACCCCAATTCCACTGCGCCTCCACTTCGTCAACCCCATTACGGTTCCGCAACAGCGCCGACGGGACGGCGCGGCCCACATTCACGAGAAGCGCTCAACCCGCATCGGAAACGACCGCCTCGGGGTGGCGCAGGGTTCGAACAATGCCTGCAAGAGCGAAATTTTCATCAAACGTTCGTGCGATTGACTACCCCCTTATCGGGAGATAGAGTTCTTGGCGATGAAAGAGGAAGTTCAAATTTCCTATACGCATTCTGCGGATCATCAATCTAACAAGCCAAGAGGTCCCAATGTCCGCAATGGTAAATTGGAGTGAACAGGCCAAGACCTTGTTCAGCCGTGCCACCACCGCCAGCCTGACGGCTCAACTGATCAAGCGCGGATTCAGGACGCGCGCCATAGCAAACATCGCCCCGGTCAATCCCGCTACGCAACGTATCTTCGGTCCAGCCTATACGCTGCGTTATATTCCGATGCGTGAAGATCTCGGGATCGGCGCTGCCATGGCAGACCCGAACAATCCGCAACGCAAAGCAATTGAAGTCACACCCGCAGGCCACGTGCTGATTGCCGACACCCATGGCATGGATGTGAGCGGAACGTTTGGTGACATTCTGGTCGCCAGATTGCGGGTTCGCGGCGTCGCCGGCATCGTGTCGGACGGCCCGATGCGGGACATCGCCGAGATTCGCAAAATGGATCTGCCCGTGTTCGCGCGCGGCAACGCCGCACCACCCAGTTATGCCAGCATGATCGCCGTCGACGCCCAGGTTCCTATCGCGTGCGGTGGTGTCGCCGTTTTTCCCGGCGACATGATCATCGGCGACCCAGACGGTATAGTCATTCTGCCAGCCGCGATTGCAGAAGAAGTGGCGCATGACGCCTTCGAGCAAGACCGGATCGAAGCCTACATCCGGCAACGCATTGAGAATGGCGACAGCATCGTTGGCGTTTATCCGCCGAATGAAAAGACCCAGGCAGAGTACCGTACCTGGCTCTCCACGCAGAAATGACGTTCCCCTCCCCGAGGTGCCCGGAAGGGCGCAGACCATACACAGGCCACGGGTCAGTGATTGCCATTTGCCATCGCTGATCGTGGTTTGCCGCATGGTCCGCCCCCAAGGCCCCCCAGACGGCGGTCCTCAGGCCGTCGCGCAGTCGCACTCAATAACCATTTGGGCGCTTGCGCTCGGCGAATTCGCGAAGAGACAGAGTGATGCTCTGAGAAAGTCCCATCAGACCGGCTTCTTCACTCGAAACCAGGCCGCGTAGAGCGCGGGAACAAAGAACAATGTCAGTACAGTGGCCGAAACCAACCCGCCCATGATAGCCACGGCCATCGGTCCCCAGAAATTGCTCGAGGAAAGCGGGATCATCGCCAGCACTGCGGCCAGCGCGGTCAGGACAATCGGCCGGAAACGTCGAACAGTCGCATCCACAATGGCTTCCCATTGCGGTTGTCCGGCACGGATGTCCTGCTCGATCTGATCCACCAGAATCACGGAATTGCGCATGATCATGCCGAACAAGGCGATCACGCCAAGATTGGCCACGAAGCCGAACGGCACGTTCCAGGTCAGAAGGATGATGACCACGCCGATCAAGCCGAGCGGCGAGGTCATCAGCACCATCAAAGTCTTCTGAAAACTCTGCAGCTGGATCATCAGCAGTGTGAGCACCACAACCAGCATCATCGGCATGACCGCAATCACGGAACTTTCCCCTTTGGCGCTTTCCTCGATCGCGCCCGCCATTTCGATCTGGTAGCCCGGCGGCAATTTCGTGCGCAATGGCTCCAGCCCCGGATCGATGCGTTTGGAAACCACCGGCGCCTGGACATCTCCACGAATGTCCGCACGCACGGTGATGCTCGGTTGCCGATTGCGCCGCCAGACGATGCCTTCCTCGAAACCGTATTCGATGCTGGCGATCTGCGCCAGAGGAACCCATTTGCCCGACTGGGTGGGCACATTGATTTCGGCCAAACGTCCTGGATCCAATCTTTCGCCGGCTTCCGCCCGGGCCATCACCTCGATCAACTCGTCGCGTTCGCGATATTGCGTGACACCGGAACCGGCCAGAATGTAGTTCAACACATTGGATAGTCCCTGAGAGCTGATGCCGATGACGCGGGCCTTGTTTTGATCGATCACGAGGCGGACCGTCTTGACCTGCTCGTTCCAGTCCAGATGTACGTTCCTGGCATTGGGATCCGCACGAACGACAGTTGCGACCTGCGATGCAATATTGCGCAGCGTGGCAATGTCGTCTCCCATTACCCGGAACTGCACCGGGTATCCGACCGGCGGCCCGTTTTCCAGCCGGTTCACGCGGCCGCGCAACAAGGTGAACTCCTCCTCCAGCAGTCGCTCGATTTTTTCTACTACCACTTCACGGGCATTGTTGTCGCTGGTCACAACGACAAACTGGGCAAAGTTCGCATGCGCCAATTGTTGGTCCAGCGGCAGATAAAAGCGCGGGCTCCCATTACCGACATAGGCAACGAAATTCACGATATTCGGATCGTTCTTCAACTTTTCCTCCAAGCGCTTGACCTGGATTTCAGTGGCCTGGAAGGAACTGCCCTGGGGCAACCACAAATCCACCACGATTTCTGGCCGGTTGGAGGAGGGGAAAAACTGCTGCTGCACGAATTGGAACCCGAAAATCGACAGCAGGAACGCGATCACCGTTACCAGGATCACAGTCTTGCGCCAGTGGACACAGGCATCCACCATTTTTCGGAATCTGCGGTAGAAAGGCTTGTCGTAGATTTCCTGCCCATGTCCGGGAAGGGCCTTGTAGTCCGGCAAAATCTTGTACCCCAGATAAGGCGTGAACAGGACGGCCACCACCCAGGACACCAGCAGGGCTATGGTCACCACCGCAAAAATCGAAAAGGTGTATTCGCCGGCTGAGGACTTTGCAAAACCCACCGGCATGAAGCCGGCGGCCGTGATCAGCGTGCCCGTGAGCATCGGAAACGCCGTAGAGCTGTAGGCGAAACTGGCGGCCTGGGCCCTCTCCATGCCCTGCTCCATTTTGGCAGCCATCATCTCGACCGAAATGATGGCATCGTCCACCAGCAAACCCAGTGCAATGATGAGCGCCCCCAGGGAAATGCGCTGAAGGTCTATTCCGAAAATACTCATCGCCAAAAAGGTGACGGCTAATACCAGGGGAATGGAAAGCGCGACCACCAAGCCGGTACGGAACCCGAGGCTGAAAAAACTCACCGCCAGGACGATTACCACTGCTTCCAGGAGGGTAGTCATGAATTCATCGACCGAGCGCTTCACCACCTGAGGCTGGTTGGAATACTGATGCACTTCGATGCCGACCGGGAGTTGCCGCTTGATCCCGTCGAACGCCGCATCCAGCGCCTTCCCGAGTTCCAGGATATCGCCCCCCTTGGCCATCGACACTGCCAGGGCAATCGCTTCCTGCCCCATGTACCGGACTTTCTGTCCTGGCGGGTCCACGTATCCGCGGAACACCCGCGCAATGTCGCCCAGGCGGAACAGCCGTCCGCCAGCCTCGATGCCGATCTCACGCACACTTTCGACCGAATCGAAACTCCCGGACACCCGCAGAAATATCCTGTCCGCGCGGGTATCGATCTTGCCGGCGGGCAACATGGCGTTCTGCGCCTGCAAGATGTCCACGATCGCCAGGGGATCGATGCCCAGCGTGGCAAGTTTGCGATGCGAAATCTCGATAAAGATTTTTTCTTCCTGCTCGCCGATTAATTCCGCCTTCGCGACGTTTGGCACGCGCAAAACCTGCTTGCGAATTTCCTCGACTTTTTGCTTGAGTTCCGCGTACGAGAATCCGTCTCCGACGAAAGCGTAGATATTGCCGAAAACATCGCCGAATTCGTCGTTGAAAAATGGGCCGATGGTGTCCGCAGGAAGCGTGTGACGCATATCCCCGATTTTCTTGCGTACGGTGTACCAGACCCCGGCCACTTCACTCGGCGGTGTGGAATCCTTGAGGGTGACGAAAACCGTGGTTTCTCCCGCCTTGCTGAAAGAGCGGATGTTGTCCAGATAAGGGGTTTCCTGAAGTTTTTTCTCCAGCCTTTCGGTGACCTGCTGTTCCACTTGGGATGGAGAGGCGCCGGGCCAGAACGCGCGCACGACCATCAGCTTGAACGTGAACTCAGGGTCTTCGGCCTGGCCGAGCCGCAAATACGAAAATATGCCGGCGGCAAACAGCGCCAGCATAAAAAAGAGCACCAGTGACTGGTGCCCCAGGGCCCATTCCGAAAGATTGAAACGCTTCACTTTCCCCCGGAACCGGGCAGCCCCGGTGCAAAACGGACTTTCTCTCCTGCAAAAAGCTTGTGAACGCCGGCTCGGACCACCACGTCGCCGTTGCGAAGACCCGCGGAGATGGTCACACGGTCCTCCAGATATTGTCCGACTTCCACCGGAACCAATTTCACCTGGTTGCTTGTTGGATCCACCACCCACACCGCGGCTTTGCCATTATCCTGAAACAACGCGGTCGCGGGCAGCAGCATCACGCCGCCCCGGCGAATGCCTTTCAGGAAAACGTTGGCGGTCATGCCAAGCTTCATTTGCGCGTCCGCGTCCAATACAGTGATTTTTCCAGCATAGGTGCGCGTCACCGGATCGGCGGCAGGGCTCACCTCGCGAACTTTTCCACGATAGGTTTTCCCCGGATCGGCCCACAGCGAGATGCCGATTTCCGTGGACTGGCCCAGTTCTGCCAGCCGATTCTCCGGAATATTAATGACGATTTCCCGTTCACCGTCCCGGGCAATTTTGAGCAGTCCCTGACCGGCCGCGACCACCTGACCCACCTCAAACTGAATCGCGGTGACCACCCCGGGCTGATCGGCGATCAGTTCCGTGTAAGCCGTCTGGTTTTGCGTCACCGCAAGTTGGGCCCGTGCCTGATCCAGTCTGGCCTTGGCCACTTCCACGCCGCTCACGCGGCGATCGTATTCCGCCTTGCTGACAAATCCCTTCTGGTGCAGATCCGCATAACGTTCCACTTCGGCCTTAATCTGATCGTATTCCGATCGCGCCGCCGCCAGTTGCGACTGCGCCGCGCGCGCATTGAGCCGCTGATCCACAGGGTCCACCCGCGCCAGCACTTCTGCCTTGCGCACCGTGCTGCCGACTTCGACATTGCGCGCGACCACCTTGCCCGGAATCCGGAAGCTGACGCTGGTTTCATAACGCGCGCGCACTTCCCCCGAATAAGACACTGCACCGCTCGCCTCTTCCATTGCTACCTTTACCACGTTCACCAACCTCGGCTCAGGCGCGACCTCCGGTTTCTTCTGGCAGCCCGAGCACATGACAATTGCCATTCCGCCCAGCAGAAGAATCAGACGTCGCAGGTCACTCATGGAAAATTCTCATCCTGAACGCAGGCAATCAAAGATGAATCATGACAGCCCTTCCAGGCTCGAGCACGGCGCTCTGGCCCGGATCTGGACGCGCTTCCACCACATATCGCAATGCCGTGCTGTCGCTGCTGAATGAAGCCGGGGTGGCAAACGAAGAAACATGCATCACGCTGCCGGTCAACGGCGACTCGCACCCTGCGCAGGTGACGCTCACACGATGACCACTTTGCAACCCGTTGGCCACCGACAACGGCACCTCGAAACGCACCCGGATTTGATCGACGGGCAACAGGGTTACGACCGCCGCGCCGGCCGGCACCCAGTCGCCCTGGCGATACAGTGTCTCGATCACCACACCGCTGACCGGTGCCTGCGCAGATTTCATTTCGAGTCGCCAGGCGGACTGCGCAATCTGCGCCTTCAATTCCTCCAGCTCCCCGCTTTGCATCGTTGACTCGCCGCCGCCGGTTTTTTCGATTTGTCGCATTCGACTGACAGCACTTTCGCGCGCGGACTCTTCCGCCGGGTCCGCAAGCGAAAACAATTGACGACCGGCCTCCACGCGGGCACCGCGCGCCACATCCAGCCGCGTCAGGTTTCCCGCCACCGGCGCAGCGAGGCGCACGACTTCGGCTTCAGCCACCCCCTCGAAGGACCGCCGCGTCTCGCGCTGGCAACCCGCCAGCTGCACCGCCGCAAGCCAACCCACGGACAGCAGTATGGCTGCCCGAGAATTTGCGCGACGATATTGCCTTGTCACTGCGGATCCGCCTTCAGCAGCCGGTTGACGTCAGCGAGGTCGCTTTCCGCGAGCTTGCCCACCGCCGCCTTGAGCTTGAGTTGATTGACGATGCTGCCGTAGAGCGACTGCGCGAGATTTCTCTGTGCCTCCGCCAGCTGCTGGTCGGCATTGAGAACATCCACGGCCGTGCGCACGCCCACCTCCTGCCCGAGTTTGGTCGATTCGCGTTGCAGACGCGTGGAGGCAACCGCCTGCTCGAAGGCAACGACCTGTGCCAACCCGGAGGTCACACCGAGGTAGGCCTGCCGCGTGGCAAGGGCCACGCTGCGGCGGACATTGACCAGGTCCTGACGCGCCCTCTCCTGATTGGCGGCGGCTTCCCGCACCCGTGAATTGACGGCACCACCCTCATAGAGCGGGATATTCAGGCGCACGCCCACCACAAGAGACTGAATTTCACTGCCAATGCCCTGCGCCGATGAACTGGCGTAGGTATGATTGAGCGAACCCACCGCATCCAAGGTCGGGCCATGTCCTGCGTCAGCCTTTTTGAGCTCCTGCGTGGACAGTTCCAGATTCTGCTGGGCGAGCGCCACCTGCAGGCTGCTTTGATACGCCTGCTCGACCCAGGCTTCCATGTTCGCCGGGGTGGGCGGGGAAAGACTGATCGGCAATCGCAGTCCCACCGGCTCCGACACCGGCTTGCCGACAATCTGCTCCAGGCTGCGGAGCTTGACTTCGAGATCGTTCTGCGCAACCAGTTCCTGCGCTACCACCAGGTCGAAACGTGCCTGGGCTTCGCGCGAATCAGTGATGGTGGCCGTTCCCACGATGAAATTGCGCTTCGCCTGCTCGAGCTGCTCCGCCACCGCCCGTTTTTGTGCGCCCACGGTGTCAAGGTTATTGCGTGCCAGCAGAACGTCGAAATACCCCTGGGCAACCCGGGTCATGAGGTCTTGCGCAGCCACACTCAACTGGTTTTCCGCCTGCCGCACCGAAATCTTGGCCTGGTCCTGATTCAGGCTGTTCACCTTGCGGTACAACGGCTGGGTCACTTTCACGCCCAGGTTGTAGTCGTAAAAGTCGCGACTGCCGGAAGGGAATGTCTGACTATCATAGTCCGAGTCGATTGTGAGGTAATTGGCGCCGGCCTCGAAGTTCACGCTGGGGAGAAGACCCGCTCGTGCCTGCGCCATTTTCTCCTGTGCTGCAAGGTACTGGGCCTTTGCCCCCGCATACACGGCATCCTGGATCTGGGCTGTCCGGTACAGGGACATCAGATCTTCAGCCCATCCCGGCACCGAAACAAGCAGCAACAACAACACGCACAAACGTTTCATTTTTTCCTCCGTTTTTTTCCGATCGCGATGATTTTTGCCGTGCCCATGGATTTTCCCGATTGCGCGCCACGCAGCGCCAGTCCATTGACGATCATGTCGAGGTGCTGGTCCAGATACCTCTCGGGCTCGATGCGCGCCGTGTCGCAAAAATCGAATGAATGCTGCCACAGAAGCAGAAATACCAGCGGCGCCAGAACGATGCGCATGGCATGTTCTGCGTCCATCCGCCGGAACTCCCCGCTTTTCATTCCCGCGGCAAGGACACTTTGAATCAAATGATGGCCTCGACAGATCACTTCCTCATAATAAAACTTCCCGATCTCCGGAAAATTCCGGCATTCGGAAAACATCAGTTTCGGAATGCCGCCCAGCTTGGTATCGCCCACCGCGACCCACCAGCCAAACACCAGATCGCGCAGCAGTTCGGCCGCCGTTCCCTGGTGCTCCTCCAATTGACGCTCTCCGCGCTCGATCAAAGGCACGATGCCGGAGCGGATGACGGCTTTGAACAACTCTTCCTTGCTGGAAAAATACAGATACAACGTTCCTTTGCTCACCCCGGCCCGTGCTGCGACATCGTCCAGCCGGGTGGCGGCAAATCCTCGTTCGACGAATAAGTCCAGCGCTGCCGCCATCAATTCTGCCGGGCGCGCCTGCTTGCGACGCGTCCAGCGTCGATCGTGTGTTTGGGTGGGGGTCATCATGGAGAAAGAAACTAAATGACTTGCGAGTCAGCAATATACACTGCACAGGTCAATGGTCAAGGGGATTTTCAACAGAAAAATCCGGCCTCACGCGTCATTTCCTGTGCCAATGCCCCTTGTAATGCCAGCGCTGCCTTGTCGCCTCGCAACCAGCCCAACGTGCGAAGTCATGTTGGCAACAAACCGCGCGCCGCATTCACTGCTTCGTACCCAACATTGAAGCGGAAGAAGCGGCAATCGCAAGCTCCCGCCGCTCGAATGTGGACACGAATTCCCAGATCATCAGGCTGGCATCCGGCCCTCTTGCGTCATTAAACGCATATTGTGCATCGCCACCGCTCCAGGCGTGGCGCAATTCTTCGATAAGAACCTTCCGAACCATCAACGTTTCGGCGCTGCGAAAATCGCGGATCTCGCAGGGTCGGGTACCTCCGTGCGTCACGCGGCGCACCGATTCGACGAGGGCTTCGCTGGTTTCGCCGATACCCCTCGCCATGGCCATGAATTGGGCAATGGTCTGATCGGCATTGGACGGATGCACTACATCATCCCTGGTTCCGTGAATTACCAGTGCAGGCACAAATGTGAACTCCCTGTTCGCCATCACCTGACGCGCCACCGTTTCCGGCGAGACCAGCGACCCGTTCTCCATGGCTCGCATTGCATCGCCAGCCGAGTCGGCCGCCCGGTGCATCAGTCCGGAGTGCATCGCACAAGCTGCGAATAATTCTCCATGACAACTGACCATGACGCTGGTCAGCGCCGCACCCGCCGACATGCCCGCGATATACACTCGGGAGGGATCGACCGCGTATTCGGCAGTCACTGCCCGCACCATTCCCGCAATCAAGGCCGCCTCCCCTTCGCCGTTCTGAACGGACCGATCGAACCAGTTCCAGCAACGGAACGCATTGGCCAATCTTTTCTGTTCCGGATAGAGCACCAGAAACCCTTCTCGATCCGCGATACGGTTCATTCGGGTGCCGGCAGCAAAATTTCGTGCATCCTGCTTGCAACCATGGAGCATCACCAGCAGCGGCCATTGGCGCGCCCTGGAGTATCCGCCGGGCAGATGCAAATGGTAGGTCCGTCCGGATTGCGGAACCAGGGAGAAAAGAAAACGCCTGTCGCGATCCGAGAAACTGCCTTCCACCCATCGCCCCGACGGACGCCCCCCCAGCCGGAAAACGATCCGCTGTGCGGCGGACAGAAGCTTGCCAAACCAGCGTTTAGTCCAGTGAAACATGGGAATTTCTCTGCCGCGATTGTGAACACCCGCGATGTGTGCCGCTCCGAATCATGACAACCGGTTTGACAGGTCCATGAGACGGGCTTGGGAAAATTTCTCTTTGCGAAAAGCGCGACGGCGGAAAATTCGGGTCGCCCCGCTTCAGGGAAGCACTTCTGCGTTTATTTTTTCGGCGCGCGCGTGGACATGTTGCTCAACCAGACGTTCCGCGGCCTCGACTGTATTTCCCAGCAACATGGTGATGGTCATCGGCCCCACGCCACCGGGAACTGGCGTGATGTAGGAAGCCACCGCACTCGCACTTTCGAAATCGACGTCCCCCGCCAGCTTTCCGTCCGGCAACCGATTGATGCCCACGTCAACAACAACGGCACCGGGTTTGAGCATATCGCCGGCAATCATTTTGGGCCTGCCGGTGGCCACCACCAGAATATCCGCAAGTTTGGTGTACTGCCGCAGATCGCGGGTTCTGGAAGTGCAAATTGACACAGTCGCACTGCGCGCAAGAAGCATCAGCGCCATGGGTTTGCCGACGATGTTGCTGCGGCCGATCACCACGGCGTTGCTGCCTTCGATCGGAATGTGATAGTGGTCAAGCAACTTCATCACCCCAAACGGCGTGCATGGCGGAAACACCGTGCCGCCGGTGACCAAAGCGCCCAGATTGTAGAGATGAAATCCGTCCGCATCCTTTTCCACCGCAATGGCTTCCAGCACCCGAGTGTTGTCGACCTGCGGGGGCAGCGGCAATTGCACCAGGATGCCGTGAATGCCCGGATCGCGGTTGAGCGCCGCAATTTTTTCCAGAACAGCAACCTCTGGCACATCAGATCGGAAGGTATGCACTTCGGAATACATACCGATTTCGACGCAGGCCTTCACCTTGTTGCGCACGTAAACCTGGGAAGCGGGATTTTCGCCAACCAGAATCACCGCAAGGCCGGGCCTGACACCACGCGCCTTGAGCGCGTCAACACGAAGACGCCACTGTGCGCGAAGAATTTTGGACACCACAACACCGTCAATCAGGGTCGCCGTCATACGACCACCTCGTGACGAGTGACACTAAAGCCGTAACGAGTTACAGGTGACGGGTGGCGGGCTTTGGGAATTTCGTGACAAGTGACGGGTGACGGGTGACGGGTCAAGTTCACATCCATATTGATAACTCTTTCAGTCATTGAAATAGATTATTGCTCGTTTTAGCATTCAAAGATTGCCTGCCTGGCCACAAGGTTTTTCTCGGCACTCGTCACCTGTCACTCGTCACCACCCTCGCCCAACGCGTCAAACTGCGATATTGTAGCGCCCCCGGTGCCTGCGGCCGTCCAGGACTTGCAGCATCGTCCAATGTGCGCCATCCCACTCCGACCGAGGAATTCATGCTGCCGATCCGCGCCTTTTGCCTTTTGACCCTGTTTGTATATCTGGCCGCAGCCACCACTGCCGACGCGAAGTTGACGAGGATCGAGATCACCCAACGCGAAGTGGTTGCGGAGGGCATGACTTTCGGCGATGCAGGCGCCTATGAAAAACTGACTGGACGGGCCTATTTCGAGGCCGATCCGCTCGTGGAAAGAAATGCGGTCGTGTTCGACATCGACCGCGCGCCGCTCAACGCGCGCAATACGGTCGAATTCTCAGCCGACATGGTGATTTTGAAACCGGTGGACATGCAAAAGTCCTCCGGAACCTTGTTGTTCGACGTTAACAACCGGGGCCGCAAAGTATTGTTTGGCCGCCTTCAGGACACCGCCTCTGACGCCAGCATGAACAACCCGATCGCCGCGCGCGACTTCGGTAATGGCTTCCTGTTAGAGCGCGGCCACGTCATCGCCTGGGTGGGCTGGGGTGCCGACATCGCGCCGGGGGATCACCGCCTGACTGTGGACTTTCCAATAGCGCGGGACCAGGGCAAGCCGGTGAGCGAACGGATCCTCACCGAATTTTCCGACCGGAATTTCAACGGCGGCACTCCTTTTTCCCTGCCGCTTTCCGGCGGCCCGGCCTTCAAATCCTATCCCGTCGTATCGACCGACAAGAAACAGGCACAGGCGGAGCTGTATGTCCTCACCAGCGATTCGCCCCGTCTGGGCGGACCGGAAATCCCGCGCGGAGAAGCGGTTCCCGATGAAGATTGGGCGTTCGCCGATTGTCCCGAGGGCTGGCCGGGCCGACCCAGCGTGGAGCATATCTGTCTAAAGAATGGCTTCGTCAATGCCAACAATTACCATTTGTTGTACCGCGCCACCGGATCGCCAGTGATGGGACTGGGTTATCTGACCACGCGCGATTTCGTGTCGTTCTTGAAGAACGACGAAAAAGACGCGGCCGGAAATGCCAACCCGGTCCATGGCATCAAGACGACGCTTTGTGTGGGCATCTCTTCGTCTGGCATGTATCTGCGCGATTTTCTCTACCAGGGATTTAACGTCGACGAGAAGGAGCGCCAGGTGTGCGCGGGCATGCACATTCACGTGGCCGGGGTGCAGAAACTGTTTCTGAACTATCGGTTCGCGCAGCCCAACGCGTTCACCCAGCAGCACCGCGAACGATTTGTGCCGGACACCAACTTCCCGCGGCAATATTCGGTGCGCATCAACCCCTTCAACCGGGTACCGGACGGCATTCTCAAGCGCCCCTCCACGGATCCGAAAATCCTGCACACCGATACGTCGAACGAATACTGGCAGTTCCGAGCTTCGCTCACCGGAGCCAGCGAAGGCGGAAAGATGGACTTCAACGAATCACACAGGGTGCGCCGCTACCTGCTTTCCAGCCTGCAACACGGGGGGTTCAAAGGCGATCCGCCAAACCGCGGCATCGCCAACCGGCAATGCGAGCAATGGACCAACACTACCCACCCGGGTCCGATCCTGCGCGCGCTCATCGTCGCCCTGGAACAATGGGTCAAGACCAATACCGCTCCGCCCGACACCCAGGTGCCGAAGATCGCCGAACAGACTTTGGTCGAACCCTCGCAGCTCAAATTGCCGAAAATTCCGGGCCTGACCTACGAAGGACTGTTCAACGGCTCCGGAGACCGCGATTACGGGCCGCGGGTCAAGATGAATGCCGGCGTGATCGACATGTTGATTCCGCAGCCGCACTCCTCCCACAAGATCCTGGTTCCGCAGGTCGATTCCCTCGGCAACGACATTGCCGGGATCCGCCACCCGTTCGTGGAAGTCCCGGTGGCCACCCTGCTGGGCTGGAATACTCGCACTAAGGAATTTGGCGGTCCGGATCTTTGCGACCTGCTGGGCTCCTCAATCCCCCTGGCACGCACCCAGGCGCAGGCCTATGCGGCGCGCGACCCGCGTCCCGCGCTGGAAACACTCTACGGCACGCACGAGAACTACGTGCGCAAGGTCGCCGAGGCGGCAAAAAGCCTCGAAGCACGCAGACTGATGCTTCCTGAAGATGTCGAGATGGTGATCCGAGAGGCCGAAGCCTCTTCCGTGCTTCGCTAGTGTGTCGATGCTTGACAGAACAGCGTGCCAAAGGAAGAATCCCGCCATGTTCCGGAACCTGGCAAGCCGACGCCGTTTCAGTAGCCTCCGCGATCCGCGGAGCCGAACTCGTGCGCCCTCTTGTTGAACGGCGGAGCTGACTTTCACCCCACCGATGGCCACGAGAAACTTTCGTGGCCATTTTTATATTGCGGAGACAAACATGCCTGATCAATCACAATTCGGGTTCGACGCGCTGATGGAGATCACCAAGCGCCCGCCGCTGGTCTTTGTCGAAGGCCATGGCAGCTGGATGACCGACCACGCAGGTCGCCGATATCTGGATTTTGTGCAGGGCTGGGCGGTGAACTGCCTGGGTCACTCGCCGCCGGAAGTCTCCGCGGCGCTCGGCCGGCAGTCCGCTTTGCTGCTCAATCCCAGCCCCGCGTTCTACAACCGGCCGGCCATCGAACTCGCGCAAAAACTGACTGCTGCAAGCGGCCTGGGGCGCGTATTCTTTGCCAACAGCGGCGCCGAAGCCAACGAAGGCGCAATCAAGCTGGCCCGAAAATGGGGCGCCAAACACCGTCACGGCGCATTCGAAATCATCACCATGGAACATGGCTTCCACGGACGCACCCTTGCCACCATGTCGGCATCCGGCAAGTCGCAGTGGGA
>JBJXFN010000059.1:0-20490 GCA_046155535.1 Burkholderiales bacterium
GGCCTTCTCCGCGAACAACGGCCAGTTGGAAGCCGGGTCCACCACCACGGGCTCCAGCTGCTTGCCCAGCAAACCACCCTTGGCGTTGATTTCCTCGATGGCCATCAGTGCGGTGTTTTTCAGCGCCGTCTCGGAAATGGCCATGGTCCCGGACAGCGAATGCAGAACACCAACCTTGATGGTATCTGCCGCCGTTGCCGTCACCGCCATCGCCGAAAATGCCGCCGCGATCAGCGATTTCAAAAGATTCCTGCGATTCATTAGAGACTCCCTGCAAAAATGGTTGAACAATGACTGCACCGAAATACCACCGGCAATTTGCGCAATCCTGTTTGCGACGTATTGCATTGCAGCCGCGCCAACCCTTATCGCAACTGCTGTGCCACGGCTGACAAATTCTCTGCAATGCATTCTTAATCAGGGCTTTGGGATGGTTTTCATCGAACCCTGACAATGCAGGTTCGGGCTGCGCGCGCACCGACGTTGTGCGGTCGCACAATCGCCATGCACCAATTTATTGCCAGGTTCGACAACACATTTCTCCCTGGGGTGGTCACGGGAAAGCAGGCATGCGGCGGCCGGGATGGGCTTGCAAGCCATCAGTAGCTGTATATAATCACAGCTACTGAAAACCCCTGCCCCGGAGGCACCCCAGATGGAAGATCTCACCCCCCGTCAAGCCGAAATCCTTCGCCTGATCAACGACTTTCTTAAAAAGACCGGTTTCCCGCCGACCCGGGCCGAGATTGCCAAGATCTTCGGTTTCAGTTCCGCCAACGCCGCCGAAGACCATCTCCGGGCGCTGGAAAAGAAAGGCCACATTGAACTCCTGCCCGGCGCCTCGCGTGGCATCCGGCTGAAAAAGAACTTCGGCCTGCCCCTGATCGGACGGGTCGCCGCCGGCAGCCCGATCCTGGCCGAAGCCAATGTCCAGGCGCGCTACCAACTGGACCGTCACCTGTTCAGCCCGCACGCCGATTACTTATTAAAGGTGCGTGGGCTGAGCATGCGCGACGCCGGCATCCTCGACGGCGACTTGCTGGCGGTACACAGCACCCGCGAGGTGCGCTCCGGCCAGATCATCGTTGCGCGACTGGGCAACGACGTCACCGTCAAGCGCCTCAAGCGCCAGGGCAACCAGATCCAGTTGCTGCCCGAAAACCCGGACTTCGACCCGATCGACGTGGATGCGCGGGATGAACAGTTCGAGATCGAAGGGCTGGCGGTGGGGATTGTCCGGAACGGGAAGATTGGGTGAAGTGGTTGTGGACACGCCAACCCCGATCCAGTTGCTGCAACTTCTGGAGAAAAATCTTCCAGTGGTTGATCATCGCAACGAAATTATCGAAGAAATCGGGCAGGATTTTTTGCGAATACGCCTCCCGGTTCTCGACAGCTATGCGAGTCACGACCTTCCCGTGGGATCTGGGCAAACCGTGCTCTCCGGTCCGGTCATGATGGGATTCTCGGATACCGCCATGTATGCCTGTGTGCATGCGTTTTACGGCAAGGAGATTTTCGCTGCTCTCGTCAACCTCAACGTATCGTTCTTTCGTATTGCCGGGGCAGGTGATCTGACTGCTGTCGCACGGATTCTGCGCAAAGGGAAATCCATCGCTTTCCTGGAAGCTCATCTTTTTTCGGGCGGGAATGCTGAACCCTGCGCCCATGTCACGGCGACATATTCCATAAGAAGCCCTCACCCATGAATCCACGCAGAAGCATGACCTTTTCCGACATGTGCAATCTCGGCACATCAATGAAATTCCACGAAGAGGAGTGAATAAAAACACCCCCGTCGCAACCACTTCGCACAGGTGGACGCATCAGTCGTTCCGTCAACCTTATCCATTCAGGAGATCATCATGGAAGCAGCAAGAAGCGTAGAGATTCTCAAGTCCCTGGCCGATGGCATCGATCCCGGCAGCGGCAAACCGTTCGCGGCGGACAACGCGTACCAGCATCCGGACACCCTCCGCGCATTGTTCGTCGCGATCCGCACACTGGAGCAGCACTCCCCACAAGTGCCGTCGCAGCAAGTCGCGGCACCGGAAAAGCCCCGCTCAGACAAGCCCGGCAAACCCGCGCCCGGAAAAGCCGGCCAGCCCTGGTCAGAGGAAGAAGACGCCCGTTTGAGCACAGCTTACGACTCGGGCCGATCGATCGAGGAACTCGCGCAGACCCATCAGCGCAGCAAATGGGCCATCGAAGCCCGGCTCGCGCGCATGGGGAAAATTCCCGCGCCACCCTCGCGATTCCCCGCCCGTAATGTGTCGGCGAACGAACCAGCCGCCCGGTATCAGTAAAAATGCTTGGTGCAGATACCCGACATGCTACGCACGTGGAGTATCTGCACCCCCCGTTCGGAGCCGGGGGCAGGCTTTGCGTTAAGGAAACACTGAATAAGTCCCAAATTGTCATTCCCGTGAAAACGGGAATCCAGGTTTTTCAAGGACATCTGGTTCCCCGCCTGTGCGGGGAAGACACTTATTCGGTGTTTCCTTAAGGTTCTTCTTTGCCCTTCACGCCTTCACTGATTTCTTGTCACCCGTCACTTGCCACCGAACTCATGTCCTCCGCCCTGCAAACGCTGCTGCAAAGTCCTGCCATCTGGCGCGGGAGCGAGCCGGCACGGGTGGCGCTCCCGAGCATCGCGACCGGTTTCGCCACCCTGGATCGCGAACTGCCCGGCGGCGGCTGGCCGCGCGGCGCGATCGCGGAGGTATTGAACGAACGCGCGGGCATCGGCGAGTTGTCGCTGTTCATTCCCGCACTGGCGAAGTTGTCCGCCGCGGCCGGCTGGTTGATGCTGATCGCGCCCCGCTGGATTCCCTACGCGCCGGCGCTCGCCGCGCGCGGGGTGCAGTTGTCGAAGCTGGTGGTGGTGAACACGCAGTCGGACAAGGACACGATGTGGGCGACGGAACAAAGCCTGCGCGCCGGCAACTGTTCTGCGGTGCTGGTGTGGCCGCATACGCTGGACGAGCGTGGCCTGCGCCGGTTGCAACTGGCTGCCGAGGAAGGCGGCAGCTTCGCCGCGCTGTTCGGCGATGCTTCGCGCGCCGCGCCCTCCTCACCCGCACCGCTGCGCATCCGGCTGGGCGGCAGCCAGAACCGGCTGGTGGTAAAAATCCTCAAGCGCCGCGGCAGTGGCCTGACACCGACACTGCTGCTCGACGTCGAGCGCAATCATGCAGTCAATCGACATCACTAGAAACAAACCTTGAACCACGGAGGACACAGAGGACACGGAGGAAAAACTAAACCGAGGAAAGGCAAACGGGAGTTAAAAGCAGCGCAACTGTTCGCAAGCCTGCGCCGTTCACTTTCACTGCGATGCATCATCAGCCAATGAAGGTTTTCACCCGAGAATGTTGTTTGCTCTTGCCTTTCCTCCGTGTCCTCTGTGTCCTCCGTGGTTCAAGATTTTCCTTGATTTTTTTCTCTATTAAGAATTCTCCGCCATGCTGTGGGCCGCGATCCGTCTTCCCGACCTGTCACTGCAGTTGCAACTGCGTGGCGTGGCATCGCACGGGCCGCTGGCAATACAGGATGCGGGCAATCGGCCGCGGGTGATGTCGTGCAACACCGCCGCGCTCGATGCCGGTGTGCGTCCGGAAATGCTGGTCTCGGCGGCTTTTGCGCTGGCGCCGGAACTGAAACTTTCCACGTTCGACCACAACAGGGAAACCCGCGCGCTGGAGGGCGTGGCGCTGTGGGCAATGCAGTTCACCCCCACGGTGAACCTCGCATCCACTCAAGAGATACTGATCGAAATCGACGGCTGCCTGCGCCTGTTCGGCGGCCTGCGCCCGCTGGGGCGGCGCATCCGCGCCGGACTGCGCGAGCTGGGTTATCAGGCAGTCGTCACCGCTGCGCCCACGCCGGGTGGCGCGCTGCTGCTCGCCCGCGCCGGCATCACCACCGCGATCCAGGATCGCCACGCACTGCGGCGCGCGCTGGCGCCGCTGCGTCTGCAATGCCTCGACCAACCCGCGAACACCCTCGCTGCGCTGGCGGGAATGGGTGTGCGCACCCTTGGCCAATGCCTGCAACTGCCGCGCGACGGCGTGGCGCGTCGTTTCGGCCAGGGCCTGCTGGACGAGATCGACCGCGCGCTTGGCAATCTGCCCGATCCACGCCAGCCGTTTGTACTGCCGGCGCGTTACGACGCTGCACTCGAACTGCCGGCACCGGTGCAGGAAACCGAACCGCTGCTGTTTGCCGCCAAGCGGCTGATCCTCGACCTGACGGGGTTCCTGCGTCTGCGCCAGCTCGGCGCCACCCGCCTGCATCTTGATCTCGGGCACCAGGCCGGTCGATCTACCCGCGTGGTCATCGGCCTGTCCGCCCCCAACCGCGATCCCGATCACCTGCTCACGCTGCTGCGGGAAAAACTTGCCACCGTCGCATTGCCCGAAGCAGTGGAAACCCTTGCGCTCGCCGCCGGGGAAACCCGACCGCTTGCCGCGCGCAACCAATCTTTGTTTGCAGACGCCCCCGCCGATCCTGAAGAACGCTGGCGAGTGATCGAGCATTTACGCGCACGTCTCGGCCCGGAGGCCGTGTACGGACTCGAAGCGCATCCCGACCATCGCCCCGAACTCGCGTTTCGCAAGACACGACTGGCCGGCAAGAGCACGCAGGTACGCGATCGCCACGACGCCGATGCACCCTATCGCCCGCTGTGGCTGCTGCCCAGACCGCTGCCGTTGAAAGCCAGCGAAAATCTGCCACAGAGAAACGGCCCGCTCACGCTGCTGGACGGGCCGGAGCGCATCGAATCCGGCTGGTGGGACGACTTCGACGTCAGGCGCGATTACTTCATCGCCCGCGACGAGTCCGGGGCGAAGTTATGGATTTTCAAGCAGAGAACCGGCGGGGAAGAATGGTTCATCCATGGCGTGTTTGGGTGACAGGCAATCGCCAAACAGGATCCATTTCTATTCAAGGATATCTACGTCTCTGATGCAGACAATGCACGACTTGAAGAATGTTGCCCTTTTCCCGGTAGACCAGGGTGAACGGTATGCGCGGGACCGGGAGTTCCTTCGTGAGGGCAACCCGGCCGGGACGGCCCATCTGTGGTTCCGAACCCAACAACGCCGCCGCATGCTCGATGCGTTCGTACACCAGCAACGCTGCGGCAGGACTGTCTTCGGCGATGACCTCTATGCCCACCAGTAATTCATCGAGCGCAAGCGCTGTCCACTCAAGCCGCCTTTTTCTGTTTGGTGACATGCTTCTCGATGGCGGAACGGATGACCTTCATGGCTTGATTGTGAGAAAACACTTCCCCACGCTCCGCCTGCCTGAGGCCACGCTTGATTTTCTGGACAGCCTCTTCTGTGTAATCGAATCCATCCCTCAGAACCATCCGCAGCATCTGCTGTGGCGTTCGTCCGGATTCTTCAGCCAGTTTTTCGAGACGGGCAAGTTGGGATTTCGGAATGGCAATCGCGGTTTTCAAGGCAATGTACCCGGCAGCAATTGAACACGGGAAATTCTACTCCAAAGCCGCTTGAATACGGGCACTCCCGAACATGCCTGCCGCCTACGCCGAACTGCATTGCATTTCCAACTTCACCTTCCTGCGCGGCGCCTCGCGCGCCGAAGAACTGGTGGAGCGCGCGAAGCGGCTGGGATATGCCGCGCTGGCGATCACCGACGAATGTTCGCTGGCCGGCATCGTGCGTGCACATGTGGCGGCAAAGGAGCATGGACTCAAGCTGATCGTCGGCGCGGAGTTCAGGCTCGATGACGATCTGCGTTTTGTCCTGCTGGCACAGAACCGGGAAGGGTACGGAAATCTGTCAGAGCTGATCACGCGCGGGCGGCGCAATGCGCAGAAAGGCGAATACCGATTGTCGCGCGCGGACCTAGGTGGCGGCCTCGACGCCTGCCTCGCACTGTGGCTGCCACCCGCCGCGCCGCGCATCGAAGATGCATGCTGGCTCGCGGAACGTTTCCCGGGACGCACCTGGATCGCGATCGAATTGCTGGCGCGCGGCGCAGACTGGGATCGTCTGGATGCTCTGCAAGACCTCGCGCGCCGCACCGGGCTGCCCTGCGTGGCCAGCGGCGACGTGCATATGCATGTGCGCAGCCGGCGCGCGTTGCAGGACACGCTGACCGCGATCCGGCTCGGCGTACCGGTGGCACGCGTCGGGCGCGCGCTGTACCCCAGCGGGGAACGTCATCTTCGCCGGCGTGAAACCCTGGCGGGCATTTATCCCAAGGCGCTGTTGGAAGAAACCCTGCGCATCGCGCAACGCTGCGATTTTTCCCTCGACAGCCTGCGTTATGAATATCCGGAAGAGATCGTGCCGCCCGGCCTCACTGCCGCGCAATACCTGCGGCAGCTTGTCGAGGAGGGATTGCGCTGGCGCTTTGCGCCAGCAGGCACGAGGTGCGAGGGACGAGGTACGGGGGGAGCCGCCGACCCGGCGCTCGTGGAGCGATCCGGAGCGGGAGGGAGGGAAGACAAGCCCTTCTCCCTCCGGGAGAAGGGTTGGGATGAGGGAAGGAATGTGACATGTATTGCGGAAATATCAATAGTCCCCGAGCCGCGCCGCGGCTCCTGTCCTTCCCTCACTCCTCGCCCCTCGCCCCTCGCCCCTTGCGAACCTGAAGCCGTCCCGGCGAAGGTTCGCGCGCAGGTCGAGCACGAACTCGCGCTGATCGCCGAACTCGGCTACGAGCCCTACTTCCTCACCGTTCACGACATCGTGAAATACGCGCGCAGCCGGGGCATCCTCTGCCAGGGACGCGGCAGCGCCGCCAATTCCGCAGTGTGTTACGCGCTGGGCATCACCGAAGTCGATCCGGCCCGGATGCAGATGCTGTTCGAACGTTTCATTTCCAGAGAACGCAACGAGCCGCCCGACATCGACGTGGATTTCGAGCACCAGCGCCGCGAGGAAGTGATCCAGTATCTCTACGCCAAATACGGGCGCGAGCGCGCGGCCATCGCCGCGACCGTGATCACCTACCGCTCGCGCAGCGCCTTTCGCGACGTGGGCAAGGCGCTCGGGCTCGACCTCGCGCAGGTGGATCGCATTTCCAAAAGTTTTGCCTGGTGGGACAAACGCGACGAACGCGCAGCGCGTCTGCACGAGGCCGGCTTCGATCCCGAATCACCGGTCATCAAAAAACTGGTCTGGCTCACCGACGCGCTGATCGGCTTTCCGCGCCACCTGTCGCAGCACGTCGGCGGCTTCGTGATCTCGCGCGGACCGGTATCTCGGCTGGTGCCGGTCGAGAATGCATCAATGGCCGATCGCACAATTATCCAATGGGACAAGGACGATCTCGACGCGCTCGGCCTGCTGAAAGTGGATGTATTGGCGCTGGGCATGCTCTCCGCAATCCGCCGTGCGCTCGACATGGTGAGCCGCATCCGCGGCCGGCCGTTCACCATGGCCGATATTCCGGCGGAAGACCCGGCGGTGTACGCGATGCTGCAGAAGGCCGATTCGATCGGCGTCTTCCAGATCGAATCGCGGGCGCAGATCTCGATGCTGCCGCGACTCAAGCCGGCGTGTTATTACGACCTGGTGATCGAAGTGGCGATCGTGCGCCCCGGCCCGATCCAGGGCGGCATGGTGCATCCTTACCTGCGCCGGCGGCAGAAACTCGAACCGGTCACCTATCCCTCGGAAGCAGTGAAAGCCGTGCTTGAGCGCACGCTGGGCGTGCCAATTTTCCAGGAGCAGGTGATGCAACTTGCGGTAGTCGCCGCCGGGTTCACGCCGGGGGAGGCCGATCAACTGCGCCGCTCGATGGCGGCCTGGCGCAGGAAAGGCGGCCTGGAACTCTTCGAGGAAAAACTCATCACCGGCATGCGCGATCGTGGTTACAGCGAAGCCTTCGCGCAACAGATCTATAAACAGATTCTCGGCTTCGGCGAATACGGCTTCCCGGAATCGCATTCCGCGAGTTTCGCTCTGCTCGTGTATGTCTCGGCCTGGCTTAAGTGCCACGAACACGCAGCCTTCACCTGCGCCCTGCTCAACAGCCAGCCGATGGGGTTTTATGCGCCCTCGCAACTGGTGCAGGACGCGCAGCGACATGGCGTCGAAATTCTCCCGGTGGATATTCTTGTGAGCAGTTGGGACTGCACGCTGGAGCCCATCTCAACCAGAAAATCTCAACGCAAAGGCGCAAAGAACGCAGAGGACGCAAAGAAAACAGATTCGGAGTGTTCGAATCAGAAACTATCCATGCCTGTCACAGGATTCAGCCATTCCCAGCCAGCGATCCGGTTGGGATTGCGGATGGTGAGTGGCCTTTCCGAATCGGCGGCAGAACGCCTGATCGCCCTGAGAGACAAATGGAAGGAAAGGATGGCGGCATCGAACCTCTCGCTTGATTCCGAACCATTGAGAATTACCCATCTATATGACCTCTCTTTCCCTCATCCCAACCCTTCTCCCGGAGGGAGAAGGGCTTTTCCCCCCTCGCCCCCCGGGAGAGGGGCCGGGGGTGAGGGAAGAAAGTACAAAGAATTGGAGTATCCTCCAACCTCGCAGTTCATTGCTCTCGCGCCCCACGCCTCACCCCTCGTACCTCACACCTCGCACCTCACACCTGACTTCGAATCACTAGCCCTCGAAGCCGGCCTCACCCGCCACGATCTGCGCTGCCTTGCCGAAGCCGGCGCACTCGAATCGATCGCCGGACATCGCCGCAACGCAGCCTGGTCGGTCGCGGGGATCGAGCAGCGCCTGCCGATATTTCAGCACGCACCGATTATCGAAACCGGCGCCATGCTGGAAGCACCCACCGAAGGCCAGGACATCGTCGCCGACTATGCCAGCCTCGGGCTCACGCTGCGCCGCCATCCGCTGGCCTTGCTGCGGCCCCGCTTCGCCAAACTAAGAATGACCACCGCCCGGGATCTATTGCACGCACCGAGCGGCAGAACCGTGCGGGTCGCCGGGCTGGTCACCTGTCGCCAGCGCCCCGGCACCGCCAGCGGCGTGATCTTCGTCACCCTCGAAGACGAAACCGGACAGATCAACGTCGTGGTCTGGCGCGACATTTCGCAGAAACAACGCCGGCCCCTGCTCGCCGCCAGCCTGCTGGGGGTGCAAGGCAGGCTGGAGCGCGAAGGTGAGGTCACGCATCTGATCGCCGGCCGGCTCACCGATTACTCCGCGCTGCTGGGAGAATTAATGGTTGCTTCGCGGGATTTTCATTGACCCGACCTCAAAAGGCAGGCCTATTCTCTGCGTGCGTTCGCGCAAAGTCCTCTGCGCCGAACAAAAAGCTTATTGACCACCGTAAAGCCTATCTTTACAATTCCTTTCGTGATCCGCTCTTTTCAACATAAAGGAATCGAACGGTTTTTTCGGACGGGCAGCGCATCGGGCATTCAACCACACCATGCAAACAAGCTGCGCCTGATGATGGGAGCTCTGGACCAAGCCACATCCGAAAGAGACATGAACACCCCGGGATGGCGCCTCCACCGTCTGGCCGGAAAACTCCGCGGCTACTGGTCAGTCACTGTCAGTGGAAACTGGCGCTTGATATTTCGATTCACCGATGGCGACGTGGAACTCGTGGATTACGTGGACTATCACTGAAAGGTTACTCATGACCCGCATGTACAACCCGCCGCATCCAGGTGAACTTCTCAAAGAGCACCTTGCGCAAATCAGCGTGACCGAAGCGGCGAAGAAGCTTCGCATATCCCGGCAAACACTATCGGCCGTTCTCAATGGGCGGGCCGGCATCAGCGCGGAGATGGCGCTGCGCCTCTCCATCGCACTTAACACGTCCCCGGATCTGTGGCTTGGCATGCAGATGCAATACGATCTCTGGCACGCGGAGCGCAAAACGCCCAAAGGCATTCAGAAGCTTGCTGCATAACCATCGCCACTCTCGGTAAAGCCAGGCCTTCGCTTGTAACCTGGCGCAAATTCTCGGAAAAATAACGCCGCCCCCTGCTCGCCGCCAGCCTGCTGGGGGCGCAAGGCAGACTGGAGCGCGAAGGCGAGGTCACGCATCTGATTGCCGGGCGGCTCACTGATTACTCAGCGCTGCTGGGAGAACTGATGGTTGCTTCGCGGGATTTTCATTGAGAGAAGATCACCTTCAATGCGAAGAGCCTTCTCCCGTCACTTCGTCACTCATCAGCTATGTTTGATGCCGATCGAATTATTAATGGTTGGTGTTGATTGAAGGCATTTGGGTCCAAAAACGCAGCATGGAAATTCCTTCGATGCGCATTCATCTGCTGCACCACGCTGTACCACCCACCGTCATCGTAGTACCCCAAGCCGATTGGCGGTAACGCCTCCTGTTCTCTATTGATCGCCTCGGCTTCTTCGTATGTTGGCAACTGCACGCCCGAGACCGAGTTCACATTAATAAAGTCCGTGAGCCCTTTCTCTATTTCTGTAAAGCATCGTACCTCCATGTCCTGGCGCACTTGGACCAAATCGCAATACAACGCCGCATTTAGAACGACTGCCTCCGCGTACTTGGAACAATTGTCGCCATCTCGGGAGATGATCCATACTCGTGGCCACTGCTCTTCTTTAGCTCTGGTCAAGAATTGTTCCCAGCTGATCTGATCGCCGAGAGAATCACCCGACTTTCCCGGTGCTCTGCCTCGCTCCTTTCGTACACGGGCTCGATCAAGTTCAGATTCGCTCGCGTCCACCGCCCGTTGGAATATCTGGGAAAACGCTTTGGATACATCGTCTTTCGAAAGACTTATCTGCATCAGGACATCAACTGCCGCTTTGTCTGCAGCCTGATGCACTGATTTAAACTGTTGTGAAATGTCGCGGATCTTCGTCTGCAAATCTCTCGTGACTTCAGCACTGAAGAGCTGATTCGGGAGTCCATTTTTTATTTTTTCCAACTTCAAGGCGCCGAAGTGATCGCAGAAGAATTTGTTAGCGACCGCAACCTTTTTTCTCGTCACCTCATCTACAATTTGAGAAGTGATAAATACCCTGTCCGATACTGCGGCGAGCTCAGAAAATAGCTTCTTAAAGCCAGAAGTCCGGTAAAAATCGAGGTACTGATTCGAGTCAATGAAAAGCACGGTGTAGGTCCGCTAAGTTTACGTATTCGCGACAGTCACGAAACAAGAACAGCATGATGTCAGAGCAGTATGACGTCAAGTCGTGCAATCCATTGCTCACCTCCCGTTGACTGCCCAGCGCAATGTCAATTTGCGCAAGCCGAGGGAAAAAGTGACGGCCTGTTGGATCATTTGCATTAATTCGGGAGTTACAACCAATCTGGACTAGGCGCCGTCGACGGCATCAATTTCGCCCGGGAAGCGCGTGCCGCTTGAGCTTCGCCCGATCAATCTTGTCCGTCCCCGTCTTGGGCAGCGCAGTCAGATACTGCACCCGCCGCGGATATTTGTAAGGCGTAAGCCGTGATTTCACAAAGTCCTGCAATTGGCGGGTGGTGGCCGCATCCGGTCGCGCGGCGCCCGGCTTGAGGACGACGAAGGCCGCGAGGGTCATGAGGCGGTTCTCTTCCTCCATCCCCAGCACGGCGCATTCCTGCACGGAAGGGTGTTCCGCGAGGCAGCGCTCCACTTCCAACGGATGGATCCACTGGCCGCTCACCTTGATGAGGTCGTCCACCCGGCCCTCGAAGAAATAGAAGCCGTCCGCATCGCGCCGGAAGCGGTCCCCGGTGTAGATCCAGCCCTCGCGCATGGTCTCCGCGGTCTTGTCGAGCCGGTTCCAGTAGCACGGGGCCTGCGAGTCGCCGCGCACCCAGAGCACGCCGGAGCCTTCGCCCTCGACCATACGAGCATCGGGATCGGTGAGCCGCACTTCGTAGCCGGGCACCCGCATGCCGCTCGCGCCGGACTTCTGCCGGTCCACGGCGTTGGACAGACAGATATGCAGCACCTCGGTGGACCCCAGTCCCTCGACGATCGAGAGACCGTAGCGCCTTTTCCACTCCTCGAACAGTTCCCCCACCAGCACCTCGGCGGCGGACAGGCACAGACGCAGGCTCGACAGGTCGCGCTGCTCGGAACCCGGATGCGCGATCATTGCGTTGTAGAGCGTGGGCAATCCGAACAAAAGCGTGGGCCGGTGCCGCTCGATGGCGGCATACACCGCTTCCGGCTCCGGGCGGCCGGGCAGCAGCACCGTGGCCGCGCCCACGGAGAACGGGAAAGTCAGCGAATTGCCGAAGCCGTAGGCGAAGAAAATCTTCGGCGGCGAGAACACAATGTCCGATGCCTGAATGCCAAGCACGCCTTCGCCGTAGGCGGCATGGGTGTAGGGCGCATCGTGGTGCAGGTGTACCACTCCCTTGGGGCGTCCGGTGGACCCGGAGCTGTACATCCAGAAGGCCATGTCGTCGCGATGCGTCGCCGCTTCCGCCAGCGTGTCTGGCTGGCTGGCGAGCAGTTCGTCCCAGGTGGAGTGGCCGGCGAGGGCGGGGTCGGGCCAATTCATGACGGCACCCGAGCTTCCCTCATCCCCGGCCCTTCTGCTCCGCTTCAAGTGTGCCCTTGCCCCGGAGGGGGAAGGAAGTGTTGTGCTCCCCACACGTACGACGTGGCGCAGGCGTGAGCGGCGCAGGTCGGGATGCGAGAGGCTGGCTGCGAATTGGGCATGCACTACCGCCACCTCCGCGCCGGAGTCCTGCGCGTAGAAGGCTACCAGTTCCGCGGGCGACAGCGTATTGAGCAACACCGGCACGAATCCCGCGCGCAGTGCACCGAAGATCGCGGCCACGTATTCCACGGTGTCGGGCATGAGCATCAGCACCCGGACGCCGCGAGCAAGTCCAAGCGAAGCCAGCCCGTTACCGCAGCGGGCCGCCATCACGCACAGCTCGCCGTAGGTTACCTTGCGGTCTTCGCACAACAGCGCCGCCTTGCCCCCGCGGCCCGCGGCCAGATTGTCGAAAAGGATGCGGGCGCAGTTGTACTGCTCCGGCACCTGCAGGCCGAGTTCAGTGGCGGCTGCGCTGGTACGGTCGAACGGATCGTGCAGGCGGCTGCCTTCCAATGCATCTGGAGCAGCGCGCCGCGCCCCGCGCACCGCATGCATGAAGTTCGGCGCCAGGGTCGCAATCCGTTCGTCGTCCATGCGTCCGCTGCGGGTCATATAGTCGTAGGCGAGCTGCCAGGGTTCCAGCGCCATCTTGTCCGCCATGCGCTCGTACCAGAAGGAACTCGCGTTGGCAGCGGACACGATTTTTTCGACCACCGGGCGACGCGCTCGCTCGAAATTCGCGAGCGCTCCCGGCACGTCGTCAGCGCCTTGCGCAAAGGCGCGGTCGAGCGCGATCGCGTCCTCCAGCGCGAGCCGGGTGCCGGAGCCGATGGAGAAATGCGCGGTGCGCAGCGCATCGCCGATCAACACGACATTTCCGGCCGTCCAGTAGCGGTTCGACAGCACCGGGAAGTTGCGCCACACCGACTTGTTCGACACCACCGGCTTGCCGTCCAGATCCTTGGCGAAGAGCTTCTCGCAGTAGCGGCGAGACCCTTCATCGCCAGCCTGATCCAACCCCGCCCGGTACCAGGTGGCGGCATCGCACTCGATCAGGAAGGTGCTCATCGCCGGACTGTACCGATAGTGATGCGCCACCCACCCGCCGTGCTCATTGGCGCGGAACGTGAGCGTGAGGCAGTCGAAGGCCTTGCCCGTGCCATACCAGGCGAACTTGTTGGTCAGCCACTGCAATCTGGGTTGGAATCGCTCCACGAAAGCGGAGCGCACTACGGAATTCACGCCGTCGGCGCCAACCACAAGATCCGCGCCCTCCCAAGCGGCGGGCGATTCGATGCGACGGTCGAAGTGCAGTACCACGCCCGCGGCCTCGCAAAGGCCCTGCAACATTGCATTGAGCTCGAGCCGCGCAATCGAGGAAAACCCGTTGCCGTCGATGTCCACAACGCTGTCGCGGTGGACGATGCGCTGCATCGGCCAGGACTCCATCCGCGATGCAAGCAGGTCATGGAGGTCCGGCGCATCGCGCTGGAGAAATTCGAGCGCCCCGCGGGAAAACACCACGCCAAAGCCAAAAGTTACATTCCTGGCATTCTGCTCAATGACTTCCACCCGCCAGTCCGGATGGCGGCGTCGGAACAACAGGCTGAAGAGAAGGCCGGCGGGGCCGGCACCGATGATGCATGCGCGTTTTTTCATCACAACCGAAATTCAGCCACAGTTCACGGAGAACACAGAGAAATTCAAGAAGTCGCGCTTCATCCCCGCGCACGATGAGTGTGTACTGAAATCGGCACCCACCCAATATTTCTCTCCTTACCCTTTGTGTTCTCTGTGTCCTCTGTGTCCTCTGTGGCAAACAGTTTTTTTGGGTTCATGGCTGGCGGGATACGAGGAGCATGTTGCGAATGACGACCATGAACTTGTCGTGACGTCTCTCCCCTCCTCCCCAGCCCTTTTGCTTCGCTTCAAATGTGCCCTACCCACGAACCTCCCTCACCCCCGCCCCTCTGCTCCGCTTCAAGTGTGCCCTTGTCCCGAAGGGCGAGGGGAGAAAAACGGTTCATGGGCTCAATTCGCGGCGAGCAACGCCGTGGAATCTTGTCCCGGGGGAGAAAGTAGACTTACAAGATTGCCGAAGAACACGCAAACCGGCGAAACGCCTTCTACTTCAAATTCGGGAGATTCATCTCCAGCATTTCCAGTTGCGCAGCCAGCCCCGCGTGGGCGGACTTCCCACGCAGCCATTTGAGCGCCTCCTGCAATTTCTGTTCGAATTGCGCGCGCGGCTTTCCCTCGATACCGGAAAGCAACTGCACGAGTTCCGACAGATCGGCGGCTTGTGCCGCATCGCGAATTTTGCCGATCTGCTGCTCGATGCCGGCGCGGTCGAGGTTGGTCACAATCTTGAGGGTCTGGTCATGGGTGCTCATCGCGCGTTCCTTCAACAGTCTGCTGACCGGAAAGATTGTACCAGCGCAGCACCGTCTTCCGGGCTGCCAATGAAAGGCACCGCGCCATGTTTCTCTCACCTTGCTTTTGGTCCGCCTTCGTGTTTTCCTTGGTGATCCTTCGTGGTGGCGAGTTCGCTTTGTCTGATGACTGATCCATTTTTCGATTTCGACACCCCGATCGACCGCCGCAATACCGCATCGACGAAGTGGGACAAGTACCAGAATCCCGACGTGATCCCGATGTGGGTGGCGGACATGGATTTCACCTGCGCGCCGGCCATCGTCGAGGCGCTGCACCGGCGCGTCGATCACGGCCTCTTCGGCTACGCCGCGCCGCCCGCCGAACTGGTACGGGAAACCGTGGACTTCCTCGCCCGCGAATATGCCTGGAAAATCGAGCCTGACTGGATCGTCTGGTTGCCGAGTCTGGTGGTGGGTCTGAATGTTGTCAGCCGAGCCTTCGGGGAACCAGGCGATGACGTGATTACCGCTACGCCGGTCTATCCGCCCTTTCTCTCCGCACCGGTCAATGCGGGCCGTACCGTGGTACGCGTCCCGATGCAGGAATCAGGCGGACACTGGTGCTGGGACATCGCGGCTCTGGAACGTTCGATCACGCCGCGTTCGAAATTGTTGCTGCTGTGCAATCCACACAATCCGGTCGGCCGCGTGTTTTCCCGACAGGAATTGTCCGACGTGGCGGATGTCTGCCGCCGCCACAACATCGTGCTGTGTTCGGACGAGATCCACGCCGGGCTGATTCTGGACGAAGGCAAACGTCACCTCCCGATTGCCACGCTGGACGATGACATCGCGCAGCGTACGGTAACCTTGATGTCGGCGAGCAAGACCTTCAACATTCCGTCGCTGGGCTGCGCCTACGCGGTTGCCGCCAATCCGGAATTGCGCATGCGCCTGAAAAAAGCGATGGCCGGCATCGTGCATCACGTCGGGTTGATGGGTTATATCGCCACCCTCGCCGCCTACCGTGATGGAAAATCCTGGCAACTCGCCCTGCTGGATTACCTGCGTGGCAACCGCGACCGGGTCGAGCAGGCGATTGGCGAAATTCCCTCGTTGCGGATCACCCATGCCGAAGCCACGTACCTGTCATGGATTGACGCGCGCGCCCTTGCCAACCTCAATGTCGTGGAAGTTCTCGAACAAGCCGGCGTCGGCGTTTACGACGGCGCGTTGTTTGGCGCCCCGGGTTTCTTCAGATTGAATTTTGCCTGCCCGCGCGCTGTGTTGGACCGGGCATTGCGCCGGATCGAAGAAGCGTTGAAGCCTCTCTGACACTCAACTCGCGAGCAGGGTTTTCGCGCTCGTGGCCATGACCAGAAGGCCGATGGCGGCAATCCAGCTTCCAGCGACGCGAAGGGCAATTTTCATCCAGCCGATATTTTTACCGAGGATGTAGTCGGTCGCAAGCGTGCAATAGGCCAGAACCACCAGCCCCGCGACACCGACCCCTGGTATGAACACCCAGGGCTCCACAGTGCTGCCGACGATCGCCTCGCCGTTGGCATAACCGTGACTCAATCCAAAGAGCGCCGCAATCGCGTGGATCACCAGAACCGGCAGCGTCCACGCAATTGCGACAAGCAGCCCGATCAGGATGGCGGAACCGACGTTGACGATGCCAAGCCCTTTGATGGCGGGCAACCAATACGCGAGCATTGCGCCGGTCATCAGTGCAACGGGAAAAACTGCCAGAACGGCTTCCGCCCCGGTTTTCGCGCGGCCCTGGCCGGTCAGCAGGCCAAGTGCTACGAAGGGAAGCACGTGCTCCAGCGCGGTGAGCGGATGCAGAACACCGGAGTAGAAATCGCCAACCCCCTTGGCCGCCGTGTGCGCCTCGGCAGCTTCGGAAACAACCGCGAGCAAGAGCGCGGCGGCGCAGGTCCCCAGCCCCCGACCTCGCAAAACGACGACGCCCATCAGCCGCCTATAAAGTGGGTGACGAGGAAGTATCCGCCGGTGGCAGCAATGACCGCGCCGCAGGCGCGCATGATCTTCGCTCCCCAGGGCCACCGATGCAGCACCCCGATCAGGATACCGGCAGCGTGCAAGGAGCCGGTCGCCACGACAAAGCCCATGGAATAGGAAATCGCGTTCGCCGAATCCGGCAGCTCGGTGCCGTGCGCGTGGCCGTGGAAGATGGCGAACACGCCGACGATGACCGCCGCGACCCAGAGTGGGGGTTTCGCCGAGAACAGCACCATCGCCCCGAGGATGATGCCGGAGAGTGCAATGCCGACTTCGATGCCCGGCACCGGAATGCCAAGCCCTCCCAGTACTCCACCGAAAGCCATCACGATCGGAAACGTCACCGGCAAAACCCAGATCGCCGGCACGCCGAGCTGCGCCCCCCAGATGCCAACCGCGACCATGGCGACGACGTGGTCGAGGCCCGAGATTGGATGCAGCAAACCGGATATGAATCCACCGGCCACGTCGCCCTGCCCCACATGTGCATGGGCAATCAAAGGAACCAGAAGCAGCGTCACGAAAATCGGCTGCATGGCGCGAAGGCGACCGCTTGAAATAAGAACCATTGCCCCTCCCGTTGTACCCTCGAAGCCCGCTCGCCGGAAAACGATTGCGAAGTTTACCGCAATCGATAGTGTGAAAGGACCGTCAAAAATACCCTGTCAAGGCAAGACGCAGACTACGCGGTTCGACGGGGTGGAAATGATGATCGTCGACCGGCGCTCCTTCGCCTTGCAGTTGCGAAGCATAGAAATATTCGATGTCGCTGTCCTTGCGATTGAGCAGATTGAACACATCCAGGTGCACACGCCACTTCGGATCGATCCGGTAGCCGACGCGCAAGTTGGTGATTTGCGTCGATTTGGAGCGTGCGGAATCATCTTCGATCAGCGGACGCGGACCGAAGTACCGGTACTGCAACATGCCGTACCAGGGTCCGTACGAATCCACCGTCATGCCGAATGACGCGACCTTCTCGATGGAACCCGGAATATGATCGCCGGCTGGATCTTCATCTGTGAACCGGGCGCGCGATAGGGAAAGATCAAGGTCCACCAGCAACCAGGAATAGGGTTTGTAGTGGTTGGTCCACTCAATGCCGGTGCGCTTGCTGGGCCGGCTCGCCTCGGTCGTACCGGCATCGCCAACGAAAAGCAGCTCCGAGTCCAGTTTCAGCTGCCACAGCGACAGGGAAGTTTCCACGTTCGGAACGATTTCCGAACGCACCCCGACCTCCACGCCTTTGGACCTCACCAACGGATTGACCTTGTCCGCCGGTCCGAGTGTGACCGGGTCGACCGTTATGGTCGTGCCGCGCGCGTCGTTGCTGTGAAATCCGTTGCCATAGTTCAGGAAGTACTCGGTCTTCGCCCACGGACCGAAAATCAGACTCAGCTTTGGAGAAACGATGGAATCGTCGACCTTGCCCGAATTCGCCGGGATAGTGCTGTCGACATCGAAATTGTATTGATCACCCCGCAACCCGAGGATGGTGCGAAATTTGTCGGTGACGTGCAGGGTTTCCTCGGCGTAGATGCCCATGCTGGTTTCCACAACCTTGTCTTCCCGGGTGGTGCCGATGCGATGGCGGGCAACCGTGTGATACAGGCCCACCGGGTCGATCCTGTCGCGGCGCGCCTGCAATCCGATCTTGAAGGTGCTGTCCATGCCGCCAAACCTGCCGTACCACTCCACCCGCGGATGCAGCCCGAGCACCGTGCGCTCTTCCGCCTGCTCGAACTGGTCGCCATTTGTCGAATCGTCGAGGAAGAATGTGAAGTTGGACCACAGGTTCAGCCTGGAGCGGATGGCGTAGGCATCGACCACCACGCGGCCGCTGCCGAAAAAATGGTGTTGCTCGTAGGACAGGGAATAGCGCGAGGTCTCACCACCGTCGGTCGGGTCGATCGCGCCGAAGCGGCCGATCAATCCGCTGTCGACGGCACGCTGCGGAATCTGGTCGGTCGAATTCCATCTGGCCTTGTAAGCGAGGCCGGTGACGGAAAAGCCGTCCGCCTTGTCACCCTGGCTGTACCGCAAGGCGCCGTTGATCTTCTTGAAATTTTCCGGATTGTCCCAGGGCCCGTCCTGGCCGAGCAGTTCGATGCCGTACAACAGTGTTCCGCCGCCGAGATTTGGCGAGCCTGCCAACAGCGCGCGCGTGTAGTCGTTTTCGCCCAGCGAAACGGAACCGATGGAATGCGGCAATGAAGTTGCATATTGAATGCTGGCCGCACCTGCCGCGCTAAAGTCGGCGACTTCCGCATAATATGGGCCCTTGCGATAGTTGATGCCCGACACCAGTTCCGGGATCAGGAAGTTGAGGTCCGCATATCCCTGACCATGCGCATGGGTGGGCATGTTCACTGGCATGCCTGCAACATCAATAGCAAAGTCGGTGCCGTGGTCCAGATTGAATCCGCGCAGGAAATACTGGTTGGCTTTGCCGTCGCCACTGTGCTGGGTGATGATCACGCCGGGAACATACTCGAGCACTTCCCCGGGCCGCAATGCCGGTCGCGTCTCGACGCGTCTCGCCGTCACTTTGCCCTCACTGGCGGAATCCGACGTTCCGACGCCGGTTTCATAAGTGCCGATAACTTCGACCTCGGGCGCCTGAATATCCGGGTTGACACTGTCCTGCCCGAAAAGCGTGGCAGGAAACGCTCCGGATACGGCAAGCGTCAGGGTACATTGGACCGCAGCTGCGAAAAGGCGATTCTGTTGCGACATGCCGGCGACTCCTCCTATCCGACCCGGCCTTGTCGCCGGGTTCGGTTTGCACAAGAAATAAGAAGTATGATGTTTACATCTTTCTTCTTACGCTATCGCCCCGGCTTACGGCTGTCAAACAAAATCTCCCTTTTCCGAAGGTTGCCGCGTTCCGGACCGATTTTCGGTACCATCCTGCCCAACACCGACACGGGATGCCCGATGGACAGATTCACGATTTCACTCAATGAAGACTTGGCGCATCAATTCGACGAATTGATCCGGGACAAGGGCTATGAAAATCGCTCGGAGGCCGTACGGGACATGCTCAGGAAGGAGCTGGAGTCCTCGCGGCTGCAAAAAGCGGAATCCCGCCACTGCGTTGCTTCCCTGTCTTACGTCTACAATCATCACGCGCGGGATCTTGCGGAACGCCTGACCAACCTGCAGCATGAAAACCATCACCTTGTCCTGTCTTCCATGCACGTGCACCTCGATCACGACAATTGTCTGGAAACCGTGATTCTTCGCGGCGCAACAAACGAAGTCAGTGCATTTGCCAACACTTTGATGGCAGTGCGCGAAGTCCGGCACGGTCGAGTCAACCTCATACCAGTGGAAATGGATGACCACCGCCATAGCCACGGGCATGGAAAGATGCAATACCATGTGCACACCCGTCCTCGTACGTGATGCCGGCGTGACAGGACGCAATCGATCTGAGGGAACAATGTCAATCGAAGGAATGAATCACTTCACGGTGCTCACCCACGATCTGGAAGCCACCCGCAATTTCTACATCGACATTCTCGGACTGAAGGAAGGTTATCGTCCGCCACTCGGGTTTCCCGGCGCCTGGCTTTACTGCGGCGAGCAGG
>JBJXFN010000062.1:0-53427 GCA_046155535.1 Burkholderiales bacterium
CTACGGCAAACGGATCTGGCGCAGCCTGCCGCCGATGCGCAGGACGCGGGACGAAAAGGAGGCTCGGGAATTTCTCGAATCCGTTGTGCATAGCGGGTTGGCTGCATAACGTGGCAAGATACCGCCATTACGTCATTTCCTGACTTGAATTTGCGTATTTCACCCTATCGGGGGGGCAACCCGGGCGCCACACACTGTGTTCGCAGCGTGGTCGCCAAAAAAACTCGTCACAGGAGATACCCATGAATATGCGGATCAGGAATATTTGTGCAGGAATCGTTGCGCTCGGCATTGGCAGCGCCATGGCCCAGGATGGCAGTCAGATCGCTTTTCCCGATGGCTACCGTACCTGGTTCCACCACCATTCCACCGTGAATCTGGCCGGTCATGCGCCAGAGGGCAATATCGGCATTCAGCATGTGTACGCCAATTCCCTCGCGGTGGAAGGGCTGCGCAGCGGGAAGTTCGAAAAAGGCGCTACATTCGTGGTGGATCGTTTCAAGTATGTCGAAGGTGACAACAGCCGGTTGCAGCAGGGTGACCGCAAGGTCATTGCCGTGATGGTTCGCGATGAGGCTCGCTACCCAGACACCGGTGGCTGGGGGTTTGAAGCTTTCAAGGGCGGGGACGCTGGCGCGCGGGTGGTCAAGGATGCCAAGGCATGTTTTGTCTGCCATATCCCGCATGCAGACAATAATTTTTTATTTTCCCGCGGGCTCAAGTAATGCCGCGGAGGAGAAACCTTTCGGTTCTGGAGATTTATGGCGCGAGCCAGCGCCACAACGCGTAGAGAGCGCCCAGCCATAACGAAACGACAATGGCGGCACCGACCCAATTACGCGGCCTGGGTTTGCGCTCGGCAATCCACGCGTCGGCTTTTCCGCGCGCAGTGTGGATGACTTCGTCCGGAATGAGCCGAAGGGCGATTGTGATAGCAATCGGCATGAGAATCAGTTCGTCCAGATAACCCAGTATCGGGATGAAGTCGGGAATCAAGTCGATGGGAGAGAGCGCGTATGCAACGACGCCTACGCAGAGAAACTTGGCCAGCAGGGGCGTGCGCGGGTCGCGATAGGCGAACCACAAAACCAGCCCGTCACGTTTGAGCGCCGCGGCCCAGGTTTTCAGTTTCTTAATCATCGAGACTCCCGGTTCATGCCACCCGCTCTCCGTGCAGGTCATGTGCCGTGCTGCGCGTGATGCGGACTTGGGCGAAGTCCCCGACTTGCAGATTTCCCGCCTTCGCGATCCGGACAACGCCGTCAATATCCGGCGCATCCGCGGAGGAGCGACCGGTTGCGCTGCCCTTTTCCCTGGCGTCCACCAGAACCGTGAGTGTCTTTCCGATTTTGCGTTTCAGCCGCTGTGTGCTGATTTCTTGCTGCATCGCCATCAGACGTCCTCGACGTTCTTCCCGCACTTCGTCCGGCAAGGCTCCAGGAAGGTTGTTGGCGGCCGCTCCCTCCACCGGCGAATAGGCAAAACACCCGACGCGATCCAGTTGCGCTTCCCGAAGAAATTCGAGGAGTTGCTCAAATTCGCTATCGGTTTCCCCCGGAAATCCCGCGATGAAAGTGCTGCGAATCGTGATCTCGGGGCAAATCTTGCGCCATGCCTGAATGCGCTCCAGGTTGTCTTCCACATCAGCCGGACGCTTCATGAGTTTCAGGATGCGCGGGCTGGCGTGCTGAAACGGCACGTCCAGATAGGGCAGGACCTTTCCCTCCGCCATCAGCGGAATCACTTCATCCACGTGGGCGTAGGGATAGACGTAATGCAGTCGCACCCAGACGCCGAGTTCACCCAGCGCGCGGCACATTTCGGTCATGCGTGTCTTCAGGGGTTTGCCACCCCAGAAGCCAGTGCGGTACTTGATGTCCACGCCATAGGCGCTGGTGTCCTGGGAGATGACCAGCAATTCCCTGACCCCTGCGTTGACCAGGCTTTCCGCCTCCTGCATCACCTCACCAATGGGGCGACTGACAAGTTTGCCGCGCATGGAGGGGATGATGCAAAACGTGCAGCGATGATTGCAACCCTCGGAAATTTTCAGGTAGGCGTAGTGCCTGGGGGTCAACCGGATGCCCTGTGGCGGCACCAGATCAACAAAAGGATCATGAGGTTTGGGCAGATGCGCATGCACCGCATCCATGACGGCATCAGTGGCGTGAGGGCCGGTCACCGCCAGCACACGCGGATGCGTTTTTCTGACGATATCGCCCTTTGCCCCCAGGCAGCCGGTTACGATGACTTTGCCGTTTTCAGCAAGGGCTTCACCGATGGCTTCCAGCGATTCCTCGACGGCCGCATCGATGAAACCGCAAGTATTGACCACCACAAGATCGGAGTCGCGGTAACTGCCGGAAACCAGGTATCCCTCGGCCCGTAGTTGGGTGAGGATGCGTTCCGAATCCACCGTCGCTTTGGGGCATCCGAGCGATACAAATCCGATTTTTGGGTTGGTGGCGCTCGTGCCTGTAGCTTCGGGTGCGGGTCGGTTCATCTGTTGGAGAAGAAAAACGGCGCGGGGCTGCGGGCCGCGCGCCGTACGCGAAGGGATGGTGAAGGCAATTTAAGAAGTAGCTTTTTTCTGAGGCTGCTTGAGTGCATCGTCATCTGCGGCGCCCGCCGGGGACTTGGCCTCGGAGCCGGGCGCGCCAAATGTTCCAAACGGAAAATTGCCGAAAATCGAACGTGCCTGCTTCTGGAGTTGCTGCTGCATATCGAGAAAGGTGTTGGCGCTTTGGTCGAGATAACTCGACATCAACCCCTGGATCGTGGGGCCCTGCATTTTCAGGAACTGGCTCCACGCTTCGGCATTGAGCATGGGATTGTCCCCGAACTTGGGCATGCTCTGTTCCTGGAGGCGGCGCTGAATTTCAACGAAGGTCTGGATGTTCTTTTCCAGATAACTGCCCATCATCCCCTGCATTGCGTTGCCGTAAAACCGGATGATCTGCGAGAGCATGTCCGAGGAAAACATCGGGGCGCCAGCGCTTTCTTCTTCCAGGATGATCTGCAGAAGAATGCTGCGCGTGAGATCTTCATCGCTTTTCGCATCCACGACCTTGAAGCTCACCTGCTGCAGCACAAGTTGTTTGACATCGGCCAGCGTGATGTAACTGCTGGTTGCGGTGTCGTAGAGGCGGCGATTCGGATATTTCTTGATCAGGCGGATTTCGGCGGTCATGTCTGAGTTGGCAATGAAGAATATTGACGGTGGTGCAGGTTTGATTTTGCGGCAGTGCGCGACAGTTCCATTATAAACATATGAAAACTGGCAGTTACCGAAATTACGCGATGCGGCATTTGGATTGAAGCGCGAAGAAAAGATCGCTAATATGGCGATACTGCGATGCACCATAAAGGTTCGCGCAAGGCACTGGATGTTAGAAATGGGTCGAAAATCCGCAGGACCGGTGCCCACGCCGGGGAATCGATGTGCCAAGTGTCCTGTTAAAGATTCGTAAATTCATTACGTTATGAGGTACTAAAGGGCACATGGACCACCTGGAACGAAATATGCTATTACTCTGGTCAAGAATTCTGTAAATGTGCCGCTGAAAAAGATGCTTGCGGCAATAAGGCAAGGTTAACGACGCCGATGTTGGTCAGGACCAGATCGGCGGCAGATCACGGAAAGGTTTGGAAGGTTTTGTGGCTCCTCCCCCTTTATCCAAAGGTTTTCCTTTGATAAAGGTTCGCCCCGGCGGGACTTTCGCCGGGGTTTTTTTTGTCCATTTTGATCAAGAAAAAAAGCTCGTTGGAAAATAAATAAACATAATATTCATATTATTGTTCGATATTTCTTATGTGCAGCATTGATTTTTCCTCTTTGAGAAAAACGGAGTGCGAGAGGTTTACTTTCCTTCGTTCCTCACCCTGACGTACCGACCCGGTGCGACCTCCACGTGGGGGAATTCGGGATGACCCAGAGCAACGGGCGCCTTGGTTTTCGGGCCTGCCCAAGATGTAAGCCAGTTTGCCCAGTGCGCCCACCAACTCCCTTCCCGTCGAAGTGCTGTTTTCAGCCAAATTTCCGGCGTGTTTTGTTGCACTGCGTCCGACCAAAAGTGCCGGGCTTTGGAAGAGGGGGGGCTGACAACACCTGCCACATGTCCGCTGGACCCCAGAACGAATGTTGAGGGCGGGCCGAGCAATGCGACGGATTGAAACGCACTTCTCCAGGGGACGATGTGATCGTCCTTCGCTGCAAACAGATACGAGGGCAACTTGATCGCGCCCGGATCGAGCGCCACGTTGTCCAATACAATTTGGTCCGTCATTTTTAGTTTGTTTTCCAGGTACATGTTGCGCAGATAAAACGCGTAGAGCCGGCCAGGCACATTTGAACTGTCCGCATTCCAGTAGAGCAGATCAAACGCGCGCGGCGACTGTCCTTTCAGATAAGCGTCGATGACAGGTTTCCAGATCAGATCGTTGGCCCGAAGCGTCGCAAACGTCGCGGCCAGCCGGCTTCCTGGCATAAGGCCACCATGCTGGAATTCACGCTCCGCCTTTTCGACAAAGGTCCGGTCCACGTACACCCCAATTTCCCCGGTGTCCGAAAAATCCAGCAGGGTGGCGAGCAAGGTCAGCGATGCCACCGGTTCGGGTGTTGATTTCGCCGCTTTGGCGAGTGCGGTTGCCAGCAATGTCCCGCCGACACAAAAACCCAGAACGTTGATTTTGTCAGCGCCGGCAATTGTCCTGGCGGCATGAATCGGCAGATGCACGCCTTTTTCCACATAATCGTTCCAGGTCAGCGTGCCCAGTTCCTCTGGAACATTTCGCCACGACACGACAAACGTGGTGAATCCCTGCTGCGTGCAATAACGAACGAACGAATTCTCCGGCTGCAAGTCGAGCACGTAATACTTGTTGATGAAAGGCGGCACGATCAGCAGGGGACGTTTGAACACCCGCGCAGTCGTTGCGGAATACTGGATCAGTTGCATCACGTCGTTTTCCAGCACCACCGCGCCTGGCGTGGAGGCAAGGTCGCGACCCACTTCAAAAGCATTTTCGTCAGTCAGCGTGATCCGGCCACGGGCCATATCCGCCGCCAGTAATTTCATTCCGCGTGCCAGGCTCTCACCCCCGGTCTGCGTCGCGAGCCGGATCACCTCCGGATTGGTTGCCGCGACATTGGCAGGCGACAAAGCATCGAGAAATTGTCGAACCAGGAATTCCAGCCGGCGTTTTCTTGCGGGATCCAGTTGTCCCAGTGCGACGCGCTCAGCCACGAATCTGGCATTGAGCAGATAGGACTGATGAAGGTAGCGAAAGTAGGGCAGCTCCCGCCAGGCGGGCGCGCTGAATCGAGGATCGGGGTGCAGTTGCACGGAAGCTGCCCCCGGTTCCGTCATGGAGCGCCACAGCGCAAAGTGGTCCCGGTAAAAATTTTCTTCGAGCGCGCGCAGAGCGGAATCTGATCCGGATTCGACGCCGGCCAGCAGTTCCCGTAATTCCGCGCCAGCGCCGTCAGGCAGATGTCGCAGGAAATGCTCGATCAACGATTGCATGGTGCTGGTGTTTCTCGGTGTCCGGGCACATGCCAGCTAGGGAACTCGCGGACACTACCGTCCGGCATGCTTTTCCCTCAACAGTTCACCCGATTCCGTCCACCAGGTATCGCGTGGCGGCGATGGACGCAATGCCCAGCGACATCAGGAACACCTGCGAAACCGTGGCGCGCAGCTCCGGCCGCCGATGCAAGCCGGGAATCAGGTCCGCGACCGAGACGTAAAGCATGCTGGCGGCCGCAAGACCCAGCATCACGGGTATCCAGTCCAAAAAAGACTGCAGGGCAAAGTAGGCCAGCAGTCCGCCCAGAAGGGTCGCGCCGCTGGATACGAGATTAAACACGAATGCGCGAGTCTTGCTGTAACCGGAGTGCAGAAGAATCAGGAAATCTCCGACCTCCTGCGGAACTTCGTGCGCGATGATGGCCAGCGCAGTGACGATCCCCAAGCCGGTGTCGGCAAGAAATGCGGCGGCGATCAAGATGCCATCGACGAAATTGTGGATGGTGTCGCCAACCAGAATCATCATGCCGCTGCGGCCATGATCCCCCGGACTGGTGTGCAGATCGTGGGCTTCGCACTCCTCGGTATGGCAATGCCGCCACAACACCAGTTTTTCCAGCACAAAGAACAGCAGGATTCCGCCGAGGATGACCGCGGCGAGTTGGTGAACGTCGCCGGTGAGTTCAAAGGCGTGCGGCAGGATTTCGAGAAACACGGCCCCCAGGAGAGCGCCTACCGCATAACTGATGAGTGTCGGGATGCGTGCCGCCGAGGCGTTCAAGGCAATCAGCGCTGCCGCGGCAACACTGAGCAGGGCGCCGGCAACAGAGGCCGTCACGATCCAGGCAAGAATGGACATTTTTGAATTCGGGAAACTTTCGGAGTCTGCTCAGTATATCGGGCGCACCGGGTCTGTTGTCTGATTCCGCAGCCAGATAAATGCCGCCATGCGTCCGGATACGCGGTCGCGGCGATGAGAAAAGAAGCGTGCCGGATCGGAGGCTGTGCACAGGCCGCCACCGTAAATGGCAGTAACCCCGGCACGCGCAAGGCGTTGACGGGCCAGCCGGAACAGATCGGCCAGCCATTTACCGCCTGCGAGCGGCACAAAGGCCGCCTCGGCATTCGGATCCTGTAACACGAAGGCTTCGCGTACTTCCGGTCCAACTTCGAACCGGTCCGGTCCGATCGCCGGACCCAGAAATGCAATCAGGTTCCCCGGGGCCACCTCCATCGCCTCCAACGTGCGTTCGATGACCCCGGCTGCCAGACCTCGCCAACCCGCATGTGCCGCCGCCACGACTTTCCCGGAGCGTTCGGCCAGCAACACTGGCAGGCAATCGGCAATCATCACCGTGCAGACAGTGCCGGGCATGCGTGAAAACGAAGCGTCGGCACCTACGTCCCCGGTAATGTGATCAGCTTGTACAACGCGTGTGCCGTGTACCTGATTCAACCACCGCGGTTCTGCAGGCAGGAACCGGCGCACGATTTCGCGATTTCTGGCGACAGCGCCAAGGTCGTCCTGGACCCGGATGCCGAGATTCAGGCTGGCGAAAGGGGGCGAACTGGTTCCGCCGGTGCGAGTGGTGATCAATGCCCCGACGCGCTCGGAAACCGGCCATTCCGGCACAATCCAGTCGCCGGGAAATTCAGGCATCGCGAAGTGCCGACAGCAGTGCTTCGAGATCAGCAGGTAGGGGCGATTGCCACGAAATTTGTCTCCCGGAGTCCGGATGGTGCAACTCCAGGCGCTGCGCATGCAGGGCTTGTCGTTTGAATGCCGACGCTGCATCCGGCAGACTGGCCGGTCTGCGAGGCAGTCGATAGGTCGGATCGCCGATCAGCGGATGGCCGATCGAATGCATGTGCACCCGAATCTGGTGTGTGCGGCCGGTATCGAGGCGCACCCGCAACAGTGTCCATGCCTTGCCGGATTCCAGCGTGTCAAAGTGCGTGCGGGCTGGTTTGCCCTTCGCGACGATTGCCATGCTGGTCCGGTGGACGGGGTGTCTTCCAATGGGCGCGTCGACGGTGCCACTGGCGATCATGGATCCGTGGGCAATCGCCAGATATTCCCGGGTTACCGTCCGGGCTTGCAATTGACGCACCAGACTCACTTGCGCCTCCAGCGTTCTGGCGACCACCATCAATCCACTGGTTTCCTTGTCGAGGCGATGGACGATGCCGGCTCGCGGTATGCCTTCAAGGCGGGGCTCGTGGCGAAGTAGCGCGTTGAGCAGCGTGCCGCTCCAGTTGCCGCTGGCCGGGTGCACGACCAGGCCGGCGGGTTTGTCGATCACCAGAATATGTTCATCCTCGTGGACCAGGGACAACGGAATGTCTTCAGCCTGATGAGCGCCCGTGCCGGGAATGGCCTGAGGCACCACGCAAATGGTTTCCCCTCCCCAGACTTTGTGCTTGGGCGTCGCAGCCGCATCGTTGAGGGTGACGTGTCCGGATCTCATCCAGTCCTGCAAACGACTGCGGGAAAACTGCGGTAGCAGGCGGGCGAGCGCCAAGTCCAGGCGCATGCCTGCGCACTCCTCGGGGACGATCACGCGACGCAATCCGTCAGCGGGTTCGTTTTCTATATAATGCCGCAGCATTTTCAATTAACCGGATTTGTGTTTTTGCCAATGAAACGTAGTGTAGCGATTCTTGCGCTGTTACTGCTCGGCGCCTGTTCCTCGAACCCCCCGGATGTCACCCGCGATTGGTCTGCGGAAAAACTGTACAACGCCGCGCGCGAGGAACTCGACGGGGAGGATTACACCAAGGCAATCGGACTCTACGAAAAGCTGGAAGCCCGCTATCCCTATGGGCGATATGCCCAGATGGCGCAGATAGAAATTGCCTATGCCCACTGGAAGGACTCTTCACCCGCCTTGGCACTTGCCGCATGCGACCGTTTCATCAAAGCATATCCCGACCACGCCAACATCGATTATGTCTATTACCTGAAAGGCCGCATCAATTTCAACGAGGATCTGGGACTCTTCGGATATTTTGCCAAGAAAGACTTGACCGAGCGCGATCCGCAGGCCGCGCAGGAAGCTTTTGATGCCTTTCGGGAACTCGTTCGCCGTTTTCCCGACAGCCCTTACGCGGAAGATGCTCGCGCCAGGATGAACTATCTCGTCAACGCGCTCGCAACTGCGGAGGTCAGCGTGGCGGAGTATTATTTGCGGCGGAGTGCCTTCGTTGCGGCGGTGAATCGTGCCAACGGCGTGCTGATCAACTACCCGAAAGCACCGGCTATCGAACGTGCGCTGAAGGTTCTGGTCACCGCGTACGACAAAATGGGGGTGATCGATCTGCGCGATGATGCTAGGCGGACACTACGGGCGAATTTTCCTGAGGCACAAGTCGCTGTCGGCGTGCAAAAGGCCTGGTGGAAGTTCTGGTAGCGCTTTTCAATTCGTTGTTGCCGCCGACTCAGCCATGCTTCCTTCGGCAGTACGATTAATTTACCCTGCATCGTAACCGGCTTCGGTGATCATTTGCCGTAGCGTGTCGATGTTGACGGCTGCCGGATCGTAAGTGACGCACGCTCTGGCATCTTCCAGAGAAACTTCGGCGCTTGCCACGCCGGGCAGGCTTTCCAGGACCCTGGTGATGCTGCGCACGCAACCGCCGCAGGTCATCCCGCCAATATTCAGTTCGGCAGTTTCCAATTTTTCTCCTCATGGCGTGGCTTCCAAAATGCAGCGCCAATGTTTCGATGGTGCCTGAAATTCTCGGATTCAACCATCGCGAGGCCGCCATCTTCTCAACAACAGGGAATTGGTGACGACGGAAACGGAAGACAAGGCCATTGCGGCACCGGCAATGACCGGATTCAAAAAACCCAAGGCAGCCAACGGAATTCCCAGAACGTTGTAGAAAAACGCAAAAAACAGGTTTTGACGGATTTTCCGCAGCGTGGCCCGCGATAGTCGCACGGCATCCACGACGCCAGACAGGTCGTTGCGCATCAATGTCACATCCGCCGCTTCCATCGCGATGTCCGATCCGCTGGAGATGGCGAAACCCACGTCGGCTGCGGCCAGGGCAGGGGCATCGTTGATGCCGTCCCCGACCATGCCGACCAGCCGGTTGCCTTGCTTGAGCCGCATCACATGCGCGGCCTTTTCACCCGGCAGCGCCTGGGCGTGCACCTGCGCAATTCCAAGTTGTCTCGCGATGGCTTGTGCGGTGGCCGGTTGATCGCCGGTGAGCATGACGACATCGATATGCAGTTTTTGTAGATTTTCAAGCGCCGGCTTTGATCCGGGGCGCAGGGGATCGGCGATGCCCAGGCAGCCCGCAAGGCGTCCCGCCTGTCCCACGGCAACAATTGTCTTGCCTTCCTGCGCCAGGCGGGTGGTCTGCGCCTCGTCCACAGCAATGCCGTGCCCCGCAAGAAATCGGGGAGAACCCAGCAAGGTTCTGCTTCCTGCAATGACGCCACTGACGCCTTCGCCGGAGTGCGATGCGAATTGTTCTAGGGGAAGCAGAGGGAGAGACCCCTGCATGGCATGTGCCATCACGGCGCGCGCCAGCGGATGTTCGGAATATTGTTCGAGCGAGGCAGCATGCTGCATCAGCGATTGCACCGTCCAGTCAGCCTTTGGCATCACATCGGTGATTGCGGGTCTTCCGAGGGTCAGGGTGCCAGTCTTGTCCACACAAAGAAATCCAATCTGCCCGGCGCGCTCCAGCGCTGCCGCATTGCGAAACAGAATGCCGGCCTGCGCGCCGCGTCCGCTGCCCACCATGATGGCGGTCGGGGTGGCCAGGCCAAGTGCACAAGGGCAGGCGATCACCAGCACCGCGACCGCATGCGTGAGCGCCTGCGCCACTTCGCCACTCCAGAACCACCAGAGCAAAAATGTCGCAACACCAATGGCCATGACAACCGGCACAAAGACGCTCGCCACGCGGTCCGCCAGTCGCTGAATTGGGGCGCGACTTGCCTGTGCCTCTTCCAGCAGCCGTACGATTTCCGCCATGCGTGTGCGTGTGCCGACGCCGATCGCACGCACCCTCAGCACACCGTACAGGTTCTGAGTGGCCGCATACACCCGCATGCCGCGCTTTTTCTCAACCGGCATGCTCTCACCCGTGAGCATGCTTTCGTCTGTCGATGATGCGCCTTCGACGACCTCGCCATCGACCGGAATGCGCTCGCCAGGTCGTACCACCACCGTGTCCCCTGCGATGACCGCCGACACGTCCGCAGCCACAAGCTGCCCGTCGCGCTCGACCAGCGTTTGTTTGGGTTGCAGATTCAACAGTTGTTCGATCGCCGCCGAAGTCCTGCTTCTGGCGCGCGCCTCGAGCAGTTTTCCCATCAACACCAACGTGACAATCGAGACGCTGGCTTCGAAATAAACGTGCTGCGCCTGCAGATCCAACGCCGTCACGATCGCGCTGAACCCGTAGGCCATACTGGTGCCCAGGGCGATCAGTACATCCATGTTCGCGGAGCCGCCGCGCAATGCGTGCCAGGCACCCACGTAGAAACGTTTGCCGATCCAGAATTGCACAGGGGTCGCCAACGCCCACTGCCATTCGCGGGGAAGCAAGTCATGATGCCACCCGGAAAACATGGCGCCCATTTGCACCACAAACGGCAACGCCAACGCCAGCGCGATCCAGAACAAACGGACCTCTGCGCGATACCCCTGCAAGTGGCGCTGCTTCTGCTGATCGCGTGAAACCCCCGCGAGTGGCGTGGCATCGTAGCCAGCCTTGCGAATCGTATCGATCAGTACAGGAATTGCGGGGCTGGCATTGGTGAATTCGATGCGCGCCCGGTCGGTGGCCAGATTGACCGTCGCGCGAATTCCCGGCAGTCTGTTCAGGACTTTTTCAATACGAAGCGCACACGCGGCGCAGGTCATCCCTTCGATCCCCAGATCGATGTGCTGGATGCCTTCAGAGGACAATTCTGTTGCCATAGGCCGGGCGCGCATTTCCAAAAAGAGTTCTGCGGCCGGCGCGCTTTGCCGTCAGACCCCTAGTTCAGGGCGGTTCCTGAAATGATCAAGGGCCTCAGGGTTGGCCAACGCCTCCATGTTCTTGACGCTTCGTCCGTGGACCACATTGCGCACGGCAAGTTCGACAATCTTGCCGCTTTTGGTGCGTGGGATGTCGGCAACCTGGAGGACCTTGGAGGGTACATGGCGTGGTGTGGTGTTAACGCGAATTTGTGTGCGGATCCTGGTGATCAAAGCATCGTCCAGAGCCTTGCCGTCGCGCAGTCGGACGAATAACACTACGCGAACATCGTTGTCCCAGTCTTGCCCAATCACCAGGCTTTCGATGACTTCGTCGAGTTGTTCGACCTGACGGTAGATTTCCGCGGTGCCGATGCGCACGCCGCCGGGATTGAGGGTGGCATCGGAGCGGCCGTAGATGACGGCGGTGCCGCGCGTGGTCAGTTCCATGTAGTCGCCATGACACCAGACCTCCGGAAAGCGTTCGAAGTAAGCGGCGCGATATTTGCTGCCATCCGGATCGTTCCAGAACTGGATCGGCATTGAAGGAAACGGTGCGGTACACACCAGTTCGCCTTTGGTGCCGGTCACCGCGAGACCGTCGTCATCGAAGACCTGCACGTTCATGCCGAACCCCCGGCACTGGATTTCGCCCTTGAATACCGGCAAGGTGGGGTTGCCGAGCACGAAGCAGGAAACGATATCCGTCCCTCCGGAAATGGAGGACAGCAACAGATCCTTCTTGATGGCGCGATAAACGTATTCAAAGCTTTCCGGCACCAGCGGAGAGCCGGTCGAGGTCATGGTTTTCAAATTCACCAGGCGATGTGTTTCGACGGGCTTGGCAGCGGCCTTGTGGAGGGCGTCGATGTATTTGGCCGAGGTGCCGAATATGGTCATCTTTTCGGCATCCGCAAAATCGAACAGTACCCCCGGACCGGGATAGGTCGGAGCACCGTCATACAGCAACAGCGTTGCACCGGAAGCGAGGCCGGACACCAGCCAGTTCCACATCATCCAGCCGCAGGTTGTGAAATAAAACAGCCGATCGTCTTGCCTGAGATCGGTGTGCAGGCGGTGTTCCTTGAGGTGCTGCAACAGCGTGCCGCCGGCGCCGTGGACGATGCATTTGGGCACCCCGGTGGTTCCCGAGGAGTACATGATGTAAAGCGGATGGTTGAAGTGCAGGTGCCGGAACAGGATGTCCCCGGCGCGAAACGGCGCGACAAATTCGGCGAGGTGAACAGCCTTCGAGATCGCCCCGATGTCGGGTTGTTCGCGGGTATAGGAAACAATGACGGTCTTGACCAGGCTCGGGAGTCTGGCGGAGATTTCCGCGACGCGCGGCAACGTGTCGTGCGTTTTGCCGTTGTAGTGATAGCCCTCGATGGCAAACAGGATTTTCGGTTCGATTTGCCCGAAGCGGTCCAGCACGCCCTGGGTGCCGAAATCGGGCGAACAGGAGGACCAGATGGCCCCCAGGCTGCTCGCGGCCAGCATGAATATGATGGTCTCCGGCATGTTGGGCATGAAGGCCGCTACCCGGTCGCCCGTCGTAAGGCCGGCGGCGTGCATGGCCTGTGCGGTGCGCGACACGGCGGCGTGCAGGTCCGCGAACGACATTCGCCGGCGTACCTTGTCTTCGCCCCAGAACACGAGTGCGTCGGCAGTGTCCCGGCGGCGCAAAAGATTCTCCGCGAAGTTGAGTTTCGCATCGGGGAACCACTGCGCGCCCGGCATCTTGTTGCCATGGATGAGCACGCGATTGCCGCGGGATTGTGCAACCACGTCGCAAAAATCCCAGATTGCAGTCCAGAATTGCTCGGGCTGGTTGATGGACCATTCATACAAGGCTTCGGGACCGGCAATTCCCGCAAGCCAGCGCTTGTTGACGAATTTGATGAAGGCGTTGATGTTGGAGCGGGCAATGCGCGCCTTGGACGGCTGCCAGAGAATAGGGGGAGTGGATTGGGTCATGGCTCGCTTCTAGCGGGAAAAGAGAATCTCGACGCAAAGGCGCGAAGGGCGCAAAGAACGCGAAGAAAATCGAAATATCAAATTACGCATTCACAAGTTCGATCGGGAGTTGCGAGCCCGACCATTTCGTCGATTTCCAGGTTCTCTGGGCCCTGCCTTCCTTTGCGTTCTTCGCGACCTTCGCGCCTTTGCGTCAAGCTGTTCTTTTCCGTCTATTCCGGACGCATCTGCGGAAACAGGATTACATCGCGGATCGACGCGGCATCGGTAAAAAGCATCACCAGTCGGTCAATGCCGATGCCTTCGCCGGCCGCGGGAGGCAGGCCGTATTCCAGAGCGCGGATGTATTCTGCGTCGTAATACATGGCCTCCTCGTCCCCTGCTTCTTTGGCCTGCGCCTGCTGCTGGAAACGCGCGGCTTGGTCTTCCGGGTCGTTCAACTCCGAGAATCCGTTAGCCAGTTCGCGGCCCGTGATAAAGAGTTCGAAGCGGTCGGTCACGGCCGGGTTCTTGTCATTGCTGCGAGCCAAGGGTGAAACGTCCGTCGGGTGGGCGACAATGAATGTTGGCTGGATGAGTTTGCTCTCCGTGGTCTGCTCGAACAATTTGAGTTGCAGCAGGCCCAGTCCGTCGGTGGGGAACACCTCGATCTGAAAGGGTTCCAGAGCGCGGCGCAGACTGTCGATGCTCGACAAATCCCCCAGCGTGTATCGGGGGTTGTATCGGGCGATGGCTTCGGCCATGGTCAGGCGATCGAAGGGTTTTCCCAGATCGACGGATACTCCCTGGTAACTCAGTGTTGTGCCGCCGGTGACTTTTTGGGCGAGGCCACGCAGCAATTCCTCGGTGAGATCCATCAGGTAGTGGTAATCCTGATATGCCTCGTAGAACTCCAGCATGGTGAATTCCGGGTTGTGCCGGGTGGACATGCCCTCGTTGCGAAAATTGCGATTGATCTCGAATACTTTTTCCATGCCGCCGACCACCAGCCGCTTCAGATAAAGCTCCGGCGCGATACGCAGAAAAAGCGCCATGTCCAAGGCGTTGTGATGGGTGACAAAAGGGCGGGCAGCGGCGCCGCCGGGGATGGGTTGCATCATGGGCGTTTCCACCTCGAGATAGCCGCGCGCAACAAAAAATTCGCGAATGCCCTGAATGATCGCGGAGCGGGCTTTGAAGACCCGCAGCGATTCCGGATTGGTGATCAGGTCCAGATAACGCTGACGGTACTTTTGTTCCTGGTCGGCGAGGCCGTGAAATTTTTCCGGCAACGGGCGCAGTGACTTGGACAGCAGGCGCACCCCGGTGATCTTTAGCGTCAGTTCACCGGTCTTGGTCTTGAACAGCGTGCCTTCGGCGCCCAGGATGTCACCCAGATCCCAGTGTTTGAACGCCGCATGCATGGATTCTCCGGCAACGTCATTGGTGACATAGATCTGCATGCGCCCGGACATGTCCTGCAGCGTTGCGAAACTGGCTTTGCCCATCACACGCTTGAGCATCATTCGGCCGGCCACCCTGGCCGTAAGATGCAAGGGCTCCAGTGTGTCATTGCCCTGATTGCCGTAGTCGCGATGCAAATCCGCCGCCAGATGGCTGCGGCGGAAATCGTTTGGAAAAGCCGGGCCCGATTCCCGGAGTGCATGAAGTTTGGCGCGGCGCTCGGCGACGATCTGATTTTCGTCGAGTGCCGGCGCTGCCGGTTTTTCGTTTTCCGGTGTCATGCCTACACTCCCTGTTTCAGGCTGGCGGTGATGAAGTCATCCAGCGCGCCGTCCAGCACCGACTGGGTGTCGCCTTTTTCCACGTTGGTCCGCAGATCCTTGATGCGCGACTGATCCAGCACATAGGATCGAATCTGGTGACCCCAGGCGATATCGGTCTTGGCATCTTCCATGGCCTGTTTTTCTTCGTTTCGCTTGCGTATTTCCAGTTCGTACAAACGCGACTTGAGCATTGCCATCGCCTCGGCGCGATTGCGGTGCTGCGAGCGGTCATTCTGGCATTGCACGACGATATTGGTCGGCAAATGCGTGATGCGGATCGCCGAGTCGGTCTTGTTGATATGCTGACCGCCGGCACCGCTGGCACGAAAGGTATCGACCCGCAGATCGGCGGGGTTGATGGCAATGTCTATGGTGTCATCCACTTCGGGATAGACAAATACACTGGCGAAGGAGGTGTGGCGACGGGCATTCGAATCGAAAGGCGATTTTCGCACCAGCCGATGCACGCCGCTTTCGGTGCGCAGGGTGCCGAAGGCGTAATCACCCGTGACCTTGAGGGCCGCACTTTTGATGCCGGCGACATCTCCAGGAGATTCTTCGAGCACTTCGACCTGGTAACCGCGACGGTCGCAGAACTTCAGGTACATGCGCTCGAGCATGGAAGCCCAGTCTTGCGCTTCGGTGCCGCCGGAGCCAGACTGAATGTCGAGGAAGCAGTTGTTCGGGTCCATCGGATTGTTGAACATCCGGCGGAATTCCATTCCCGCGACGATGCTCTCCAGTCCCGCGACATCCTGAGCGATGGATCCCAGCGCGGCGTCGTCATTTTCCGCGCGGGCCATCTCGAATAAATCGTGCCCGTCGCGCAAACCCTGGTCCAGTTTTTCCAGGATGGTCACCACGGATTCCAGTTGCTTGCGTTCGCGCCCGATTTCCTGGGCGCGCTTCGCATCGTTCCAGATCGCAGGATCTTCCGCAATCCTGACAACTTCGATCAGGCGATTGCTTTTGGCATCGAAGTCAAAGATACCTCCGAAGTTCCTTGGCGCGCGTCTCCAGATCCTGAAGCTGGTTCGCGATGGCGTTGAGTTGTTCCGCTTCCATGGGTATTCCCGTGCTGAAAGCGGGGCATTCTAACCGAAGTGATCCGTCATTTCGGGACCAATCAGACAGGTCGCCAGTGATCCACCACCAGTTGCAAGGACCGGTTGCCCCGGAATTCATTGACCTGCAGACGGAATACCGCGAGGAGGGTTTCCGGCAGGGGCGCCGACTGGCCGAAGAGAATGGCGTCGAAAACGTTTCCGTCAGATCTGGCGCGCAAGCGCAATTTCAAATGCCGCCCGCCGACGATGCGCTGCTCCACCACGTCATATTCTCCGTGAAAAAGCGGCTCCGCAAAACCTTGGCCCCACACCTGGGAGGCCAGCGATTCGGCCAGCGGCAGGGTGAGGTCGGCTTCCGCCAGGGGGCCATCGGTTTCGATGACCTGCTCCAGCTCTGCCGGTCCGATCAGGGATCGCACCGCTTTCTCGAAGGCCGCGGTAAATGCTGCGATATCGGACTGGCGGATGGTGAGCCCGGCGGCGGCGGCGTGACCCCCGTACTTGAGAATAAGCCCCGGATTCAGCTTGGCGACCCGATCCAGGGCATCGCGAAGATGCAGGCCGCGTATCGAGCGTCCCGAGCCTTTGGCTTCATCGCGATCGGATGGTGCGAATGCAATCGCCGGGCGGTGAAACCGTTCCCGGAGCCGGGCGGCCAGGATGCCGATGACGCCTTGGTGCCAGGACGCGTCAAACAGGCACAGGCTCCAGTTGTCGTTCCCCTGCATCGCATTCAGGCTTGCGAGGGCGCTGTCCTGCATGCCGGATTCGATTTCCCGACGTTCCTTGTTCAAGGTGTCCAGCTGGGCGGCCAGATCGTCCGCGCGCTCGGCGCTGCGGCTGAGCAGGCACTCGATGCCTAGCGACATGTCGGTCAGGCGGCCGGCGGCGTTCAGGCGCGGCCCGAGCACAAATCCCAGATCGTAGGTCGAGGCGCGTGCTGCATCCCGCCCGGCAACCCTGAACAAGGCTGCAATGCCGGGACGAGCCCGCGCGGCGCGGATGCGCGCCAGGCCTTTTTCCACCAGGATGCGATTGTTGCGATCCAGGCGCACAACGTCTGCCACCGTGCCCAGCGCCACGAGGTCCAACAACTCCCCGAGGTTCGGCTCTGGTTGCGCCTTAAAATGTCCTCGTGCGCGCAGTTCGGTGCGCAAGGCGGCGACGACGTAGAACATGACACCGACACCGGCGAGATGCTTGCTGGCAAATTCGCAGCCTGCCTGATTGGGATTTACGATACAGGCGGCTGCCGGTAGTTCCGGGCCGGGAAGGTGGTGATCGGTAATCAATACCTGCATGCCGAGTCGGGCAGCTTCGGCGACACCGTCCACGCTGGCAATCCCGTTGTCCACCGTGATCAGAAAGTCCGGGTTGCGCACCGCTGCCAGCCTGACGATTTCCGGGGTGAGTCCGTAACCGTATTCGAACCGGTTCGGCACGAGATATTCCACCCGGGCGCCCAGACTCTGTAACGCAATGACTCCGACTGCGCAGGCGGTCGCGCCGTCGGCATCGTAATCGGCAACGATCAACAGACGTTTGTCGGCGACGATGGCATCGGCCAGTATGTCGGCCATTTCCCGGCAGCCGAGCAAGTCGGTATTTGGCAGTAGTTTCCCGAGTGACGTATCCAAATCGTCCGGGGAATGCACCCCGCGCGCGGCATACACCCGCGCGAGCACAGCAGAATGACCGGCAGCCGTCAGGCGCCGATAGGTTTCCTGCGGCACTTCGCGATCGACGATGCGCGGGGAGTTCACGACGACTTTTTCCGTGAGAGGGAAGCTAGCGGCTCGGACCGTCTCCAGAATTTCCAGAGATCGCGCCGCCGGCAATACCATTGCCTTTGACGGCCGTTCTGGACGGTGGCAATGCACACCTCCGCCAGACGGCCATCTCGCAAGGCATCGACTATCGGGCGGAACCAGAGGTTTTCCCATTCGAGCAGGACTTGCTGCCAGGCGTCGAAATTTTCACGCGGATTTTCTCCCGCTTCATGCGCAAGTTCGACAAACGCCCGTCGCCCGGTCACGCTCCCGAAGCCGCCCGTCACAGCGTGACACGGCAGAGGGAGGCCAAGGCCGCGCAGCAGCGCGCTGTGGCCGGCGACAAAATCAAAAGGCTTTTCGACCGCTGGCAGAACGCCACTCCCCCAGAACCAAAGACTGTTGAGCAACGGCGCGCGGCGCTGTTCGCGCTCGAGATTCACAGGATGCGCATGCAACAGCATCTGTACTTCGTTGGATATGGCATGCCAGCGTTTGCCGTCCTGCCCTGTCGGCAGCAGCGCGTCGATGCTGCGACCTTTCGCCCGTGGAAGTGGGGTGGTGACCAGGCGCGGCGGTGGGAAAACCCGAACGAACCATGCACCGGGGGCAGGGGCCAGGAATTGCAATCCCGAGTCGGAAAAATGCCGGTTCAGGGATGCCAGCACCGCTTCAGATTCGGCATCGCCGGGCTGCAACGTTGCCGTCAGGATCAGCCGGTCGCGATCCGCCGTCAGTTGAACAGGATCGGCGTGCAGCCAATATCCGTCTTGCGGATCCACCCCCAGACCTATGAGCGAGAGCGCCGCACTCGGCCAGTCTTCCTGTCGTCTCACGCCAAATTGGCAGCACAACCATTCGGTGGCGTCGCCGCAGACATCTTCGGAGTAGGAGGCCTGTGCCAGAATCCGTTCCAGCGTCGGCAGGGACGAAGGCCTGGCAGCCGATGAATCCGGCATTTCGGACGCAAACAGGTCGGGGCAAAACAGAGTAAGTGTCGTCACGGTGGGGCCGGGCAGGTGTGTCCGGAGTCAAGCGCAGTGCTTCGTATTTTTCGGAACAAAAGCGGACGAGAATCGGCGCCAACCTTTGTCGAAAATCCTCGGCAGGTGTCCAACCTCGCCGCTTTTGCGGTTTTAGGCGGTGTTTGACCAATCAACATAATCTCCAAACATGACGAAGCGCTACACTAGCACGCAGGGCATGCGCGCCCGACCTTCATGCGCGCGGCCTGGATGTGGCAGACTTCGCCTCGCCCAAAATAATCTCGCGGAATCCTGATCGCTCCCCATGTTGAAGTCGTACGAGTTGTTTGTCGGACTGCGCTACACCCGTGCCAAACGGCGCAACCACTTCATTTCCTTTATCTCGATCACTTCGATGGCGGGTATTGCGCTGGGGGTCGCGGCGCTGATCGTGGTGTTGTCGGTGATGAACGGCTTTCAGAAGGAGTTGCGCGCCCGCATTCTGGGTGTGGCTTCGCACGTACAAGTGGTGGGTGCGAACGGTTCCCTGCTCGGTTGGGTCGAAGTGGCGGCAAAGGCCGGTGAAAATCCGCAAGTGCAGGCTGCCGCGCCTTATGTTATGGCGCAGGGGCTGCTGTCGCATCGTCAGACCGTGCAGGGGACGCTGGTCCGCGGCATCCAGCCATCTGACGAAAACAAGGTCGCGGACATCGGCGCGCACATGAAACGCGGCAGCCTGACGGCGCTGGAACCTGGAAAATTCCGCATCGTGTTGGGAAGCGAACTGGCATTGAGTGTCGGTGCCCGGCTCGGGGACCGCGTTGTGCTGATTGCGCCACAGGGCCAGGTGACGCCGGCAGGCATCCTGCCGCGCCTGAAGCAGTTTGAAGTAGCCGGCATCTTCGAAGTCGGCATGTACGAATACGACGCCGGCCTCGCTTTCATCCACCTCGAAGATGCGCAGAAACTCTATCGCCTGGACGACGCCGTGTCGGGTGTGCGCTTGAAGCTCACGGATTTGTTCGCGGCACCCCGAGTCGCGGGAGAACTCGCGCTTGCGCTGCCGGCAGATGTTCATGTCACGGATTGGACTCGCAGTCACGCCAATTTCTTCCGCGCGGTGCAAATTGAAAAACGGGTGATGTTCATCATCCTCTTGCTGATTGTCGCAGTGGCTGCCTTCAACATCGTGTCCACCCTGGTAATGGCCGTCACGGACAAACGCGCCGATATCGCTATCCTGCGCACCCTGGGGGCGGCACCGGGGGAGATCATGCGGATATTTATCGTCCAGGGCGCACTGATCGGATTGGTCGGCACGCTGTTCGGCGTGATCGCGGGCGTGTTGTTGGCGGTGAATATCGATGTGGTAGTACCGGCGATCGAACAGGCGTTCGGTGTGCAGTTTCTTGCCAAGGATGTGTATTACATCAGCGATCTGCCGTCGGATTTGCACGTTAGAGACGTGATCGCAATTGCCCTGACCTCGTTTGGCTTGAGCCTGGTGGCGACCTTGTACCCCAGTATGAAGGCGGCCCGCATGAATCCGGCGGAGGCCTTGCGTTATGAATAATGAGCGCTGGATCAGGCTTGAAGGCGCAGCCGTTGTCAGGGAGGGGGCTTCATGAGTCCGGTGTTGTCTTGCAGAAACCTGCACAAGACCTTTGAACAAGGCAGCTATCGGGTGAACGTGCTGGCCGGGGTGGACTTTGAGGTGAACTCGGGTCAGACCATCGCGATCATCGGGGCCTCGGGCTCGGGGAAAAGTACCCTGTTGCATGTATTGGGCGGGCTGGATTCGCCCACCGGGGGTGAAGTGACCCTGAACGGCCAGTCGCTGGCCGAAATCGGGGAGGCGGAGAAGGGGCGCTTGCGGAATGCCTGCCTGGGTTTCGTCTACCAGTTTCATCATCTGCTGCCGGAATTCACTGCACTGGAAAATGTGGCGATGCCTTTGCTGATCCGGCGCATGTCACCTGCCCAGGCGAGCGAACGCGCGACCAGAATTCTCGAACGTGTCGGCCTGGCCGGACGTGTGACGCACACGCCAGGAGAACTCTCAGGGGGGGAGCGCCAGCGCGCCGCCCTCGCCAGGGCACTGGTTACCCGGCCGGCTTGTGTACTGGCGGATGAGCCGACCGGCAATCTGGACCGGCAGACCGCCGAAGGGGTGCTGGATTTGATGCTGGAATTGAACCGCGAATTCAACATCAGTCTGGTAGTGGTGACGCATGACCACGCCATCGCGGCGCGCATGCAGAAGGTGCTGCGCCTGGAGGACGGCAATCTGGTGGCTGCGACGGTTTGACCCGCTGCCGGAACCCTGCGTCTGCAGCCGGTTCCCATTCAAAATGCCAGGACTTTATTTCTTCGGGCGTTCTGAACGCGCCTGCCGGCGTTTGCGCCACGCGAACACGACATGGATACGCCAGGCCGCCAGGACCAACAAATAACCCGCCACTGAAAAAATCAGTGCGAGCAGAAACAAACCCAGAATAAAGGGTTTGCCCATACTACCGACCCAGTGCACCAGCGCGCCAAACCAATCTTTGAACGGCAGTGCGGACCAGTCCGGCGCGGCAAGCACAATCGCATCGGCATCGCTGCCTGCCACGAAGCGACCCAGTGCATAGGCAAGCAGGTAAATTGGCACAATGGTCACCGGATTGGTGTACCAGGTCGCCAACACGGCAACGGGTAGATTGACCCGAAACAGGACCGCGCCCAACATCGCCGTTATCATCTGCAGAGGGCCGGGAATCAGGCCGCAAAACATCCCCACCGCGACACCTCCGGCGACCGACTTGCGGTGGAGATGCCACAAATTGTGATGATTCAGCGCTGAACCGAAGAATCGGACGAAGCGATTCTGGCGTACGCTCTGATGGGTGGGAAGATACTTCCGGAAAAGCTTGCGCGGCATATCGAAGCCGCATCTTATCCGAATCGGGACATGATTTATTTTTTCTCCGCGGCATTCGTTCTTGGCGCCTGGCTTTTGCAGCAGCAGGCAGATCTGCCGGATCTGCAAGCTGCCTTCCTGTTACTGCCCTTGCTCGCCCTGTGGGGGGTGGCAGCGCACGTCGGCGGGCGCTCAGGCCGGGGACTGGCGGCTATCTCTGCAGTGGCCAGTTTTGTGGCAATCGGATTCTTCTGGGCGGCCGCCCTCGCGCAGTGGAAACTCTCTGATCAACTGGACGTCGCCTGGGAGGGCCGCGACGTGGAAATTTCGGGAGTGGTCGCGGAATTGCCGCAGGACTTTCGGTTTGGAAGGCGTTTTGTCCTCGATGTTGTGCAAGTCTTCACGCCGGAAGCCCGGCTGCCACATCACCTGTCGATCGTCTGGTACGGCACGGGCACGGGTGCCTGGCAGGCTTTGCGTGCCGGTCAGGTCTGGCGGATGACAGTGCGCCTGCATCGCCCGCACGGCAATCGTAATCCGGGAGGATTTGATGCCGAAGCCTGGCAACTCGAGCACAACATCCGCGCCACGGGATACGTCAGAAATGCACCGGCGCCACGCCTGCTTTCCGATGCGCCGTGGCGGGCTGGTTACCTGACCGAACAATTGCGGGAGATCTTGCGGGACAGACTTGCTGCCGCGTTGGGCGAGCGTCCCTACGCCGGGGTCATCCGCGCGCTGGCCCTTGGCGAGCAGCGTGCCATTCCAGCCGGGCAGTGGCAGGTGTTTATCCGTACCGGCGTCGGACACCTGCTCAGCGTGTCGGGACTGCACATCACGATGCTGGCGAGTCTGGTGTTCCTGCTGGTGTCACGTTTGTGGCGCCTGCATACCGGCTGGATGTTGCGGCTACCCGCGGTTCGCGCCGCGAGCCTGGCGGGACTCCTGGCGGCACTGGGTTATGCGATGTTGTCCGGATTTGCGGTGCCCGCCCAACGAACGGTATACATGCTGGCCGTCATGGCCGCTGCCTTGTGGTTCGGGTGGGTCTCGCGGCGCAGTGCGGTTTTGGCGTTGGCCGCTGTCGTGGTTATCTTTATGGATCCCATGGCGGTAATTTCCGCGGGGTTCTGGCTGTCGTTCGGCGCAGTGGCAATCATCCTTTTGGCGGGCAACGGGCGGATACAGCCACCGGGCTGGGTGCCGGGTTGGGCAAGGACGCAATGGGCGGTCACGCTGGCTTTGGTCCCTCTGACGCTGGCTTTGTTTCAGCAAGTTTCACTGGTGTCGCCGCTCGCCAATGCCTTTGCCATTCCGGTAGTGAGTCTGGCGGTTGTCCCCTTGTCCATTGTGGCCGCGCTGGTGCCCTGGGATGCCATTGCCCATCTGACGCATGGCATCCTTGCGGCGTGCATGTGGCCGCTGGAGAAATTGGCGCAACTGCCGGGCGCGATCTGGCAACAACATGCGCCCCCGGGATGGAGCATTCCGGCCGCCCTCATCGGGGCAGTGTGGATGTTGTTGCCACGCGGCTTTCCCGCTCGCTGGGTAGGCGCCGGATTTTTTCTGCCCTTGTTCTTGTCGCTGCCGGAAAAACCCGCGGAAGGAGAATTGTGGCTTACGGTTCTCGACGTTGGCCAGGGGCTGTCCGCGGTGTTGCACACCCGCGAACACACACTGGTGTTTGACAGCGGTCCGGCGGTCGCGGAAAGAATCGACGCCGGCTCGCGTATCGTGGTGCCGTATTTGCGACAAGCGGGGGTGCGCCGGCTCGATACCCTGGTGATCAGCCATGGCGATCTCGACCATAGCGGAGGCGCGCGGTCCATTCTGGAAGCGATGCCTGTCGAACGCTTATATTCGTCCTTGCCTCGGCATCATCCGATTCAGCAGGCAGCGCGCGATGCGCAAACCTGCCACGCAGGACTGCGGTGGAACTGGGACAACGTGGAGTTCGAGTTTCTGCACCCGGCGGAAAACCAGCAAGACGCCGGCATCAAGGATAACGATCGAAGCTGCGTCTTGCGAGTGACGGGACGACATGGCGCCGTGTTGCTGCCTGCAGACATTGAACGCCGCTCGGAGGAGCAATTGCTGAAGAGCCACCCAGGAAAACTGAAGTCCGCCATTCTGTTGGCGCCCCATCACGGTAGCCGAACATCGTCGACACCAGCATTTTTGCACGCAGTGGCACCAGAGTTCATCTTGATCCCGGTGGGCCATCGCAACCGCTTCGGGCATCCGCATCCGCTGGTCAGCGCGCGTTACCGAAACTTGCAAAGCCAGGTACTGCGTACAGATGTGGATGGTGCCATCCTGGTCAGAATCACCGAAGCCGGGATTCAGGCGCGAGGCTGGCGAGAAGTGCAGAGGCGTTATTGGCATGACTCATCGTCGGGTGGCGAACAAGCATGGTGAATAGAAGTCCGGATGCGGGGTCTGCAGAGGCAGGCGCGGAAGCCAGTCTTCTGGTGCTTGCCGAACAGCGGGCGATGGCGCATTACGCCGGAAAGCAACATCCGGCCGGGCTGACTTGGCTGGAGCACGCGCGCGGCGTGGTGGCAATTCTGCGCGACCTCGGCGTGGACGACGAGGCCCAGGCCGCGGCAATGCTGCTGGGGGCGGATCTGTCCGCGGATCGTGAAACGCTGAAGGAATCGTTCGGCAATACGGTGGTGGAGCTGGTCGACGCAACTGTGGCGATGGGCAAAATCCAGTTGCTGCGCGGCCGCATTGCATTGGTCGATCGGCGCACGGAACGCAACCGGCAATTGGACGTGCTGCGCAAGATGCTGCTGGCGATGGCCCAGGATATCCGCGTCGTCTTGATCAAACTGGCAGATCAACTGCAAATCCTGCGGGCGTTGACAAAAGACGATGAAGCGCCGGGGCGCGAGGATTGTGGACGGGAAAACCTGGAATTGTTCGCCCCGCTGGCCAATTGGATGGGTGTTGGCCAACTTAAGTGGGAACTCGAAGATCTGGCATTCCAATGCCTGCAGCCGGGGGATTATCGGCGACTCGCCGACGAGCTCGATGAAAACAGGCCCGATCGGGAAGCCTACCTGCGAGAAGTCGTCGAACGGCTGCACGGGGAACTGGACTTGGCTCGCATCGCGGGCACGACCAGCGGCAGACCCAAGCATCTGTACAGTATCTGGCGCAAGATGCAGAGGAAAAATCTTTCCCTGACGCAACTGTCCGATATCCGCGCAGTACGGGTGCTGGTGGACAGCGTTCAGGATTGTTATGCGGTACTCGGCCTCGTGCACGATTTGTGGGCCCCCATTTCCGGCGAGTTCGACGATTACATCGCCCGCCCGAAAGCGAATGGCTATGCATCCCTGCATACTGCAGTCACGGGACCGGGAGGCAAAGTCGTTGAAGTGCAGATTCGCACGCAAGAGATGCACCGGCGAGCCGAACTCGGGTTTGCCGCCCATTGGCGCTACAAGCAGGACGCGAGTGCGGATGCGGCCTTCGACCAGAAAATTGCCTGGCTGCGGCGCATCTTGTCCTGGGGGGGGGAACTGGCTTCCGGCGACGAAGCCGACCACGCCCTTCGTGCTGGCCTGTTCGATGACCACGTCTACGTGCTGACTCCGCAAGGCAATGTGATCGATCTGCCGCGCGGGTCCACGCCGGTCGATTTTGCTTATCGCGTGCATACGGAACTCGGCCACCGTTGCCGGGGCGCAAAAGTCGACGGGCGGATCGTGCCACTGACCCAGGCACTCGAGACGGGGCAGCGGGTGGAGATTATTGCGGCGAAGGCCGGTGGCCCTTCGCGAGACTGGCTGCGCCTGGCCCTGGGCTACCTCGCGAGCCCGCGTGCACGCACGAAGGTCCGTCAATGGTTCAACACGCACGAGCTGGAAAATCTACTGGCGGAAGGCCGGGCGGTCATTGAGAGGGAATTCCAGCGCTCCGGCAAGACCGGGCAAAACCTGGACACGCTTGCCCGGCGCCTGAAGTTCGCATCCGTGGAGGAATTTCTGGTTGCCTGTGGGCGCGGGGAGGTCGCGCCTGGGAAACTTCATGACCTGGTCGCCGAAGGCATGGGCCCGCACGAAGCGGGAAAGCCTTTTCACCACAAGTTGCCAGACGCTGGGTCCGGTGCCATTTTGATTGTTGGCGTGGACCATCTGCTGACCGCACTGGCGCGCTGTTGCCGGCCGGCCCCGCCGGATCGCATCATTGGATTCGTTACTCGAGGGCGTGGCGTAACAGTGCATCGGGCGGGCTGCAGGAATGCGGCGCGGCTGCCGGCGGCCCGGCTCATCGAGGCAGCCTGGGGCAGTACCGGAACTTCGCGGTTTGTGGTGGATGTCGAAATTATCGCGAATGGCGGCGAAACATTGATGCGTGCCATAGGGGAAATTCTCACAAAGGAGAAAACGGCGATCGTTTCGAGTACGCAATCCGCTCGCGGGCCTCATTCCAGAATAGCGCTTGGAATCGAAGTTGACGGTCTCGAACAACTTCACCGGGTGCTTTCCCAGATCGGCAAATTGCCGGACGTTGAGGTGGTGCGCCGAAAATGAGGTTTGAACGGGTGATTTCTTTCCGTTAGAATTCCGCCCCGACAGGCGCGTAGCTCAGCTGGTTAGAGCATCACCTTGACATGGTGGGGGTCGTTGGTTCGAGTCCAATCGCGCCTACCAACTTCCGGCAAGAGTACGGCGAATGAGCATCGTTTTCGATTCTGCGCGCCACGCGCAGGCGATCATTCCCGGAAGCATGGTTCCTGAAAAAGTGCGGATGCCCCGCACTTTTTTTGTTTTCTGAAGATAGCGAAATGCCGCGTATACAACTGCCAGACGGTTCCGTCCGATCGTTCGACAAGCCGGTTACGGTTGCCGAAGTCGCCGCCGACATCGGCGCGGGATTGGCGCGTGCGGCGCTGGCAGGCCGGGTGGATGGAAAATTGGTCGACACCAGTTTCCAAATCGATCGGGATGCCAACTTGGCCATTGTCACCGAGCGCGATGCCGAGGGGCTGGAAATCTTGCGCCACTCCAGCGCGCACCTGCTGGCCCACGCGGTCAAGGAGATTTTTCCGGATGCGCAGGTGACTATCGGGCCGGTCATAGAGGAAGGGTTTTACTACGATTTTTCCTACAAGCGTCCGTTTACACCAGAAGACCTGCTTGCCATCGAACAGCGCATGGGCGAAATCGCCAAACGGGATTTGAAGGTCAAGCGCAAGGTCTGGGAGCGTGACGCTGCCATCGCGTTTTTCCGAAACCTGGGCGAGAAATACAAAGCGGAAATCATCGAGGCGATTCCCGGCAGCGAACCGATCTCGATCTACTCGCAGGGGGAATTCAGCGATTTATGCAGGGGGCCGCATGTTCCCTCCACCGGCAAACTCAAGGTGTTCAAGCTGCTCAAGCTGGCCGGCGCGTATTGGCGCGGTGATGCGCGAAACGAAATGCTGCAGCGGATCTATGGCACGGCATGGGCGAGAAAAGAAGACCTCGACGGATATTTGTTCCGGATCGAAGAGGCGGAGAAACGCGATCACCGTAAATTGGGCCGCCAACTAGACCTGTTTCACCTGCAGGAGGCTGCACCGGGCATGGTGTTCTGGCATCCCAAAGGCTGGACGATCTGGCAGCAGGTCGAGCAATACATGCGGCAGATGCTCGATTCGCACGGGTACCGGGAAGTGCGCACCCCGCAGGTACTGGACCGCAATCTGTGGGAGCGCTCCGGGCACTGGGAAAACTACCGGGAACTCATGTTCACCACGGAGTCGGAGAAACGCGACTTTGCGGTCAAACCCATGAACTGCCCCGGGCACGTGCAGATTTTTAACCAGGGCATCCGGAGTTACCGGGATCTGCCTTTGCGCCTGGCGGAGTTCGGCGCCTGTCACCGTAATGAGCCTTCGGGGGCGCTGCACGGCATCATGCGCGTGCGGGGGTTTACCCAGGACGACGCGCATATTTTCTGTACCGAGGACCAGGTGCTCGGCGAATCGGCGGCGTTTATCGAATTGCTCCAGAAAATCTATGCCGACTTCGGTTTCCGGGAAATCCTGATCAAATTATCGACCCGGCCATTGAAGCGCATCGGTTCCGATGCGACCTGGGACAAGGCAGAAGCAGCCCTCAAGTCGGCGCTGGATGCCAAAGGATTGGCCTGGGAAGTAAATCCCGGGGAAGGCGCTTTTTATGGCCCGAAAATCGAGTTCTCCCTGAAAGACTCTATTGGTCGAGTCTGGCAATGCGGGACTTTGCAACTCGATTTTGCCCTGCCCGGGCGGCTGGGCGCCGAATATGTCGCCGAGGACAACAGTCGTCGACAGCCGGTCATGCTCCATCGGGCCATTCTGGGGTCGCTGGAGCGGTTTATCGGAATCCTGATCGAAAACCACGCTGGTGCGCTGCCCTTGTGGCTGGCCCCCGAACAAGTCGCGGTCATGACCATCTCGGAAAACCAGGCGCGTTATGCTCAGGAAGTGACTGCCAGATTGCGTTCGGCCGGGTGGCGGGCGGTGGCGGACTTGAGAAACGAGAAAATAACCTATAAGATTCGGGAACATAGTTTGCAAAAGCTGCCTTATCAACTAATCATCGGGGATAAGGAGGTTGTGGCAAACGGCGTTGCCGTGCGTACGCGGGCGGGTGGTGATCTGGGACAAATGACGGTTGATGCATTCATCAAACGCCTGCGTTCGGAACTGCCCAACGCGGAAAGCGCGGCTTAATTTTTGATGGAGGCTCGCACATCGCTCAGGACAGAGATGTAAGAATCAACGGGGAGATAACCGCTCCGGAGGTCAGGCTCATCGGCGTGAAAGGCGAGCCGATCGGTGTCGTCAGCATTACCGAAGCCAATGCGATGGCGGAAGAACTGGAGATCGATCTGGTCGAGATTGCTCCCACCGCGCAGCCACCCGTGGCAAGGTTGATGGACTTTGGAAAGTTCAAATACAGCGAGGCGAAAAAGAAGCACGAAGCCAAGCTCAAGCAGAAACAGATCCAGGTCAAGGAAGTGAAATTTCGTCCGGGCACGGACGAAGGCGACTACCAGATCAAGCTGCGCAACCTGATTCGATTCCTGAGCGAAGGCGACAAGACGAAAATTACGCTGCGATTTCGCGGTCGGGAAATGGCGCACCAGGAATTCGGCGTCAAGCTGCTGGAGCGGGTAAAGGCCGATCTGGATCCGCATGGTGTGGTGGAGCAGTTCCCCAAAATGGAAGGCAGGCAGATGGTGATGGTGCTGTCGCCCAAAAAGAAGTAGTGATGTAGCGCAAATACCTGCCGGTCGGGCGCGCCGGGCAGGTTCTGGCAAGAATCGCCCACAACAAGTGATGCCCAGGTTCCGAAAGTGCCTTCAATGGCCACCTGGCGTCAGGCTAAAACATAGGAGTGTTATTGCATGCCGAAGCTCAAATCCAAGAGCGGGGCGGCCAAGCGTTTCAAAGCGCTGGGCAGCGGCCGTTTCAAACGTACGCAGGCAAACCTGCGGCACATCCTCACAAAGAAATCGACCAAGCGTAAGCGCCATTTGCGTGGCGTGACGGCGGTCCATGCGTCGGATCACGCCCGTATCCGGGCGATGCTGCCGTACGCTTAAGGAGGAGCCATGCCAAGAGTAAAACGTGGTGTCACCGCGCGTGCGCGGCACAAGAAGGTTCTCGACAAGGCCAAGGGATTTCGCGGCCGCCGTGGCAATGTATACCGGATTGCCAAACAGGCCGTCATGCGGGCCGGGCAATATGCCTATCGGGACCGTCGCAACAAGAAAAGGGATTTCCGCGCCCTGTGGATCGTCCGAATCAATGCCGCAGCGCGTGAATTTGGTCTGTCTTACAGTGCTTTGATCAACGGGTTGAAGAAGGCAGCGATAGAGGTGGACCGCAAGGTGCTCGCCGATATCGCGGTATTTGACAAGTCCGCATTCGAAAAAATCGTCGGTCAGGCCAAAGCAAGCCTGGCGCTCTGAATCTGCGAGCACTCGACAAGGAGGCTGTGATGGCCTCCTTTTTTGTTTCTGCCGCCGTCACAAGAGAATGGATAGTCTCGACCACATCGTTGCGGAAGCCAGGGCATGTTTTGCGGCCAGCACGGACGGGGCGGCCTTGGAACAGGCCAAGGCCAGATTTCTTGGCAAAACCGGCGCACTGACGGAGCAACTCAAAGGCCTTGGCAAACTACCTGCCGGGGAGCGCCCGAAATTCGGCGCCCTGATCAATGCGGCGAAAGTCCAGATCGAAGACTTGCTGGCGGCGCGCAGAGCGACGCTCCAGGACCAACTGCTGGAGTCTCGCCTGGGCGAAGAGTCCCTGGATGTCACCTTGCCGGGCCGTGCGCGGCATCGCGGCGGCATACATCCAGTCATCCGCTCCTGGCGGCGTGTAGAGGAGATTTTTCGCTCGATCGGATTCGAAGTCGCGGATGGTCCAGAAATCGAAACCGACTGGTACAACTTCACCGCACTGAATCAGCCGGAGAACCATCCGGCGCGCTCCATGCATGACACGTTTTACGTGGAGGGCGGGCTGTTACTGCGCACGCATACGAGTCCCATGCAGGTCCGCTTCGCACGCTCCCACACGCCGCCGATTCGGGTCATTGCGCCGGGTCGCACGTTTCGGGTGGATTCGGACGCCACGCACTCCCCGATGTTTCATCAAGTGGAGGGACTCTGGATCGACGAACACATCAGTTTCGCTGATCTGAAGGGTGTCTATACCGACTTTTTGCACCGCTTTTTTGAAACTTCCGATCTGAAAGTACGATTTCGTCCATCGTTCTTTCCGTTTACAGAACCATCCGCGGAAATCGACATGGCGTTCGCCGACGGTCCTATGAAGGGCCGGTGGCTGGAAATTTCCGGAGCGGGACAGGTGCATCCGGATGTGGTGCGCAATTTCGGGCTGGATCCGGAGCGTTACATTGGGTTTGCTTTTGGCAGTGGTCTGGAGAGACTGACCATGTTGCGTTATGGCATCTCGGATCTGCGACTTTTTTACGAAAGCGACTTGCGTTTCCTGCGCCAGTTCAATTGACCCAAGGCGAACCGAGACCTCCCAATGCAATTTTCGGAAAGCTGGCTGCGAACTTTTGTGGATCCGACACTGTCCACGTCGGCACTTGCCGAACTGCTCACCATGTCTGGCCTTGAAGTGGAACAGGTTGCGCCGGTGGCGGCGCCATTTACCGGCGTGGTGGTCGGCAAAATCCTCTCGGTGGCGCCGCACCCCAACGCGGACAAATTGCAGGTCTGTGAAGTGGATGCCGGGGGCGGGGCGACGCTTCGCATTGTCTGTGGTGCGCCCAACGTCGCCGTCGGATTAAAGGTGCCCTGCGCGAAGGAAGGGGCACGCCTGCCCAGACCGACTCCGGAGAAATTTCTTGAAATTGGTGTCGCCACCATGCGAGGGGTGCAAAGCCAGGGCATGTTGTGTTCGGCGCGGGAACTCGGGCTGTCAGAAGATCAGAGCGGCCTTCTCGTCTTGCACACGGAGGCACCCGCCGGCTGCGACTTGCGGGAGGCGCTCGATCTGGATGACCATATTTTTGTGGTAAAGCTTACGCCCAACCGCGCCGATTGCCTTTCGATGTTGGGCATCGCCAGGGAGGTCGCCGCACTGGCGCAAACGGCATTGCGTGCACCGGCAATTGTTTCGGCGGCAAGTTCGATTGCAGACACTTTTCCAATCTCCATTCAGGCAACCCAGGGCTGCGGGCGATTTACCGGTCGCGTCATTCGCGGTGTGCGGGCGGATGCCGCCACACCCGACTGGATGCGACAGCGCCTCGAGCGGTCTGGACAACGATCCATTTCCGCGCTGGTGGATGTGACCAATTATGTAATGCTGGAGCTCGGTCGGCCGCTGCATGTATACGACCTCGGAAAGTTGCGTGGTGGTATCAACGTGCGCAATGCCCGGTTGGGCGAAACTCTCAAGCTGCTCAATGAGCAGACCGTGACGCTCGACGAAGATCTGCTGGTGATCGCCGATGACAGCGGTCCGATCGGACTGGCCGGCATCATGGGTGGGGATGGCACCAAGGCTGACCTGGACTCCCGGGATGTGTTTCTGGAGGCGGCGTTTTTTTATCCCGAGGCGATCGCAGGTCGTTCCAGGCGCCTAAATTTCTCCAGCGATGCCGCGCACCGATTCGAACGTGGCGTGGACTTCGAGAACAATCGCGACGGCATCGAACGCGCGACTGCTTTGATTCTGGAGATTTGCGGGGGTTCCGCGGGGCCGCTGACGGACGTCGTGGCGAAATTGCCGGCGCGACCGCCAGTACGCATGCGAACCGCCCGGGTGCAAAAAGTATTGGGGATTGCGGTGTCCGCGGACCAGATCGGCGAGATCTTCACGCGAATGCGTTTGTCGTTTTCGCGGTCGTCCACCGAAGACGGAGACGTTTTTCTGGTTCAGGTGCCGACGTACCGATTTGATCTGCAAATCGAAGAAGACCTGATAGAAGAAGTGGCCAGGGTCTTCGGATACGACAACATTCCCGCGAAACCTCCTGTTGCGTCCTGTGTCACGCTGGAGCAGCCAGAGTGCCGCCTTTCCCTGCATGCACTGCGAGACCGATGGGTCGATGCAGGCTATCAGGAGGTGATCAACTACAGTTTCGTGGAACCGGGGTGGGAGCTGGATTTTGCCGGCAATGCGGCGCCGATCCGCTTGCTGAATCCAATTGCCAGCCAACTTGCGGTCATGCGCTCCACGCTCATGGGTGGCCTGGTCGCAAACGTGCGTTACAACCTGAACCGCAAAATCGACAGGGTCAGGGTGTTTGAATGCGGCCGCGTATTCCAGCGCGACGCCAGCGTAGAGGAGGGGAGCCTGGCGGTGGCCGGCATCCGGCAGCCGATGCACTTCGCGGCGGCAATTTATGGCGCCGCCGAGGAGGAGCAGTGGGGAGTGGCGTCTCGGGGCGTGGATTTCTTCGACCTGAAGGGAGACCTGGAGGCTTTACTGGCGCCAAAGCATGTCCAGTTCCTGGCCGCTTCCCATCCGGCACTTCATCCCGGTCGCAGTGCGCAAATTCGGCTGGAAGGGCGCCTCCTTGGCTGGATCGGGGAGATTCATCCGAAATGGCGCGCGAAATATGAAATTCCCGGGCCGATGCTCTTGTGCGAACTGGAGGCGGAGGCCTTGCAGGAATTGATCCTGCCTCGCTACTCCGAGGTGTCGAAGTTCCCGCCGGTGCGCAGGGATATCGCTGTCACCGTTGACGAGGCCATATCGCTGCAAACGCTGATGGACAGATTGCTGTCTACGAAAGCGCCGCAGGTGGATAACGTCTCGCTGTTCGACCTGTACCGGGGAAAAGGGATCGAAAATGGCAAAAAAGGTCTTGCATTCCGAGTGTTATTGCAAGATACTCAAAAAACTCTAACGGATGCCGAAGTGGAGGCCGCACTGGATGGGCTGCGGAATATTCTGGTGCGGGAATTTGACGCCAAACTCCGGCAATAAGGTGATGAGATGACGTTGACCAAAGCCGATCTTGCGGACTTGCTGTTTGAGAAAGTCGGGCTGAACAAGCGCGAAGCCAAGGACATGGTGGAATCCTTTTTCGAGGAGGTCCGCATGGCACTGGAGCACGGGGACGGCGTGAAGTTATCCGGATTCGGCAATTTCCAGCTTCGCAACAAACCGCAACGTCCTGGCCGCAATCCCAAGACCGGTGAGGAAATTCCCATTACGGCCAGACGGGTCGTGACCTTTCACGCGAGTCAGAAACTGAAGGCAATGGTCGAGAAGAACTACGGTGGACAACAGCAGCCCCAGTAATCCCAGGGCCCCGCTGCCGCCCATCCCTGCGAAGCGCTACTTCACTATCGGCGAAGTCAGCGATCTTTGCGGGGTCAAGCCGCATGTGCTCCGCTACTGGGAGCAGGAATTCACCCAGCTCAAGCCTGTGAAACGCCGGGGTAACCGGCGTTATTACCAGCATCACGAAGTCTTGCTGATTCGACGCATTCGCGAGTTGCTCTACGAACAGGGTTTCACCATCAGTGGTGCGCGGGCGCGTCTGGACGAGGCGGCAGTGCAGGTCAAATCCGTGCCCGCCACCAAATACGGACCGGCATTTGTGCGTCGCGAATTGCAAGGCCTGCTCGAATTTCTGCGCGCGTAGTTCGCGGTATTCCGGAACGCCTCTGTTATAATTCGCGCGCATTTCGGGGCGTAGCGCAGCCTGGTAGCGTACCTGCATGGGGTGCAGGTGGTCGGAGGTTCAAATCCTCTCGCCCCGACCAATCCTTCCGCAATGAAAAGTATCAAAGCGGTGAGCTCAAGTGACGGAAGAATGAACGGGCGGAATACGGCTGTTTTCAGGTCTGTTTGTTTTTGCGTTGTTCGCGGCCGCTTTCGGCCTGCCTTCCAGCAATGCGCATCCTGTTAAGCAATGATGATGGTTATTTCGCGCCGGGACTCGCGGTGTTGGCGGATGCGCTTTCCCATGTCGCAGACATCACGGTCGTGGCGCCTGAAAGGGATCGCAGCGGTGCCAGCAATTCCCTGACGCTGGACCGCCCGCTGTTCGCACGCCGATCCAGCACCGGGTTTTTTTACGTCAATGGAACTCCCACCGACTGTGTCCATCTGGCGGTCACCGGTCTTCTGGACAAACTGCCAGACATGGTGGTTTCGGGGATCAACCATGGCGCGAACATGGGTGATGACACCATTTATTCCGGTACGGTGGCTGCTGCGACCGAGGGATTTCTACTGGGCATTCCCTCCATCGCCGTGTCGATTGCCAGCAAGTCTGGGGAACATTTCGCCACGGCAGCAAGAGTTGCCCGCGAGCTCGTCGAGCGTTATTCCCGGTCGCGTTCCCCCGCGCCGATGCTGCTGAACGTAAATGTCCCCGATGTGTCGTATGCCGACTTGCGGGGAACGGAAGTTACCCGACTCGGGAGGCGGCACAAGGCGGAACCTGTGGTCCGATCCACCAACCCTCGCGGCGAAACCGTGTATTGGGTAGGGGCTGCCGGCAGCGCGCAGGACGCGGGCGCCGGGACCGATTTTCACGCAGTCGCCAACGGCCGGGTTTCCATCACGCCCCTGCAGATCGATCTGACGCACTATGAAAGCCTGGAAACCGTGCGGCGCTGGACTGCGCCACCCCTTGCGTCGTTGCTTTCATGAACGATCGTATCTCCGGCATTGGCATGACTTCCCAACGCACCCGCATGCGCATGGTTCAGCGCCTGCGGGCCAACGGCGTCAAGGACGAACGGGTTCTGGGCGCCATGTCCGAAATTCCCCGGCATTTTTTTGTCGATGAGGCACTGGCCAGCCGGGCCTACGACGACGTTTCACTGCCCATCGGTTCCGGGCAGACCATTTCGAATCCCTTTACCGTCGCGCGCATGGTTGAGCTGGTTCGCGGCGGACGCGAGTTGGACCGGGTCCTTGAAATTGGCACTGGTTGCGGTTATCAGGCAGCCGTGTTGTCCCGGCTGGCGCGCGAGATTTATTCGGTGGAACGGCTCTCTGGCCTGTTGTCGAAGGCGCGCGTCCGGTTGAGAGAGCTGGGCATACGCAACGTCAAACTCAAACATGCAGATGGCCAGTCGGGGCTCGGGGACGCCGGACCCTTTGACGCCATTGTGATGGCCGCGGCCGCTACCCATCTACCGCAAAGACTAGTGGAACAATTGGGCGCTGGAGGCAGATTGGTGCTGCCCTTGGGCACAGACGAACAGCGACTCGTTCTGGTGGAGCGCAATGAGACGGGATATGTCCAATCGGTGCTGGACGGCGTGAAATTTGTTCCGCTGATGCAGGGGGTCGCAATTTGAGCGGCTCCGTGTGGCAGTCGAAGGTCTTCCCAATCCTCCTGACCATGATCCTGACAGGGGTTGTCGGCTGCGAATCCACACAATTTGGCGCCCCGGTCCTGGATCGTTCCCTCCGGTCAAAGCCTGCTCCTGCTGCACCCGTCACGGGAAAGCAGTCAACGCAGCCTGATGCGTTGTCATCGGGAAAAAATGCAGTCGCCAGTATGTCAAGCCGGAGCGAGCCTGCGGAATCTGCGACGTCGCCGGAATTCGCGGAGGTGTCCGTCAAACCGTACAAGGAAGGCGACTGGCGTCCGGAATTCCATGTGGCGAACAAAGGCGACACGCTCTACAGCATTGCGTTGGACCACGGAGAAGACTATCGGGACCTCGCCAAATGGAACAATCTGGAGGATCCTGCGCGTATTCAGGTCGGGCAGAAAATCCGCCTGTTCTCGCCGCAACCGCAGGAAGGGCAGGGACAACAGGAAGCAGTACCCCTTCCCGAGCCTACGCCTGCAAAGCCGGTGCCGGTCAAGACGGGGCCCAAGGCGCGCAAACTGGATTATTCTGAGCAGGCGCTTGCGCAGCTGAAGATGACAAACGCGGCAGCAGCGTCGCCGTTGCCTGCACCCCGAAAAGAAAACGCAACGGCGACGTCGGAAAAACCGGAGTTGCCAAAGGCCATTGCCAAACCGCCTTTGCCTGTGCCCTCCGCGCCGGATGTTCGTCCCGGTGATGGGAAAATCGTCTGGGAATGGCCCACAGCCGGAAAAGTACTTTATGGATTCGGCCAGGGCAGCAACCCAAAGGGCTTGGGCATTGAGGGTCGCATCGGACAAGCGGTGATGGCTGCAGCGCCGGGAAGAGTCGTGTACAGCGGCAGCGGGCTTCGCGCATACGGAAAACTCATCATCATCAAGCACAACGCTTCTTTCCTGAGTGTCTATGCGCACGGCAGCCAGATACTCGTTAAGGAAGGACAGGCCGTTGCCAAGGGGCAAAAGATCGGGGAAATGGGGCCGGTCGAAAGTGCACGCGCCGCGCTGCACTTCGAGATTCGTCGTTTGGGAAAGCCGGTCGATCCCCTGCAATTGCTTCCCGACCGGGCATCCTAGATTTTTGCTCGCGGTGAGCTTCGCCGCTCAGGGCAGTGCCTGCACGGCCTGTTTGAATTCCGCAAGCAGTTCGCGATCCCGATATACCGAATAGTCCTGCTTACTGCCATAACGAAGGGTCTGGTACAACATGCCGATGTGTTGCGCCTGGGCCTTGCCCTGCGGCATTTCGAGCGCAATGCGTGCGGCGAAATCCCGGGCGCCTTCGCTAGGTTTGCGGGTGATGCCCCGCACGGCCATTGCGCGGCAGTAATTGTCATAGAGCTGTTGCACAGGATCCTTGCGCCGCGCCGGGGTTCTTACCAACAACACCAATGCCAGCACTGTCAGAATCGCACCGAGGATCAGCATGAGCGCGATCACCATGTCTTCCCAACTCACCCGGTCAAATCCGAGACGGGACAATAAATCCACCTGACGCTCCGGGGTGTAAGCCAGGACCCATTGATTCCATGAGTTGGCCGCGGCATCCAGAGCAAAACGCGCCTGTCTGATCCAGTCGATTTGGGTTCTGGATAGCAGTGGCAGGGCATCCGTTGCGGGGACGGCCGCCAGCAACCCGCGCTCGATACGCAATGGCGAGACTGCTGCGGTCGGGTCCACGCGCACCCAGCCTTCCCCTGACAGCCATATTTCACTCCAGGCGTGCGCTTCGGATTGTCTGACCACAAGGTACCCATCGACCGGATTGAGTTCCCCGCCAAGGTAGCCTGTGACCACGCGGGCGGGCACTCCGGCGGCGCGCATCAGAAAGGTAAAAGCCGAAGCGTAGTGTTCGCAGAATCCACTGCGGGTTTCGAACAGAAACTGGTCAACCGGGTCCAGCCCCAGGGGCGGCGGTTCCAGCGTGTAGGAAAATGGCTGCTCCCGAAACATCCGCAAGGCCTTTTCCACGATTTCGCGCTCACTTGCCGATTGTGCGCGCCAGGATTCGGCCAGCTGCCGCGTCCGTGGCGAATAACCTGCTGGCAATCGCAACGCCGGCTGGAACCGGTTCGCAGACCGACTGGCATCCGCCCTATACTCGGGAATCGATTCGACCGTGTAGCGCAGGCGTTCGCGGACGGGCTTGCGTGACAGCAGTTGAAAATCGGTGCTCATCCGCGCGCCGGCCGGAATGGTGCCGGGAATATCGATTGCAAACATCCATGGCTGATCGTGTGGTTCGAGGGTCACGGTGTATCGGATGGGCGGGGCCAGGGCCGCCAGGTCGGCATTGCCGGAGGTCAGTTGAACACCCGGGCGCCAGGTCCGACCGTCGAAATTCCAGAAAACCGGACCTCGCCAGTAAAATTGCGCAGCATTTTCGGGAGGTTTGTCGAACAAGACCCGGAAGGCAATTCCGTCCGACAAGCTCAGACGGCTGACATCACCAGGTGCCATGGAATCCGAAAGCCCGCTGCGGCCGCTGTAGTTGACTTGCGGCAATCCCCACAGGGGTCCGGGGACGCGGGGAAACAGCAGGAACAACACAATCATGATGGGCACCCCTTGCAGCATCATGGTGCCGGCATGTCGCAACACCGGATATAGACGTGGTGGACTGGCCCGGTACTGCAGACCCACCATGGTTGCGGTCACCACCCAAAGGCAACCCACCATGTAAAGAGCGGTCGGAATCGACTGGGAATAGAAAAAATTCGTGACCATCAGAAAAAATGCCAGCAGCACAATCGCCATGAAGTCGCGCGGGGTCGACATCTCCAACAATTTGAGAGTCGCCATGACGCTGAGCAATGCCACGCCTACGTCACGTCCATAAAGAGTTCGATAGGAAACGGCCACGCCGGCCACGGAACACAGTGCAACGCTGATCAGAATCCAGCGTGGCGGGAGTGGCCGATGCCGATAGCCCAGATAGAATCGCAGACCAATCGTCACCGCCGCCAGTAGGGAAATCCAGCCCGGCAAATGCAGAAAATGCGGTGAGAGCACCATCGCCAGCGACAACAGGATGGCGGCGAGCTTGGCGATGCTCAGAGGAGGGGCTGGTACGGCAGTCATCACAATATTCAGGGTGCCTCGAAAAAGGCCAGTAATTGCAGGCACTGATCCCGATGGGCGCTTCCCTGACTCGGGGCAATTTCCGTCCCGGGAATGGACAGGCCATAGGCAAGTCCGCCGGATTCACAATCGAGTATCCAGCGTGTCAGGCGCGAAAGCCTGCCCTCAATGCCGAGCGCGCTGGGCAGGTCCTCGTAGCGCAACCACAATTCCGAACCGGCACTTCCGGAGAACTGTTTGGCTAGCATGATTTCGTTGCGGGCAAAGGCCTTCCAGGCGATGCGTCGCGGTGAATCTCCCCGGTGAAACGTGCGCAGTCCCGAGAAATCTTCCTCTCCCGGGCCGGGCCCCGCACCATCCTGGTCGAGAGAGATTGCAGGAGGCAGGGGAACCTTGCCGCGTTCTGGGCGGGGATACACCACGCAGGACAGGTCCAGTTCGAGCAATGCCCACGCGTAAAACAGCCCCAGCGGGTAGGTCGTAAAAATCCGGAAGCGCCCGGGCCGGAACAAGCCGCGCCGGGATGTGGGCAGCAAGAGCGACACTTCCCGTCGGGCGCGGGCAGGTACGTCGAAATATTCTGGCTCGCCGATGTCGGGTTGTGCCGCAAGACTCAATCTGTCAAACGTCGACGAATTTTCGACCGAGATGCGCAATTGGGCGATCTCTCCCGCGAAGACTGCCGAGGAGCGGCTTGGCCGCAGTGCAATTCGCGCGAGATTGCGCCAGCAGTGCAGGATCGACACCACCGCGGAGCCGGATAACAGGAAAGCCAGGATGTAGGCGAGGCTGAGGTTGTAGTTGATGGCACCGATGAGGATCAGGACCAGCGTCAATCCGAAGACCAAGCCGGCGCGGGTGGGAAGAATGTAAACCCGCCGTTGACCCAGAACCACCGGACCCGGTTCCGCGCCTCGGGGCGGAAATATCCAGTCGCCAATGCGGTCCCGTACCGGCGGCCTGCGGCCGGTATTGCGGGAAGACAGCGTTCCTTCATGAGTGCCCGGCATTTGCGGCCTGTTACGGAATGGCCACTTCCTCGATCAGGCGTTGCACAGCGCGGGTGTTGCTCAGAGCCGCGTATTGATTGACCGGGGTAAGCCGGTGTGCGGCCACACTGGGCAGGATAGCCTGAACATCCTCGGGGATCACTGCTTCGCGCCCGTCAAGAAAAGCCCATGCACGGGCTGCGTTCAGAATGGCCAGCCCAGCTCTGGGGGATAGCCCATTGACAAAATCGGATGACTGGCGGGTGAACAAAATAAGTGCCTGCACATAGTCGAGCAATGCCGGTGCCGCAAATACCTTTCGCACCTTTTGTTGCAAGGCGGTCAGCGCTGCAGTGGTCAGGGCCGGGGCAAGTCCGGCGATCATTTCCCGTCTTTCGCGCCCTTCCAGGAGCGCGCGTTCGGCCGCCCCATCGGGATAACCAAGATGAATGCGCATGAGAAATCGGTCAAGTTGGGATTCCGGCAAGGCGAAGGTGCCCACCTGATGCGAAGGATTCTGGGTTGCAATGACAAAAAAAGGTTCCGGCAGCGGCCGCGTCTGGCCTTCCGTGGTGACCTGCTGTTCTTCCATGGCCTCCAGCAGGGCGCTTTGCGCCTTGGGTGTCGCCCGATTGACCTCATCCGCCAGGATCACCTGCGAGAAAACCGGACCGGGATGAAATTTGAATGCCGCGCTCTCCCGGTCGAACACGGAGACGCCCAGAATATCTGCCGGCAGCAGATCACTGGTGAACTGAATGCGCTGGAAATCCAGCCCCAGCGTCCGTGCCAGGGCATGGGCCAAGGTGGTTTTCCCGACGCCAGGCAGGTCTTCGATCAGCAAATGGCCTCTTGCAAGCAGGCACGCGAGTGTAAGTCGAATCTGGTGTTCCTTGCCCAGAATGATGTTTCCGATCTGGGAGATGACGGCAGAAAGAGGATGACTCATAAAAAGGAATTTTAGGAAAGGAGCGAGCGAAACCGGGTGAGTGTTACCGGGAAAATCATGGCGTTGAGCGTTCGTCGTGGCAAGGCGGGGCAGTTTACCTCACGCCTTTGCCGCTTTCGTCCCAGGACCCGGCAGCTTGCGCCTGCCCGGCATTCACACAATGAGTGCCGCTGCAACGTTGCGTTCTTCCGCCAGCAGAATGTTGTAGGTGCGGCAGGCCGCGTAGGTGTCCATAGCCTCGATGCCGGTCCCCGCCTCCCGCAGCGGCTGAAGGCTGCGCATGTCCGGGAAACGTTGCTGCTCTCCGGTTCCCAAAAGCAGGATCTCCACTTTCAGAGCTGCGAGTTCCCGGATGGCGTCGTCGTCGAGAGCCCCGATGTTCGTCAATTTCCAGCGCAGGACCGGGCCTTCGGGTATCACAATGATGCTGTGCTCGAATCTTTCGGTGTTCACCGTGACAAAACCCTGGCCATAACCAGTGAACACATTGCGTCCTGGCGCCCGCGCGGCATGTAATTTCATATGGAAGGGAGTCTTTGCTGCAATGCAATCGATCCGGTAGGATTATAACTTTTCCACCCTATCCACAATCGGTTACGCAGAAGATGGAACTTATTGTGGTCCACTCATGACGAGTCCTGAATTTTCCCGAATCAAACGCCTTCCCCCCTATGTGTTCAACATCACGGGCGAGCTCAAGGCGGCAGCCCGCCGCCGGGGGGAAGACATAATCGACATGAGCATGGGCAACCCCGACGGGGTGACGCCAAAACACATTGTCGACAAGATGGTCGAGGCGGCGCAGCGCATGGATACCCACGGATATTCGATGTCAAAGGGGATTCCGCGGCTGCGCCGGGCGATCTGCAACTGGTATGACAAGCGTTTCGGCGTGGCGCTGGATCCGGAAAGCGAGGCCATTGTGACCATCGGTTCCAAGGAAGGCCTAGCGCATCTGATGCTCGCCACACTGGATCGCGGCGACACGGTATTGGTTCCGAATCCCAGCTATCCGATCCATATTTATGGGGCGGTGATCGCTGGTGCGGATATCCGGTCAGTGCGCATGACCCCGGGCGTGGACTTTGTCGAGGAACTGCAGCGCGCGATTCGCGAATCGATTCCCAAGCCGAAAATGATGATTCTCGGTTTTCCCAGCAATCCGACTGCCCAATGTGTGGAGCTCGATTTCTTCGAGCGCGTGGTAACGCTCGCGAAGCAACACAACATCCTGGTTGTGCATGACCTTGCCTATGCGGATATCTGTTTCGATGGCTGGAAGGCGCCGTCGATCATGCAGGTGCCCGGTGCCCGCGAAGTGGCGGTGGAATTTTTCACCCTGAGCAAGAGTTACAACATGGCCGGCTGGCGAATCGGCTTCATGGTCGGGAACAAGAACCTGGTGTCCGCGCTCGCCCGCATCAAGAGTTATCACGATTACGGAAGTTTCACCCCGATCCAGGTCGCCTCGATCGCGGCATTGGAAGGTCCGCAGGATTGTGTAAACGAAATCCGAGAAAAATATCAGAAGCGGCGCGACGTGCTGGCGAGAGGCCTGCACGAAGCTGGCTGGATGGTGCAGATTCCGAAAGCGTCGATGTATATCTGGGCGGAAATTCCCGACCACTACAAAAAAATGGGTTCGCTGGAATTTGCCAAAAAAATCCTGTCCAATGCAAAAGTGGCGGTGTCTCCAGGCATCGGTTTCGGCGACTACGGCGACACCTATGTGCGCTTCGCATTGATCGAAAACGAAGCCCGTACGCGGCAGGCTGTGCGCGGCATCAAGGAGATGTTCCGCAAGGACGCCGCCTCCGGCATCAACACGCCGCTCCGGGCGGCCGGATAACTTGCTTGTCACATCGATCATCGGGCGCGAGATGCCCGAGAATTTTGTGCGTACGACGCTAAAACTGGTACCAATGCGGCAAGAATTGCATGCCTGGGGCACGCGTCAATAGGCGGTTTCGCCCCAGGCAGTTTGCTGGCGCCGATATTCGGAAAGAGTATTCGTGAAAGCGTTTAATTTTGGAAAAGAGTGTTGATGAAATCGATTCAAGTTGGATTGCTGGGGATTGGAACAGTTGGTAGCGGAACGTTTGCAGTCTTGCGCCGGAATCAAGAGGTCATCAGCCGCCGCGCCGGACGCGGCATCGTGATCAAGGCAGTTGCCGACAAGGATCTTGCTCGCGCGCGCAAGCTCGTTGGCGATGATGCGGAAGTCACCAACGATGCCTTCTCTCTGGTGCGCCGGCCTGACATCGAAATTATGGTGGAATTGATCGGCGGCACCACCGTTGCCAGGGAATTGATCCTGTTGGCCATTGAAAACGGCAAACATGTCGTCACGGCCAACAAGGCCTTGCTTGCCAACCACGGCAACGAAATTTTTCTGGCGGCCCAGAAGAAAGGTGTCATGGTGGCCTTCGAGGCGGCCGTGGCCGGCGGCGTGCCAATCATCAAGGCTTTGCGCGAAGGCTTGACTGCAAATCGCATCGAATGGATTGCCGGCATCATCAATGGCACCTCGAATTTCATTCTTTCCGAGATGCGTGACAAGGGCTCCAGCTTCGAGGCGGTCCTCAAGCAGGCGCAGCAACTGGGTTACGCGGAAGCGGATCCAACGTTCGACATCGAAGGCATCGACGCCGCCCATAAACTGACCATCATGGCGGCCATTGCATACGGTATTCCGATGCAATTCAACAAGGCTTATACCGAAGGCATTTCGAAGCTCACGAAAGAAGACATTCGTTATGCGGAAGAACTCGGCTACCGGATCAAGCTTCTTGGCATCACCCGCCGAACTGCGGCGGGCATTGAATTGCGGGTGCATCCGACATTGATCCCGGCGCGCCGGCTGATTGCCAATGTGGAAGGCGTGATGAACGCCATTCTCGTCAAGGGCGATGCGGTGGGCGCGACGCTGTATTACGGGGCGGGCGCCGGCGCGGAGCCCACTGCCTCCGCCGTGGTGGCCGATCTGGTGGATGTAACGCGTACCCACACCGTGGATCCGGAAAACCGTGTTCCCCATCTGGCGTTTCAGCCGGACCGGATGTCCGATACTCCGGTGCTTCCGATGGAGGAAGTGGAAACCGCCTGTTACCTGCGCCTGCGGGTGCTGGACCGTCCGGGGGTACTGGCGGACATCACCAGAATCCTTGCGGATGCCTCCATCTCGATTGGCGCCATGACGCAAAAAGAACCCGCAGAGGGAGAAGAGCAGGTGGACATCATTATGTTGACCCACTTGGCGCGGGAGAAAAACGTCAATACCGCCATCCGGCGCATCGAGAATCTTGCCGTCGTGCACGGCGCCGTCACGCGCATCCGCCTCGAAGAATTGGGGCGGCACTGATGGATGCTCGCCACCTGACCACTGGGACAACCATGGCAAACCACTATACCGGCCTGATCAATCGTTACAGAAGCAGGTTACCAGTCGGGCCTGAGACGCCGGTCGTTACCCTCAACGAAGGCAATACACCGCTAATCGAGTTGCGCAACCTGCCCAAAAAAATCGGCAGGGATGTCCGGATTTTCGGGAAATTCGAAGGATTGAATCCCACAGGCTCTTTCAAGGACCGCGGGATGACCATGGCGGTGACCAAGGCGGTGGAGGCTGGCGCGCGGGCCATAATCTGCGCATCCACCGGCAATACGTCGGCGGCGGCCGCAGCCTACGCGGCACGTGCGCAGATTGCCTGTTTCGTCCTGATTCCGGAAGGAAAGATTGCGCTCGGAAAACTCTCGCAAGCCATGATGCACGGCTCCGTGGTGATCCAGATTCGCGGCAACTTCGACGATGGTATGCGTTTGGTCCAGGAGGTCGCCAAGACCATACCGGTGGACATCGTGAACTCGATCAATCCCTATCGCTTGCAGGGGCAAAAAACCATTGCGTTCGAGATCATCGAGGCGCTGGGTGCACCGCCGGACTATCACGCGTTGCCGGTAGGCAATGCCGGCAACATTTCCGCGCACTGGACAGGTTACAGCGAGGCGGCGGGAATCAATACGCAAAGTTGCCCGCACTGCCAGGGCAAGTGTGGATTTTCTGCGGCGACGTTGAGTAATCGCCGTCCGATCATGCTTGGCTACCAGGCATCGGGCGCTGCGCCGTTTCTGCGGGGCACCATGGTCGACGAACCGGAGACGGTTGCCACGGCGATCCGTATCGGACATCCGGTTTCATGGAACCTCGCTTGGGCGGCAAAAAACGAATCGGGTGGCTGGTTCAGCGAATGCACCGACGAAGAGATTCTGGTTGCCCAGAAACTGCTGGCTACCACCGAAGGCATATTCTGCGAACCGGCCTCCGCGGTATCCATTGCCGGAGTACTGAAGGATTTGCAGCGAGGGGTAATCGGCGATGGGAGCACTATCGTGTGTACGCTCACCGGGCATGGGCTTAAGGATCCCGATACCGCAATTGCCCGCAGCAGCCAGCCTTTCCTGGTCGATGCGAGTCGCGGTGCGATCGAGCGAGTGATCGCCGAGAATATGCCGAAGTAGTCGACGGAACTGTCCGACGGGGCGGCCGCGCAAGGCTTGAATTGGCGCCGGAAATCCCCTGTATTGGCCGCCAACGGCCGGCGCGTTTCCCCTATGATTGGCGTTCTGGCCAAAAAGGCTTTTGTGGGAGAAGTGTATGTCGGAACTCCTGGGCATCCTTTCCTATGGCATTGGAACCATCGTAGGCGTCGTGCTGATTGGTCTGGTGGTGTTCTGGTTCGTTCAGGACATTACCCAGAAGAAACACGCGGTGCTTCGCAATTTTCCGGTGATTGGCCGGCTCCGGTATTTTTTCGAAAAACAGGGCGAATACTTTCGGCAATATTTTTTCGCGGGAGACCGCGACGAAATGCCGTTCAATCGTGCGACCCGCGGCTGGGTGTACAGGCTCGCCAAGGACGAGGGCGGGATCATCGGTTTTGGTTCCACAAACGACTTACGTGAGCCCGGGTCTATCATTTTTGTCAATGCGCCATTTCCGGTCCTGGAGGAACACCGCCTTCCCACTCCGCCCATGACCATTGGCGAGGGGTACTGTCGGCAACCGTTTGTCGCGCGATCGATTGTCAATATTAGCGGGATGAGCTTCGGGGCAATTTCGCAGCCGGCGGTCAAATCCCTGTCACGTGGTGCCGCACTTGCGGGGTGTTGGCTGGATACCGGGGAAGGGGGGATGGCGCCCTACCATATCGAGGCCGACGCCGATGTCATCATGCAGATCGGTACCGCCAACTACGGCATTCGCAATGCGGACGGCAGTTTTTCCGCGGAACGGGCGCGTGAGCTGGGAAAAGTCGTCAAGGCATTTGAAATCAAACTCTCGCAGGGGGCCAAGCCCGGCAAGGGCGGTGTGTTACCGGGTTCCAAGGTGACGCCGGAAATTGCCGTCATCCGTGGCATTGCCCAGGGCGTGGATTCCATCAGCCCCAACCGGCATCGCGATATTGCCAATGTCGAACAATTGCTCGACCGGATTGTCTGGCTTCGCGATCTGACCGGTCGGCCGGTCGGAGTTAAAACCGCGATCGGTGGCTGGCAATTCATCAACGAACTTTGTGAGTCCGTGATACGCCGTGGGATTGCCTCCGCGCCCGACTTTCTGGTGATCGATGGCGGTGAAGGCGGCAGCGGCGCGGCGCCGCAGGCGCTGGCCGATCACATGGGCCTGCCGATTGCGGAGGGCTTGCCGCGGGTGGTGGATGCCTTGCTTGAGGCGGGTCTGAAACAACGCATTCGGGTGGTGGCTTCGGGAAAACTGGTGACCTCGGCACGGGCCGCGTGGGCCTTGTGCGCAGGTGCCGATTTTGTGAACACGGCACGCGGCTTCATGTTTGCCCTGGGTTGCATCCAGGCCCTGCGCTGCCACACCAACGCCTGCCCGACCGGCGTGACAACCCACAACAAGCGCCTGCAGCGCGGACTGGTCGTGGAAGAAAAATTTCGGCGCGTGGCTAATTACGCTCTCAACATGAACAAGGAAATCGACATGATCGCGCACTCCTGCGGCTGCCGGCATGCCAGAGAACTCCGGCGGGAACATGTGCGTATTGTGGAATCTGCCAACCGGAGCGCTGCGTTGAATATGCTTTATCCTTATCCGAAGGAAAAAACCATCCTGCATTCCGCATAGGACATTCGCCGCAATCCGGTGCAGCACCGGAATCCTGGCCGGCTACCTGCTGTCTCTGGCGGTTTATTCAACCCGCCATTTGATCGAGACTGCGCCCCGGAGTTGACCGGCCGAGTAACCGACAGCACGGTCATGCGGGTAATCCTGCGATAGACGGGCCCGAATGGACTCCGAGATGTTCTGTTCGCCGCCATGGCAGGTCAGGCACAGGGGTTGCACCGGGAGCGCTTTCATGTAGCGGAAATACCGGCCGGCGGGTTCTGTCACGGTCTGCGCGATTTCGATTTCCCCGGCGTTTTCCCCATTGGAAAGGCGTCGCTCGAAATCGCGCAGATTGTCCTGCTCCCACGCGTCCGGTTCCCCCAGCAGCGGGTTGCGTGTTCGCAAGCTTACCCGGCGGACAGGCCCGCCGGTGCGGCGGGACAATGCGCCGGACAAGCCTGACGCCAGTTCCCGACAGACACCGATAGCGTTTTCCGGTCCTCCCGTCGCGAGTTCCTTTTTCAGCGCGGCGCCCAGTGCCTGTACCAGCTCAGTGGTAGTGGCTCGGGCCTGCTCCGTAAGCGCGTCGGCCATTGCAGAAATCGGAATTCCGGACACAAGGAACAAGGCAAAACATCGAAAAGTTTTCATCGGCAAGGCACCTCGGAAACGAGTACGCACGGACAATCTGCCATGTCCGTGCCACGACAGCAACGTTTTGGGACTTTCGTTGATCCGGATCAAGCAGCCGGTCGTTGAAATCTCCCCATTCTTACCCCATTTGGCGAATCACTGACAGCTTTCAGGACATCATCATGCGATTCGAAAAATTTACCACCCGGTTTCAGCAAGCTTTTGCCGACGCGCAAAGTCTGGCGGTTGGGCACGACAATGGTTTTATTGAACCCTTGCATCTTCTGGCCGCTCTGCTTGGACAGGAGGAAGGCGGCACTGCGTCTTTGCTTGCGCGAGCCGGCGTCAATCTGGCGCCGCTCAAAGAGGCGGTCCACACGGCCATTGCGCGTTTACCCAAGGTGGAAGGACAGGGCGGGGAAGTCAATGTCTCACGCGACCTCACGAATTTACTCAATTTGACCGACCGGGAATCGCAACGGCGTGGGGACCAGTTTGTGGCCTCGGAACTGTTCCTGCTGGCTTTGACCGAGGATAAGGGCGATGCCGGCCGGCTGTTGAAGGCCAATGGACTGAATCGTGATGCCCTGGAGAAGGCAATTGAATCCGTGCGAGGCGGGCAATCCGTGGAAAACGCGGACACCGAAGACCAGCGCGAGGCATTGAAAAAATACACTCTTGACCTCACCGAGCGTGCACGCGCCAGGAAACTGGATCCGGTCATCGGCCGCGACGACGAAATTCGCAGGGTGATTCAGATTCTTCAGCGTCGGACCAAGAACAACCCTGTCCTGATCGGTGAACCGGGCGTGGGCAAGACCGCGATTGTGGAAGGACTGGCACAACGCATTGCGAATGGCGAGGTGCCGGAAACGCTCAAGGAAAAGCGCGTGCTGGTACTCGACATGGCCTCACTTCTGGCAGGGGCGAAATATCGGGGCGAGTTCGAGGAACGCCTCAAGGCGGTACTCAAGGATCTCGCCAAAGACGAAGGCCGCACCATTGTTTTCATCGATGAATTGCACACCATGGTCGGCGCCGGAAAGGCTGAAGGAGCCATCGACGCGGGCAACATGCTCAAACCGGCATTGGCCCGCGGCGAACTGCATTGCGTCGGTGCGACCACCCTGGATGAATATCGAAAATACGTGGAAAAAGACGCTGCGCTCGAACGCCGCTTCCAGAAAGTCCTGGTCGGCGAGCCCAGCGTGGAAAGTACCATCGCGATTCTTCGTGGATTGCAGGAAAAATACGAATTGCACCACGGCGTGGATATCACCGATCCGGCCATCATTGCGGCGGCGGAACTGTCCAATCGCTACATCACCGACCGGTTTCTTCCGGACAAGGCGATCGATCTGATCGACGAGGCGGCCGCTCGCATCAAAATGGAGATCGATTCCAAGCCGGAACAGATGGACAAGCTGGAGCGCCGGATCATTCAACTCAAAATCGAGCGCGAGGCCGTGCGCCGGGAAAAAGACGAAAGTTCGCGCAAACGTTTTGGACTGCTGGAAGAGGAAATCCACCGGCTGGGCAAGGAATATTCAGACCTGGAGGAAATCTGGAAGGCGGAGAAGTCCCAGGTCCATGGATCGCAGCACATCAAGGAAGAACTGGAAAAGCTGAAAAAGGAAATGGAGGTGGCCACCCGCAAGGGAGACTGGCAGCGCGTTTCTGAACTCCAATACGGGAAGGTACCGCAACTAGAGTCGCAACTGAAGAAAGCGGAAAGCGCCGGTCAAGCCGTGTACCGTCTGCTTCGCACCCAGGTCGGGGCGGAAGAAATCGCCGAAGTTGTATCCCGGGCAACAGGTATTCCGGTGTCGAGAATGATGCAGGGAGAGCGCGAAAAATTGCTGGAAATGGAGGCCCGACTGCACAAACGGGTGATTGGCCAGGATGAGGCAGTGCGGCTGGTCGCCGATGCGATCCGCCGTTCGCGGGCAGGCCTGTCGGACCCCGGCCGCCCCTATGGATCCTTCCTTTTCCTCGGCCCCACCGGCGTTGGCAAAACCGAATTGTGCAAGGCCCTGGCGGGATTTTTATTCGACTCCGAAGAACACTTGATCCGCATTGACATGTCGGAATTCATGGAAAAACACTCTGTGGCTCGCTTGATCGGTGCCCCGCCCGGTTATGTGGGCTATGAGGAGGGGGGGTACCTGACCGAAGCGGTGCGCAGGAAGCCTTATGCTGTCATCTTGCTCGACGAAGTGGAGAAGGCGCACCCCGATGTCTTCAACGTCCTGTTGCAAGTGCTGGACGATGGACGCATGACCGACGGTCAGGGGAGGACGGTGGATTTCAAGAATACTGTCATCGTGATGACTTCCAATCTGGGTTCCCAGATGATCCAGCAGATGTCTGGCAACGACTATCAGTTGGTCAAGCTAGCCGTCATGGGAGAAGTGAAAGCTTCCTTCCGCCCGGAGTTCATCAACCGCATCGACGAGATCGTTGTTTTCCATGCGCTGGATGAGCAACACATCCGGTCCATCGCAGTCATTCAGCTTGAGCACTTGCGTGAGCGGCTCTCGGCCCAAGATCTGAATCTCGAAATCGAAGACAGCGTAATGACGGAACTGGCGAAGACCGGCTTCGATCCCGTTTTTGGTGCGCGCCCGCTTAAACGGGCGATCCAATCGAGTCTGGAAAATCCCCTTTCGAGGATCTTGCTGGAAGGAAAGTTTTCTCCGAAAGACACCATCCGGGTCACGGTGGCCGGGGGCATTTTCCGGTTCGACAAGACCTGAAACGAGGTGGCGTTGGCGGGATGCAAGGCTGGGCAGGTGGATGGGCGGGGCGTTTTGTCCGATAATTCGCCCTTCCGATGCATCGGGCGTCAGGAGCGGTTCGAAAATTTCCGGATCGATCGAACCGTCCACTGGCCCGCCAGAATCCGATCATGAACGTACAAGTCTCAGCCGAACCGCTTGCCCGCGTCAGGGGAGCCCCTGTTCTGGAGGTTCCCGGAGATTTGTATATTCCGCCAGACGCCCTGCGCGTCTTGTTCGAGACCTTCGAAGGACCGCTCGATCTGCTGCTTTATCTGATTCGTCGGCATAACCTGGACGTGCTGGACATTCCGATGGCGAGCCTGACCAAACAGTACATGGTCTATGTCGAGTCCATGCAAAAGCACCAGCTTGAGCTGGCAGCAGAGTATCTATTGATGGCTGCGCTGCTCATAGAAATCAAGTCGCGCATGTTGTTACCGCGTCCGCAGGCCGATGAGTCCCCGGAGGAGGATCCGCGGGCAGAGCTGATGCGGCGACTGCTGGAATACGAGCGCATGAAGATCGCTGCGCGGCAAATCAATGAAATGCCGCAGGCTGGGCGCGATTTTTCCGTGGTCGAGGTGTGGGTCGACAGGGAAACGGAACATCGCCTCCCGGGCGTGAACCCGGAAGACCTGCGAATTGCCTGGTTGGGATTGGTTGCCCGCGCCCGCGTCACCCGCCACCATCGGATCACCCGGGAGCAGTTGTCAGTGCGGGAGCATATGAGCCGGATACTGCGAAGCTTGCAGCATCTGCGATTTGTGCGTTTTGAGGACTTGTTTGAGACCAGTGCCGGAGTTTCGGTTCTGGTTGTGAGTTTTCTCGCCGTCCTGGAACTGGCCCGGGAAGCCCTGGTCCAGGTTACGCAGCAGGGCGCCTATTCACCCATCTATGTGAAGTTGAACCATGGACTTGCAGCCGTCTGATTCAACCCGCCAAAAACGGATTCTGGAAGCCGCATTGTTGAGCAGTGCAGAGCCGTTGCCGGTGGTCGACTTGAAAAAAATGTTCGATGAAGAAATCGGTGCCGAGGCCATTCGCGAATTGCTCGAAGAACTTCGGTCGGAATGGTCGGATCGCCCCGTGGAATTGATCAACGTGGCGAGCGGCTGGCGATTTCAGTTGCGCACGGAGTACCAACCTTTTGTCGATCGCCTGAATCCCCAGAAGCCGCCGCGGTATTCCAGGGCCGTGCTGGAAACGCTTGCGATCATTGCTTATCGACAGCCGGTCACGCGCGGTGATATCGAGGAAATCCGCGGTGTCACCGTGTCCAGCGGCATTCTGAAGGCGCTTGAAAGTCGCGGATGGATCGATGAGGTCGGGCATCGGGAAGTGCCGGGCAGGCCAGCCCTGTATTCCACGACCCGCGCGTTTCTAGACGATCTGAACTTGCGTTCGCTCGATCAGCTTCCAGCGTTAGAGGATCTCGAGACGCTGGTGGAAGCGTCACCCCATGCTGTGCAGGCGCAAGAGGGGGAACCAGCCGGGGAATTGCCGTCGGACGAACTCCATCAAGCGAGGAAAACGCAGGCGACGGACCTGGCTTGAACGCGTTTCCTGACACGAAAGTCGTCCAATAACCTGAAGCGTGCGCGAAAACGGAGAGAGGCATGAAGGCAATCCTGGTAGCAAATCCCAAGGGAGGGGCGGGAAAAACCACTCTTGCCGTCAATCTTGCGGGTGCGCTGGCGCTGCGCAAGGAGAAAGTTTTTCTCTGGGATCTCGATCGCCAAAAATCTACGCGAGACTGGTTGGCAATCCGGGGGGCGGAGTACCCGCCCATCCACCGGTTGGACAGCGCGGCTGGCGACGATCCCGCGCTTCCTCATGGTTCGAAGTGGCTGATTCTGGATTCTCCGGCGGGACTCCACGGCAAGAATCTCGTGCATGCGCTGAAAGTAGTCCAGAAAGTCTTGATCCCGGTGCAGCCCTCCATTTTTGATATGGCGGCGACCCGCACATTTCTCGAAGAATTGCTGAGCGAAAAATCCGTCCGTCGGCACAAGACGTTTATCGGAATCGTCGGCATGCGTGTGGACGCGCGGACGCGGGCGGCTGCAACGCTGGAAGCTTTTCTGGCCCAGTTTGAACTGCCTGTGGTGGCCAATCTTCGGGACACTCAGATTTATGCCAATGCCGCCTTTGGCGGGAAGAGCATTTTTGACCTCCCGACTTACGCCGGAGGCCAAGATGTGGAGCAGTGGAAACCGATACTCGACTGGGTGTTGGACGAGAATTAAGCAGCAGGACGCGCATGCAGCCGGCCGTTTGTGCAACGCTCAAGGAAATGATTGTGGCGTCGCGTTCGGTTTTGCGACGTGGCGTGAGGCCCGCTGACTCCAAGGCAGCAATGATGCCGCGATGTCTGCCGGTACCCGTCGGTTGATAAAGGGCATCGTCGGCCAGACGATCGATCTGCTCGAATCGCGTGCCCATGGAAGAATCTGCAATCCCGAAACTGGTTGTGAAGGTTGGTTTGCCTGCTGATGCACCGGCGAATGTCCACGTTGACCAGACGCGAAGTATGTTCGCGGCTGGGTCCCAATCAAGGCCGTGATTGACCTTGGCAAAGGTCGGCTGCTATAGTCGCGCCTCTCGGAACCTGGAAATCCAGTTTCGGGCCGGTCGCGGGGTGGAGCAGTCTGGCAGCTCGTCGGGCTCATAACCCGAAGGTCGTAGGTTCAAATCCTGCCCCCGCAACCAATTGCTCTTTAAAAATTCGAACAACCGATGCGTGTGGGTGCTGGTGGTTGAGGGGTCGCTGCACGGGAACGGGTATGGGGTAATCGCCCTGTTTTTTTTACTTCGAGAGGAGTGTAAAAGACGCCTGTCCTGTGTAAGAAGCTTTTGCAACTGCAAGTGCTCACGCGTAAGAAATGTTTTGGAGATATAAAAGTCTCCTGGATAGGACTTTGAGTGAGAGGCTGGTTCCCGCGAGGGGGCTGGCGGAATAAGTAATGCCAAGGATTGAACTGAAGAGTTTGATCCTGGCTCAGATTGAACGCTGGCGGCATGCTTTACACATGCAAGTCGAACGGTAACGCGGGGGCAACCCTGGCGACGAGTGGCGAACGGGTGAGT
>JBJXFN010000074.1:0-7837 GCA_046155535.1 Burkholderiales bacterium
CACCGCACCGACCCCTGCCGGGGTGCCGGTGAAGATCAGGTCTCCCGGCAGCAATTCGTAATAGCGCGAGAGGAAAGCCAGCGTATTCGGCACGTCCCAGATCATGTCGGCCAGGTCCCCCGTCTGGCGCCGCACACCGTTGACATCCAGCGTGATCGCGCCCCGGGCCAGCACGCCGGTCTGCGCGAGGGGGTGGATGGGCGCGATGGGCGCGGACTGCGCGAAGGACTTGCCAAGATCCCAGGGCCGCTTCTTCTCGCGCATGTCGGTCTGCAGGTCGCGGCGCGTCATGTCGAGTCCGGTGGCGTAGCCGAAGACGATATCGTTGGCGCGCTCGGGCGAGAGTTCAACGCCGGCGCGGCCGATGGCCACCACCAGTTCGATCTCGTGGTGATAGTTCCTGGAGGCCAGCGGATAGCGCACTTCGCCCACGGCCGGCGGCACCACCGGCGCCACGGCATCGGCGGGCTTGGTGAAGAAGAACGGCGGCTCCTTGGTAGCGTCACCGCCCATTTCCCTGGCGTGCTCGGCGTAGTTGCGGCCGACGCAATAGATGTGGCGCACCGGAAAGCGCTGGTCGGAACCTGCGATGGGTACGGAGGGAAGGTCCCACCCTGGAATGGCGTAGCTCATGCGAGTCCTGTTATGGGAGAAACGGGATTGAACGGGGGACCCGGACGCAACGCAAAGCGCGCTACTCCGCGTCGGGTTGCACCGACGGCTCGGCGCGGGAGAAGGCGGGCAAGGCCAGGCAATTGGCCTCGATGCGCAAGAGGGTGGGGAATGGTGTCACGTCGACGCCGAAGCGCCGCGCATTGGCCATCTGCGGCACCAGCGCCACGTCGGCGAGCGTGGGCGTGTCGCCGTGGCAAAAGCGGCCGGTGGCCGGATCGCCCGACAATTGCGTCTCCAGCGCGGTCAGTCCCTCGTGCACCCAATGCCGGTACCAGATGTCCTTGTCGGCATCGGGCACTTTCAGCACGTTCTTCAGGTACTTCAATACCCGCAGGTTGTTGAGCGGGTGGATGTCACAGGCCACCTCGAGGGCCAGGGCGCGCACCCGAGCCCGGGCCACCGCGCCCGGGGGGAAGAGCGAGGGCTTTGGATGCGTTTCCTCGAGGTACTCGATGATGGCCAGCGACTGGGTCAGCACCGCGCCATCGTCGGTGACCAGCGTCGGCACCAGGCCCTGGGGATTGAGCGCGAGGTATGCGGGATCGCGCTGGGCGTCACGACGCAGATGGACGAAGGCGCGTTCGGGATCGAGGCCCTTCAGGTTCAGCGCGATACGGACGCGATACGCCGCCGAGGAGCGAAAGTAGTCGTAGAGCTTCATCAGAACGCAGCGATGCCGGTCTGCGCGCGCCCGAGGATCAGGGCGTGCACGTCGTGGGTGCCCTCGTAGGTGTTCACGGTTTCGAGGTTGACCATGTGGCGCATCACGTGGAATTCGTCGGAGATCCCATTGCCGCCATGCATGTCGCGTGCGGTGCGCGCAATCTCCAGCGCCTTGCCGCAGGAGTTGCGCTTGATCAGCGACACCATCTCGGGTGTCGCCAGGTGTTCGTCCATCAGGCGCCCGACCCGCAGGGCCATTTGCAGCCCGGCGGCGATTTCGGTCTGCATATTAGCCAATTTCAACTGGACCAACTGATTGGCCGCCAGCGGGCGGCCGAACTGCTTGCGGTCCAGCGTGTATTGCCGTGCCGCATGCCAGCAGAATTCCGCCGCGCCCAGCGCCCCCCATGCAATACCGAAACGCGCTTTGTTCAAACAGGAAAAGGGGCCTTTGAGTCCTGTGACCCCGGGCAGCAGATTTTCCTCGGGAACAAACACGTCATCCATCACGATCTCGCCGGTCACCGACGCCCGCAGGCTCAGCTTGCCTTCGATTTTCGGCGTGGTGAGTCCCTTCATGCCGCGCTCCAGGAGGAATCCGCGGATGACATCGCCATCGTCCTTTGCCCAGACCAACATCACATCGGCAATCGGAGAGTTTGTGATCCACATCTTGGCGCCGCGTAAACGATAGCCGCCGGGGACTTCCGCCGCGCGGGTTACCATGCTTCCGGGATCCGAGCCGTGATTGGGTTCCGTCAATCCGAAACAACCGACCAGATCACCTTTCGCCAGGGGCGGAAGGAATTTTTCCTTCTGGGCCGCGCTGCCAAATGCATCGATCGGGTGCATCACCAGCGACGACTGCACGCTCATCGCCGAGCGATAACCGGAATCCACCCGCTCCACTTCTCGCGCAATCAATCCGTAAGCAACATGGCCCACGCCGGCACAACCGTACCCTTCGATGGTGGGCCCGAGAAAACCCATCTTGCCGAAGGCCCGCATGATCTCACGGTCGAATTTCTCTTGCCGACTCGCCATCAGCACGCCGGGCATCAGGTCCGCCTGGCAGAACGTCCGCGCCGAGTCCCGCATCATGCGTTCTTCCTCACTCAACTGCCCGTCGAACAGGAGTGGGTCATCCCACTGAAAAACCGGTTTTGTCGCCATGATGGAGGTCCGGAAAAAAGTGGCGATCATACCAACTCCGCCCCTCTCAAACCATGCACAGGATGCCGCGGCGGATGTGCCCGCCGATGTCCGTAGCACGTTCCAGCCCCACCACACCGAATCCGAAAACGAGAGCGCCGGCACCCATGCGTATGAAGCTGCGGCGAAACACGCGGGAAAACGTCCGGATCAGAGCACCCGCCGCCAGCAGACTCGGCAGGGTGCCCAGTCCGAAAACCAGCATGAGTTGCGCGCCACGTTCGGCGGAACCGCTCACCAGCGCGATCGCCAGTGTGCTGTAGACCAACCCGCAGGGGAGCCAACCCCAGATCGCGCCGACGGCAAATGCCTCAGGTGCGGTGACGATTGGCAGGAATCTGTTCGCCGTCGGACCGACAACTCGCCACAGACCACGTCCTGCGACCTCCAGACCGGTCACCATGTTCGATATCCCGGCAAGGTACAAGCCGACCATCAGCAGGATCAGGTTGGCCGCCACGTACAGGATCGTTTGAACGGAAATCAGGTCGCCTCTCAACAGCCAGGTTCCCGCGGATCCCGCCAGCGCGCCGGCCAATGCGTAGCTCGCAATGCGTCCCAGGTTGTAAGCCAGAAGCAGGGACAATCGAACGGAGGCTCCGGCAGACAATGCCGACACGATGCCGCCACACATGCCCGCGCAATGCCCGCCACCAAAGAATCCCGCAAGCAATACCGCAATCAGTGTCGTGTCGGGCATCCGTTCGCCTACATCACTTTTGAATAATTCGTGTAGCGGCGGCTTTCCCTCAGAAAGCGGTCAAACACCATGCACACCACCCGCACCAGCAACCGGCCTTGGGGGGTGACGACAATCCAGTCCGACTGCAATTCCACCAGCCCGTCGTCCTCGAACCGTTTCAGCTCCTCCAGTTCGCGCGCAAAATACTTGCGGAACTCGATCAGGTAGGCGAGTTCGATGGATTCCATGGAAAGGCGAAACTGGCAGATCAACGCCTGGATCACGGCACGCCGGACAAGATCGTCGTGGGACAGAACCAGTCCTCGATACACGGGCAGCCGCCCGGCGTCGATTGCGGCATAGTATTCCTCGATATTCTTGAAGTTCTGCTGATAGGTCGGGCCGACGCGTCCGATGGCCGAGACTCCGAAGCCCAATGTGTCCGACTCGGGTTGCGCCGTGTAACCCTGGAAATTCCGGTGCAGGCGGCCCTGATGCTGCGCAATCGCCAGTGAATCATCGGGCTTGGCGAAATGGTCCATGCCTATGTACAGGTATCCGGCCCGAATCAGTTTGCCCACGGCCAGCGTGAGAATTTGCAGATTGGTTTCGCCAGAAGGCAGATCGAAATCCGCCATCTGGCGTTGCGGTTTGAACGTTTGCGGCAAATGTGCATAACGATAGAGCGCGATTCGGTCCGGGTCGAGTGCAATGACCCGGTCCAAGGTTGCATTGAAGCCGTCGAGCGTCTGTTTTGGCAAACCGTAAATCAGATCGAGATTGATGGAGCGGAAACCGGCCTCTCTGGCTTCCGCCATCACCCGCCGCGTGAGCGTTTCGCTCTGAACGCGGTGGACCGCCTTCTGGACTTCGGGCTCAAAGTCCTGGACGCCCATCGACAACCGGTTGAACCCCAGTTCGGCGAGAAAATCCATCAAACCGGGCTCCGCCGTCCTTGGGTCCACTTCGATGGCGGATTCGAAGTCCGGCAGGCGTTCGAATTTCGCGTTGAAAGCATCCATCAACAGGCGCATTTCGTGGCGCGAGAGAAATGTCGGGGTGCCGCCACCCCAATGCAGACTTGACGCCTGCCGACCCTCGTTCAGCACCGCCGACACTGCATCGATTTCCTCTGCCAGGTACTTGATATACTTTGCGGAGCGCCGATGATCGCGGGTCACGACCTTGTTGCAGGCGCAGTAGAAACACAAAGATTCGCAAAATGGAAGGTGCAGGTATACCGACAATGGTTGTTGAATCCCGCCGATATTGCGGTTCGCAAGCCAATGCCGATATTCCGGCTCGCCAAACGCCTCGACAAAGCGGTCGGCACTCGGATACGAGGTGTAGCGCGGACCGCTCGCGTCGTATTTGCGGAGCACGGCCGGGTCCAACACCATCTCCGATGAGGGATACGTCATTGCGCAATTGCTCTTCGAGGCCCTGGATCGTTCTCCATTCGGCTGCAACCATGCCAAATTCCGGGCGTCACTGGTTTGATATGGGTCAATCTCGCGCCTAGATCCCTGAAATCCATGCGGATCTCTCAAAGCATTTCAACGATCAGACCGTGGATGATCGTCGGTTTCGCCTCGATGGCCATCGCGGCCATCCTGTTGAATATCATCGCGGCCCGGTTGGGCTTTGCCCTGCCCGGGCTGGTGACCCTGAACGTGCTGGTCAACCTCGCGGTGACCGGGATCGGATTTTTTGTAGTCGTGCGCGTGGCAATGGGCGCACAAAAAACGTCAAACCGAATGCGCCAGACCCTGACCGCCTCGGAAACCCGTCTGGCTGCCGTCGTGGATTCCGCCATGGATGCCATCATCACGATCGACGCCGGGCAGCGGATCGTATATTTCAATCGCTCGGCCGAAAGAATTTTCCGCTGCAAAGGTGACACCGCCCTGGGTACCTCGCTCGACCGTTTTCTGCCAACACGATTTCACGACGCGCACCGTACCCACGTCGCAAATTTCGGCAAGACCGGGGTCACCAATCGTCGCATGGGCGATGCCACAATCCTCTGGGCGCGACGAGCCGACAGCGACGAGGAGTTTCCGATTGAAGCGTCGATTTCGCACACGTCGGCGGACGGCGTCGATTTCTTTACGGTCATTCTGCGAGATGTCACCGAACGTCACCGACTGGAAGGGGAACTCAAGCGCCGACAAACCGAGCTGCAGACGTTATCTGCGCAAATTCAGGAAGCCCGGGATGACGAAAAAACCCTTATCGCCCGCGAATTGCACGATGAACTCGGTCAGCAACTCACCGCGCTCAAAATGGATCTGACCTGGCTTCGCGATCACCTGCCCGTTGGCAACGGCGAACTGGTCGGCAAGGCCGGCAGAATGAACGAAACGCTGGATCAAACCGTTGTTTCCGTCCGCCGCATTGCGGCCGATCTTCGCCCTTTGATGTTGGACGATCTCGGTCTTCTGGACGCCGCGGGTTGGCTCGTGGAGGAATTCTCTCAGCGGTCTGGCATTCATTGCGACGTGCAGATGCCCGCCACCGACACGGTTTTACCAGACATTGATCGCAGTATTGCCAACACAACCTACAGGGTATTGCAGGAATCGTTGACCAACGTCTCGCGACACGCGCGGGCGCGCAACGCCTGGGTCGTACTCGCTATCGATGCCGACGCCATTCGACTGGAAGTCGAGGACGACGGCCGCGGCATCGCCCCCGAGGATCTGGTCAAGAGAAAATCTCTCGGCCTCAAAGGCATGCGCGAACGCGTTCTGCACGCTGGCGGCACATTGGAGATTGGACGCGCACCTCGTGGGGGCACACGAATCGGTGTGTGTATTCCATTGCAACCGAAAGTCGACGGGGCACCTTCATGATTCGCCTTTTGCTGGCCGACGATCACCAGCTTGTCCGTGAGGGCATCAAGCAAATTCTTTCCAGCGTGGCCGACCTGGAAATCGCCGCTGAAGCGGCGGATGGTGACGAGGCACTCTTTCTGGTCAAGGAACGGAATTTCGACCTTGCCTTGCTCGACATGTCCATGCCTGGTCTGTCCGGCATTTCTCTCATCAAACGGTTAAAACTCGAAAAACCGGAATTGCGCATCCTGGTGTTGTCCATGCACGCGGAGAACCAGTACGCCGCCCGGGCACTCAAGGCCGGGGCTTCCGGATACCTGACCAAGGACGCCGCCTCCGCACAATTGGTCGGTGCCATCCGCAAGATCGCCGCCGGCGGCATCTACATTACCGAAGGGGCCGCGCAAGGTCTGCTGGCGGCGTCCGGCAGTGAACACGCGATGCCTCACACCCGGTTGTCTGACCGGGAATTCGAAATTTTCCGACTGTTGGCTGAAGGCCTTGGTCCGACGCACATTGCCGAACGATTGCATCTGTCCGTCAAGACCGTCAGTACGCACAAGACGCGGATTCTCGAAAAAATGAACTTGACCGGAGGCGCGGAAATCGTGCGCTACGCTCTGGAACACGCACTCCTGCCGCAAAAACCGGAAGGCTGATTTCTCTCTGTAGGAAAATTCCTACCCCAACGATTCCGCCCTTCCTACGGCTGTTTTCCGGACTTCGCCGATACTGGCTCGCCATCCTGTGCGGCATATTGGTCGCCATGGAATCCGTGACCAGCCCCAATTCAGCATCCGCCAGACCGCTTGGCGTATTCATCGTCGAGGACTCGCCGATCGTGCGCGGTCGAATCGAGGAGATGCTCGCCGAAATTCCCGGTGCTTTTCCTGCCGGATTTGCAAGCGCGGCCGGCCAGGCCATCCAAAAAATTCTCGAATGCCATCCGAACGTGGTCCTGCTCGACATGCAACTGGCGCAGGGAAGCGGATTGGATGTGTTGCGCACCGTACGTCCGCAAAGACCGGCAACCGTGTTTTACATGTTCAGCAATTTCTCAACCCTCATCTACCGGCGCATCGCGTTGCAACTGGGTGCGGCGGCATATTACGACAAGACCAGCGAGATCGGGGATTTGCGCAACGCCATCGCAGTGCTGGCAAGCCAATCAGTCCATTAAAAAAATATGGAGGAAATCAACGTGCAAACCGCCCCCCTGACCCGCGCGTCCCTCAGAGTCGTTCCGACTTCGGCAATTGCGCAAGATGCTGGAGAGGCTGCAAATTTCCATGGAAGCTGCACGAGTTGCAATTCCCGTGAAATGTGCCTGCCGAAAGGCATGTCTGCCGACGTCTTACCATGCATGGAGCAGGTCGTTCAGTCCCGGCGCCGGCTCAAGCGCGGCGAAGTCCTTTTCCGCGCCGGCGACCCCTTTCAATCCCTATACGCGATCCGGACCGGATTCTTCAAGACCAGCGTCATTGATGACGATGGCAGGGAACAGGTCACCGGGTTCCACATGGGCGGGGAACTGCTTGGCCTCGATGGCATGGGCACCGGCCGCCAGAACGGTACCGCAACCGCGCTGGAGGACAGCGAAGTCTGCGTAATGCCCTACGCGGGCATCGAAGATGCAGCCGGCAAGGTGCGCGGTCTTCAGCGTAACCTTCATGCGGTCCTGTCACGCGAAATCGTCCGGGACCATGGGGTCATGATGCTGCTTGGGAGCATGTCTGCGGAAGAACGGCTGGTCGCATTTCTGCTCAAT
>JBJXFN010000090.1:0-8651 GCA_046155535.1 Burkholderiales bacterium
TTCTAGAAGAACCCTTGCAGTTCGGTGACGGGGGACGCTTGTTCGGGATCTTGACGCTGCCCATCAAGCAACGTAGCGAAGCGCCGGGACTGCCAGTTTTCGTACTCCTGAACGCCGGTGCGTTGCAGGACGTCAAATCTCGGGAGTTGGCCTCAATGATGAACCCAGTACGCATCGCAGTGCGTTCTCTGTCCTAACCTTTACGTAACAGGAGTCACAAATGGGCGCAGCGAGCAATAATTCCATTGCCAAGGCCAGCCGGCACAAGGTGCTCGTCGAGTGGAACGACACCAAGAAGGCCTATCCAATAGACCAATGCCTGCATCAAATCATTGAGCAACAAGTCGAGCGAACGCCCGACGCCATCGCTCTGGTGTTCGGCGAGCAGGCTCTGACTTATCGGGAACTCAATAGGCGCGCGAATCAGCTGGCGCATCACTTGCGCGCTCTTGGCGTCGGGCCCGACTTGCTCATCGGCGTCTGTGTGGAGCGGTCCCTGGAAATGGTCATCGCTCTGCTCGGCATCCTTAAGGCGGGCGGCGCCTACGTCCCGCTTGATCCCGAGTATCCCAAAGACAGACTGGCTTTCATGATCCAGGACGCTGACGCGCCTGTACTGCTTACGCAGAATCACCTTGTGGCGAACCTGCCGACGCATAAAGCAAAGGCGATTTGCCTGGATACGGACTGGGGCAAGATGGCAAAGGAGAGCCCTGATAACCCTTCCTGTATCACGCGTCCCGACCAGCTTGCGTACATGATCTATACATCGGGTTCGACGGGCAAACCCAAGGGCGCAAAGAACCACCATCGCGGAATATGCAATCGCCTGCTCTGGATGCAGGACGAGTACCGGTTGAGCAGTGCCGATACAGTGATGCAGAAGACCCCTTTCAGCTTCGACGTCTCGGTGTGGGAGTTCTTCTGGCCTTTGATGACGGGTGCGCGACTGGTCGTTGCCCGGCCGGGGGGGCATCGCGATCCTGCCTATCTGGTCGACCTGATCGAGCAGCAGGGCATCACCGTGCTGCATTTCGTGCCGTCGATGTTGCAGATTTTTGTCGAAGAGCGAGGACTTGGTCGATGTGGGTCGTTGCGTCATGTCATGTGCAGCGGCGAAGCATTGCCTTACGAATTGCAGGAAAAATTCTTCAGCCGACTGTCGGCGGAACTACACAACCTCTACGGCCCGACTGAAGCAGCCGTGGACGTCACCTACTGGAAATGCCAGCGTGGAAGCGACCTGCGGATCGTCCCGATCGGGCGCCCCGTCGCAAACACGCAGTGCTATGTCCTGGATCCCGCTCTGAAGCCCGTGCCTGTCGGCGAAGTCGGCGAATTGCATCTTGGCGGCGTGCAGGTCGGGTACGGCTATCACAATCGCCCGGAGCTCACCGCCGAGAAGTTCATTGCCGATCCTTTCCGCGGGGAACCTGGCGCCCGCCTGTACAAGACAGGCGATCTCGCGCGGTACCTGCCCGACGGAGCGATTGAATATCTCGGACGTATCGACGATCAGGTCAAGATCCGCGGCTTCCGCATCGAACTCGGCGAGATCGAGTCGCGCCTGCGCCAGCACACTGGCATCAGCGACTGCGCGGTCGTAGCGCGAGAAGATCATGGCGGTCAGAAGCGCCTTGTGGCGTACCTCGTTCCGTTCGATAAGGCAGCGGTTTCGGTACAAGAGCTGCGCACTTTTGTGCAGCAGAAACTGCCCGAATACATGATCCCGGCGGCGTTCGTCACGCTTGATGCATTGCCATTGTCTCCGAATGGAAAACTCGACCGCAAAGCATTGCCCGTGCCGGTCCAAAGCCGGCCGGAGCTCGCCAATCCCTATTTGGCGCCGCGCGTCTCCGAGGAGATGCTGCTGGCTGACATCTGGTCGGAAGTCCTCCAGGTACAGCCCGTAGGCGTGCGGGACAACTATTTCGAGCTTGGAGGGGATTCGATCCGCGTCATCCAGATGCTGGCCCGTGCGCGGCACAAGGGTATGCACCTCACGCTGGAGCAGGTCTACAAGGAGCAGACCATCGAGAAGCTGGTCCCGTTTCTTCGCCCGATCTCCATCGATTCAGCGCAAACCCCCGGTACGCAACCGTTCGAGCTGGTGACCGCAGAAGATCGCGCGAAGCTCCCGCAAGAGCTGGACGATGCCTATCCATTGTCCGCGCTGCAGGAGGGGATGCACTTCCATTCCAATCTGAACCCAGCGTCGGCGATCTTCCACGATATTTTCAGCTACAAGATTTTCGCAGCCTTTGACCAGGCAAAGCTCGAAAGCGCGCTCGAGCAGCTCGTCGCCCGTCATCCGTCCTTGCGCGCATCGTACGATTTCGCTGGCTACAGTGAGCCGTTGCAACTTGTCCACAAGAAGGTGCGCGCTCCGTTCACCGTCCAGAACCTCAGCCACCTCGCGCCCGCCGAACAGCTTGAGGCACTGGTCGCCTGGTTCGAAATCGAAAAGCGGCGTCCATTCATGTGGGAGGAAGCGCCGCTCGTGCGTTTCCACGCGCAGCGCTATGGCGAACGGCAGTTCCAGTTCGTCGTGAGCATCCATCACATGATCTTCGACGGCTGGAGCCTCGCGGCATTCGTGACGGAACTCTTCCAGGACTACTTTTCGATGCTGGCTGGCGCCCGGCGCGCTGTCCCGCCGCTGCGCGCCAACTACCGCGATTTCGTGGCGCTCGAAAGGCGGGCGGCCAGGTCCGAAGAGCATCGCCGTTTCTGGAGTGACAGGCTGGCAAATGCCACTCGTTCGCGCGCGCCGCGCTGGCCGGCTTCGATGTGCAAAGGCGGGCTCGAGCAGGTGCGCGGGCCCGAGATCATCGTGCCGGCCAAGGTGCTCGAAGGGCTGAAACAAATGGCGCAAGCGACAGGCGTGCCGTTGCGCACCGTGCTGCATGCGGCACATATGAAGGTGATGAGTGTGGTTTACGGCACTTCGGACGTGCTTAGCGGCGTGCTCACCAACGGGCGCCAGGAGGAGCTGGACACCGAGCAAGTCGTCGGTCTATTTCTGAACTCGGCGCCGTTCCGAATGCAGCTGCCGGGTGGTTCGTGGATGGACCTCTGCCGGCAGACGTTCGAAGCCGAGCAGGAGATGATCCCCTACCGGCGTTTGCCACTCATCGAGGCGCACAAGCTCGCCGGCGGACAGACCTTGTTCGAAGTGCTCTTCGACTTCGTCAACTTCCACGTATTTCGCGGACTCGAAGGCTACCCGAATTGCCGTCTCGAGCGGGGGCACTACTTCGAAGCGAATGACATTCCGCTCGGCGCATATTTCTTGCTCGACACCAACTCGACCGAGCTCGAATTTCACTTCGACTACCTTCCCGATCAGTTCCCCGAGGAGCAGATCCGCGAGCTCAGCGGCTACTATCTGAACACGGTCGTGGCGATGGTCGCCGATCCCACGGCGCGTTACGAATTGTTCTCGCCACTCTCCGAGACGGAGAAGAAGAAGCTGACGGTCGAATGGAACCGGACGACTCGCGAGTTCGAGAAAGATGCGACGCTGCACTGGTTGATCGAGCAGCAGGTCGCACGTAGCCCGGACGCAGTTGCGGTGGCGTTCGAGGACAAGCACCTCACCTACCGCGAGCTGAACCAGCGGGCCAACCGGCTGGCGCACTATCTGAGGCACCTGGGAGTAGGACCGGACGTGCTCGTAGGGATCCACGTCGACCGGTCCCTGGAGATGCTGGTGGGATTGTTGGGGATTCTCAAGGCAGGTGGTGCCTACGTGCCACTCGATCCCTCTTATCCCAAGGATCGGCTCGCTTTCATGCTCGGGGACGCCCGCGCTCCCGTATTGCTAACCCAGAAGCGACTGGTCGAGAGCCTTACGGCGCAGGGGACCCGCGCTGTTTGTCTGGACAGCGACTGGGATGAAATAGCCCGGTACGGTCAACAAGATCCCGAACGTCGATCAACTGCGGAAAGCCTCGCCTATGTGATCTACACGTCGGGATCGACGGGAAAACCCAAAGGCGTGGAGGTTCCGAATCGAGCGGTGGTCAATTTCTTGCGGTCCATGCAACGAGAGCCAGGGCTCGACCAGCACGATGTTTTGCTTGCCGTGACCCCCCTGTCATTCGATATTGCGGGCTTGGAACTCTTCCTGCCACTGCTGGTAGGCGCGCGTATCGAATTGGTAAGCCGCGAGATCGCCGTTGACGGGACTCGGCTGCTTGAGAAGATCTCTGACTCCCGTGCCACGACTTTGCAAGCAACGCCATCCACATTGCGGTTATTGCTGGAGGCGGGCTGGCAGGCGGGCAGTCAACTCAAGATCCTTTGCGGGGGCGAGCCGCTGCCTCGGGAGCTCGCCGACCAGTTGCTGACCAGGAGCATTTCTCTCTGGAATATGTATGGTCCGACCGAGACCACCATCTGGTCATCGACGGACAAGGTTCAGCAAGGTGTTGGACCCGTTCCGATCGGGCGCCCGATCGCGAATACCCAACTCTATATTCTCGACCCTCATCTGCAGCCGGTGCCGGTCGGAGTTCCTGGCGAACTTCACATCGGTGGTGTGGGCGTGGCACGCGGGTATCTGGACCAGCCGAAACTGACCGCTGAGAAATTCACTCGCAACCCCTTTGCCTCTCAAACAGACGCACGACTGTACAAGACCGGAGATCTGGCGCGCCACCTCCTGGATGGCAGGATCGAATTTCTGGGAAGAAACGACTTCCAGGTGAAGGTCCGCGGCTTCCGTATTGAGTTGGGCGAGATCGAATCGAGGCTGGCGCAGCATCCGGCAATCCGTGAGGCGGTAGTCGTGGCGCGCGAAGACAGCCCTGGCGACAAACGACTTGTGGCGTATTACACGGTGGCGAAGACGGCGGAATCCACCGCGTCCACAGTCGATGCCGAAGCGCTGCGCAAGCATCTTTCATCGGTGCTACCCGATCACATGGTGCCGGCAGCCTACGTGGCACTGGATGCGCTTCCACATACTCCCAACGGCAAGCTCGACCGCAAGGCACTGCCGACGCCTGAGGGAACGGCCTACGCCGCCCGCACTTATGAAGCGCCGGACGGCGAGATCGAAATCAAACTCGCGCAGATCTGGGCGGACGTGCTCAAAGTCGAACGCGTAGGCCGCCAGGATAATTTTTTTGAATTGGGCGGCCATTCCCTGCTGGCTATTCGGGTCGTTTCCCGCGTACGGCAGACACTCTCTGTCGAGCTGCCACTGCGGGACTTGTTTGCCGCCCCGACGATTGCGGGCTTAGCGGCGCAGATCGAGGCGTTTAGGGCGGCGTCCGGCCTAGCGCATGGCAGAGAAACGGTCTCACTGTGAATGAGCCAGCTCTGCTCATAGAACTGCGCGCCCGCGACGTACGCGTCTGGGCCGACGGCGACCAGTTGAAGTGCGATGCTCCGTCCGGGGTACTGTCGCCTGAACTGCTCGATCGCTTGCGGCAATGCAAGAGCGAAATCCTGGGATTCTTAAGCGGGCCAGCGGAGCTGTCCTTTGCCCAGCAGCGTCTCTGGTTCCTCGACCAGATGGCACCCGGCGGCGCAGCCTACGTCATGCCGAAGGGCTTCGAGATGCGCGGCGCTCTCGATGAGCCGGCGCTCGAGCGCGCGCTGGCGGTGCTCTTCGGCCGCCACGAGGCGCTACGCACGGTCGTGGTGAATGCTGGAGAGCGTCCGCTGCAGGTGGTATCGGATGCAGGTACGTGGCAGCTGCCGACAGTGGACCTGGGGGCAGAGGCGAATCCCCGTCAGCGGCTGGCGCAACTGCTGGGCGAGGAAGCCTTCCGCGGGTTCGACCTGGCGCAGGGGCCGTTGTTCCGCGCCCGGCTCTATCGGGTCGCGGCGGACACGCACGTTCTGCTGTTGACGATGCACCACATCGTGTCAGACGGCTGGTCGTGGGGTGTGCTGATCCGGGAGCTAGGTGAGATATACGGCCAACTTGTCCGCGGGCAAACGCCCGCACTCCCGGCGCTCGCGTTTCGGTACTGCGACTTCGCGCGTTGGCAGCGCGATCGGCTGCAGGGTGAAGTGCTGCAGGGCCTGCTTGCCCACTGGCGCTCGCGTCTGGCGGGCGCGCCCCAAGTGCTCGATCTCCCTACCGATCGGCCGCGGACTGCCATGGAGACCTTTCGCGGAGCAGTCTATTTGTTCGAACTGCCACTGGAACTAGCCAATGGGCTCCGAGGTTTGGCGCGGAGGGAGGGAGCGACATTGTTCATGACGCTCCTGGCCGGTTTCGCGCTGCTGCTCTCGCGCTACAGCGGCCAGCAAGAATTGCTTGTGGGCACGCCGGTGGCGAATCGCAACCGCACCGAGATCGAGGATCTTGTTGGCATTTTCATCAACACCCTGGTGCTGCGCGCCGATATGTCGGGCGAGATCTCCGTGAGGGAGCATCTTCGCCGCATGCGCGAGGTGTGCCTGGACGCATACGCACACGAGGACCTGCCCTTCGAGCAGTTGGTGGAGGAGCTGCGGCCAGAGCGTGATGTGAGTCGCAATCCTGTATTTCAGGTGATGTTCGCGCAGAACACCCCTCAGGCTTCCCTCGAGCTTCCGGGGCTCGTAGTTGCGCCAGTCGCGCTGGGCCGCACGGCCTCGCAAGTCGACCTGTCGCTGACTATGCAGGAGACACCCAAGGGACTCGATGGCATCTTCGAATACGCAACCGATCTTTTCGATGAATCGACAATTGTGCGGATGGCCGGCCATTTGCGCACTATCTTCGAGGGGATGATCGCGACACCCGAGCGCCGAGTAGGCGACCTGCCGCTGCTTACTGAAGCCGAGCGGCACCAGATGCTCGTGGAGTGGAACGACACAAAGACCGACTACCCGGCTGAGGCGTCGATCCAGGACCTGTTCGAGGCACACGCCGCGCGAACCCCCGAGGCGATTGCGGTCGTGCATGAGGATCGCCAGCTGACCTACGCCGAGCTCAATGCCCGCGCCAACCAACTCGCCCGTCATCTGGTGCGCCATGGGGTTGGGTCTGAGGTCATGGTGGGGCTCTGCGTACAACGCAGCCTGGACATGGTGGTGGGCATACTGGGAATTCTCAAGGCGGGAGGCGCGTATGTACCATTGGATCCGGACCATCCTGCTTCGCGGCTTATCTTCATGCTCGAAGACACAGGAGCGCGAGTCCTGCTGACGCAGGCTCAATTGCGGGACAGATTGCCGGCAAACGCAGCACGAACGATATCCATGGATGCGGACTGGCCGCAGATCGGGCTGGAGGCCAAGGACAACCTGGGCGTCGACGTCAAGGCTGGAAATCTGGCCTACGTCATATACACGTCCGGCTCCACCGGCAAGCCGAAGGGAGTGATGATCGAGCATCGGGCGGTGTGCAACCAGTTTACGGCATTGCAGAAGCGGTATGGCTTGAATGCGAGTAATCGGATGCTGCAATTCGCGTCAATCACCTTTGACATGTCCGTGGAGGAGATCTTCGGCGCTTTGCTCTCTGGGGCAACACTCGTGTTGCGCACTGATTCGTGGGTGACCGGTGCGGAGGACTTCTTCACGCTGTGCAAGAAATATGGTGTTTCGGTTGCCAATCTGCCGCCTGTTTTCTGGCAACAGATCGTGCAGGAAGAGCATGCGGAGCTCCCGACTGAACTAAGGCAGATCATGATTGGAGGTGACACTGTCAGTCCACAGGCACTGACAGCGTGGTTCAAGCGAACGCGGCATCTCCCCACACTTTTCAACGCATACGGCCCGACTGAAACGACCGTCAATGCGACAATTCACGAAGCGCGGGTCAACGATTCAAGTTCGCAATTAATCGGCCGGCCGATTGCGAATACGCGAATCTACATCCTGGATGCGCAAAAGCAACCAGTGCCCGTCGGCGTAGCCGGCGAGCTCTACATCGGTGGCACAGGAGTCGCCCGCGGATACCTGAACCGACCGGAATTGACGACCGAAAGGTTCCTCAGTGATCCATTCAACCCTGAGGTCGGAGCCCGGATGTACAGGACGGGCGATCTGGCGCGCTATCTACCAGAAGGGAACATCGAGTTTCTCGGGCGCATCGACCATCAGGTGAAGCTGCGCGGCCACCGCATCGAACTGGGAGAGATCGAGACAGTGCTGGCGGAGCATCCTGACCTGCGCCAAGCGGTGGTGTATCTGTGGATGCCAAAGGTGGACGACGTTCGCCTTGTCGCTTGCTGCGTGCCTGCGAAGGCAGGCGTGTTTGCTCCGATCGGCCTGCGCAAGCATCTGCGTGCCCGCCTGCCCGACTACATGGTTCCGCAGTATTTCCTGCCGATGACAGAGATTCCACTTACGCCGAACGGCAAGATCGATCGGCGCAATCTTCCCAAACCGGTCATTCTCGAAACCGGTATCGGACAACATGAGGTACCGGTTGATCAATTTGAGACCGAAATCGCCCGGATATGGACCGATCTGATCGGCCCTACCCGACCGATCGGCCGAGGCGACAAGTTTTTCGAGATGGGCGGCCACTCGTTGCTGGGCATTCGGGCCCTGAAACAAATGGAGAACCGCTTCGGCGTTAAGCTTGAGGTCCGTATCCTGTTCCAGGAGAGCCTTGCAGAAATCGCGGCCCGATGCCGTTCGCAGCACGCCGAGCGGTCGGGAGCCGGACTCCTTGCAGGATGATGCTACCTCGTGCA
>JBJXFN010000095.1:0-20236 GCA_046155535.1 Burkholderiales bacterium
CACCTACTTCCAGCAGGTGGGCGGGCTGAATTGCAAGCCGATCACCGGCGAAATCACCTACGGTCTGGAACGTCTGGCGATGTACCTTCAAGGGGTAGAAAACGTCTTCGACCTGACGTGGACGCCGGGACTCACCTACCGCGATGTATATCACCAGAACGAAGTGGAACAATCGACTTACAACTTCGAACACTCGAATGTCGAAATCCTGTTCCGGCATTTCAACGACTATGAATCGGAAGCCCGGCGATTGATGGCGGCACAACTCGCGCTGCCCGGTTACGAAATGGTGTTGAAGGCGGCACATACCTTCAACCTGCTGGATGCGCGCGGCGCGATATCGGTGACCGAGCGCGCCGCCTACATTGGTCGGATTCGCAATCTGGCGCGCAGCGTGTCCCAGACCTATTTTGACTCGCGGCTGCGAAAGAGCTTCCCCATGTCCACGCCGGAACAATTGCACAAACTCGGCATGAACGTGGGGGCCATGCAACAAGCGCTCAACGAAAAAGAACCGGCCCCATGAGCGCGACGTTGCTGGTCGAGTTGTCCACGGAAGAATTGCCGCCCAAAGCACTGCGGACTCTCGGTGAGGCCTTTGCGTCCGGCATTTTCACCAGCCTGCAGGCGAGCGGATTGCTGGAGACAGGCTCGGCGGTGCGCGCATTCGCCACCCCCAGGCGTCTGGCAGCAACGATTTCCCGTGTGCAGGATGCGGGCGTAAATCGGCAGGAAACTCGCAAACTCATGCCTGCCAAGATCGCCTACGGCGCCGACGGGAAACCGGGTGCCGCGCTCCTCAAGAAACTGGAAAAAGAGGGCGGCACCCTTGCCGAACTCACCAGGAAATCGGAAGGCGCCGAGGAGTACGTGTTCCTTCAACGGACCATTCCGGGCGCGACTCTGGTAACGGGCCTGCAAGCCGCAGTCGAATCGGCGATCGACGGACTGCCAATCCCGAAGGTCATGGGGTATCAGCTCGCCGACGGCACTACCACCGTGCAGTTTGTCCGCCCGGCGCATGGCCTGGTGGCGCTGCACGGGGAGGAAATCGTCGCGATTTCCGCGCTCGGGCTCCAGGCGGGCCGCACTTTGCACGGTCACCGCTTCCAAGGCAATCGCGACATTATTCTCGTCCGGGCCGACGAATACGAAACAAAGCTGGGGGCGGAAGGCGGCGTGATCGCCGACTTCGACGCCCGCAAGGCCGCGATCGCCCGGCAGCTCGACGAACTGGCTGGGTCGCTGAAGGTATCGCTTGGCCCGCAGGAGCACGTCACTCCGCTACTCGATGAAGTCACTGCCCTGGTCGAATTTCCGTCCGTGTATGTCGGAACATTCGAAACAGAATATCTGTCGGTGCCGCAGGAGTGCCTGATTCTGACCATGCGCCAGAATCAGAAATATTTCCCGCTGTTCGATGCGGCCGGAAAACTCGTCAATCAATTCCTGATCGTCTCGAACATGAAACTTGCGGACTCGCGCAACATTGTGGAAGGCAATCAGCGCGTGGTCAGGCCCCGACTGGCGGATGCCCGCTTCTTCTTCGAGACCGACAAGAAAATCCGCCTGGCGGAGCGCACGCCCGGACTGGCGTCCGTTGTTTACCATAAGGAACTCGGCAGCCAGCTCGCCCGTGTGGAGAGGATCCGCGACATTGCGAAGGTGATTGCGCAGGACATTGGATGCGATCCAGGGCTTTGCGACCGCGCTGCATGGCTTGCGAAAGCAGACCTGCAGACAAACATGGTCGGCGAATTCCCGGAGTTGCAAGGTACGATGGGCCGTTATTACGCACTCTTTGATGGGGAAGACGAGCGTGTTGCGTCCGCGATTGAGGATCATTACAAACCGCGCTTTGCAGGCGACGAACTGCCGGGAAACGAAATTGGCGTTGCCGTCGCCCTGGCGGAGAAACTGGACGCGCTCGTCGGCCTGTTCGGAATCGGGCAATTGCCGACCGGCGACAAGGATCCATACGGGTTGCGCCGACAAGCCTTGGGTGTAATTCGGATGCTCATTGAAAAGAATCTTCAGATCGGACTGGGCAGAATAGTAGGACATGCGGCAAATACGGCAAGAGCTTCGAGGCAAGCGGAGCGTGCTGAGTCTCGTTTAAAAAAGCTCGCGGCGGGGAGCCAGGAGAAAACCGCTGCCCAAGGCCCCGAGTCCTTCCCGCCCACGGATGACGCCGTTGCGAAACTTATTGAGTTTATGTACGAACGCCTCAAAGGCGTGCTTCGTGATGGTGGATATACCCCCCAGGAAATCGATGCGGTGACCGCCCTGCGTCCGGAATTTCTCGCCGACGTCCCCGGCCGCCTCGCTGCCGTGCGCGCGTTTGCCGGATTGCCCGAAGCGCAGAGCCTGGCCGCGGCGAATAAGCGCGTGGCCAACATCCTCCGGCAGGCTGAAGCCAAAGGGGAAACGTTCGATCAGGCATCGGTCGCGGGTAGCGAGAAAGCCGAGCGGGAATTGTTCGATGCGCTCCATCACGCTTCCGGTCGCGCCGTGCCATTGCTGGAAAAAGGCGACTACACCGGGTACCTTAAAACCTTTGCCGTCCTGAAAACGCCGGTGGATGTGTTCTTCGAAACAGTGATGGTCATGGCGGAAGACAAGGTGTTGCGCCAGAATCGCCTCGCGTTACTGCGCGATCTTCGCAATGCAATGAATCGCATCGCCGACTTGTCCAAACTGGCCGCCTGAATCCCATGCGCCATCGGTATTGGCCTCGCCCCTCGCCTCTCTTCCCTCGCCTCTCAAGCTGATGAAACTCGTCATCCTCGATCGCGACGGCGTCATCAACCAGGATAGCGATCAATTCGTCAAGAACACCAGCGAATGGAAAGCCCTGCCTGGCAGTCTGGAAGCCATCGCAAGACTCAACCACTCCGGCTATCGCGTCGTGATCGCCTCCAATCAGTCCGGCATCGGCCGCGGACTGCTCGACATGGGCGCCCTCAATGCCATCAACGACAAGATGTATCGGGCGCTTGCGCATGTGGGCGGCCACATCGACGCCTTGTTCTATTGCCCGCACGCCGCCGAGGCCAATTGCGAGTGCCGCAAGCCCAAGGCGGGAATGTTCCAGGACATCGCACAACGCTTCAATGTGGATCTCACCGGCCTTCCCAGCGTCGGCGACTCGTTGCGCGATCTGCAAGCCTCGGTCACGGTGGGCGCGCGACCGATCCTGGTGCTCACTGGCAAGGGCGTGAAAACCCGCGCCGCGGGTGGTCTGCCGGAGGGCACCGCAACCTATGCCGACCTAGCCGACGCGGTGCGGCACATCGTTTCATGATGCTGGCCGTGGCATTTGTCCGGTCAGTCGTGTTCGAAGCCCTGCGCGCTGCAATCACCGTGGTGTTCGCAGTAATATCCCTGCTCACATTTCCGTTTGCGCCGCTCATCCGCTATCGCATCATCACCACCTGGACGCGAATCGTGTTGTGGCTGGGCGAATCCATCTGCGGTGTACGTTACCGGGTTCTGGGTGTGGAAAAACTCCCGCGGTCTCCCTGCATCGTGTTGTCCAAACATCAGTCCGCCTGGGAAACGCTGGCCTACCAGGTATTGCTGCCGCCACAGGTCTGGGTTCTCAAGCGGGAACTGTTGCGGGTTCCGTTTTTCGGCTGGGGACTGGCAATGATGAGCCCGATTGCCATTGACCGCGGCTCTTCCACTCGCGCACTCAAACAAATGCTCGAACAAGGCCGCCAGCGATTGCAGGCTGGTTGGTGGATCGTGGTATTTCCGGAAGGCACGCGGATTGCGCCGGGAGAACGCGGCCGCTACCATGTGGGCGGCGCCTGGCTCGCCTGCCAAAGCGGCGCGACCGTGGTGCCAATCGCCCACAATGCCGGAACGCTCTGGCGCAAGAACGCGATGGTGAAATATCCCGGCACCATTACTGTGAGCATCGGGCCCGCCATCGATACTCGCGGGATGAGTCCGCAGTCCCTGAATCAGAAAGTGGAAGACTGGATAGAAACCGAAGTGGCCCGGCTGGGCAGCGCCCGTTGATTGCCGATCTGTTTCCCGTGACCGCGGTGACGGAACCCAAGGTGGTCCGCCTGCACGACCGGGAGATTCCCTATCTGCTCAAACGCAGCCGCCAGCGCCGCCGTATTGTCCTGACCGTTGACGAGCAGGGACTGGCAGTCAGCGCGCCCTGGCGCAGTTCCGAGCAACGCGTCGTCGCGGTCATTCTGGACGCCGAATCCTGGGTGCTCAAGAAGCTCCAGGCTTGGAGCGCCCTGCCGGTCCGTCATCAGACCTGGGCCGATGGCGACCAGATCAAGTTTCTCGGTACCGACCTGGCGTTGTGCGTTGTCGAGGACGCTTCGGTGTCGATCACTGCGCTCGAAACCGGACACATCCTGCGCATTCAATTGCCGGACTCGCAGGATGGCAACGCGGTCAAGACCGCGGTCATTCACTGGTACCGGCGCCACGCCCAGGCGAACTTTGCGAAACGCATCGCAGAACTCGCGCCCCGGTTGGGCGTTGCCCCGCCCCGGTTTTTTCTGTCCAGCGCCCGCACCCGCTGGGGAAGCTGCAACGCAGACTGGCAAGTGAGGCTCAACTGGCGCCTGATCCAGGCCAGCCAGTCCACGATCGATTACGTCGTGGTGCACGAGCTGGCGCACCTGATCGAGATGAACCACTCGAAACGATTCTGGAATCTGGTGGCATCCGTTTGCCCGGCACACAAGGACGCCCGCGCGGAACTGGACCGCATGGGGCGCTATTACCTCGATCTCTGAGCGCCCGTCGCGGCTGGGGCGCGCAAGGCCGTGCTACACTCGGCGCCCATCCGGAATCGTTCGAATGAAAACCCTCTGCCTCGCCCTCGCCCTTGCCCTTCTGTGTTCCGCATGCGGACAGAAAAGCGCACTCTACCTCCCCAGCGAGGAGGAACAGAAAAAGTCCACGCCCCGCAAGACCGAAGAAGGCACGATCGAGAAGTGAATCCATTTGTCTATCGCCAGGGCGCGCTGCATGCCGAAGGGGTCGCGCTGTCGCAGATTGCCGAACAATTCGGCACGCCGTGTTACGTGTACTCGCGCGCCGCCCTCACCCAAGCCTTCCAGGCCTACGACCGTGCATTCGGCAAGCGCGCGCACCTGGTCTGCTATTCGGTCAAGGCCAATTCCAGCCTCGCCGTGCTGGGGATTTTCGCGAAACTGGGCAGCGGCTTCGACATCGTTTCCGGCGGGGAGCTGGCGCGGGTTCTCGCGGCCGGCGGCGATCCCCGCAAGATCGTTTTTTCCGGGGTCGGCAAGACCCTGCCGGAAATGCGGCAGGCCCTGGGTGCAGGTGTGCTGTGTTTTAACGTCGAGTCCGAATCGGAACTCCTGCGGCTGGAACATGTGGCCCGCGAAATGGGCATGCGCGCAGCGGTCAGTCTGCGGGTGAATCCGGATGTCGATGCCAGGACCCACCCTTACATTTCCACCGGCCTGAAGGAAAACAAATTTGGCGTGGCATTCGAGGACGCACTGCGCCTGTACCGGCACGCGAAGGCGTCTGCACACCTGAACGTGGTCGGCGTGGATTGCCACATCGGGTCGCAATTGCTCAGCGCGCAACCCATTGCCGATGCGGTGGGAAAACTGCTCATGCTGGTCGATCAACTTGCCGCGGAAGGCATAACCATCGAACATCTGGATCTTGGCGGCGGGCTGGGCATTCGTTACCAACAGGAGGTGCCCCCGTCTCAAGACGCCTGGATCGGCTCCCTGCTGCAGGTAATCGGCAATCGTCCGCAAACCATTCTGATCGAACCCGGCCGCTCCCTGGTGGGCAATGCCGGCTTGCTCCTCACACGCGTCGAATACCTGAAACACGGAGACAAGAATTTCGCTGTCGTCGACGCCGCGATGAACGACCTGATTCGGCCGGCGCTTTACGATGGCCACCATGAAATGCTGCCCGTCGTGCAATATGGCGCGACAGCGCGACGCTACGACGTGGTCGGACCAATATGCGAAAGCGCGGATTTTCTGGCCCGGAATCGCGAACTCGCCTTGCGCGAAGGCGACCTGCTGGCAGCCATGTCAGCGGGTGCCTACGGGATGGCCATGAGTTCGAATTACAACAGCCGCCCGCGTGCCGCGGAAGTCATCGTGGACGGCGAACATGCACATCTGGTGCGCGACCGAGAACGCGTCGAAGACTTGTACCGCGGCGAGCGAGTGCTCGACTGAGCGCGTTAGAGGAGGCAAACCTCTTCTGGTCCTCGATACGATCCTTTTGGACGGCACAAACCGGATGCTAGAATCCGCCTCGTTATCCAACCAAACCGACTTGGACCCATGATTGTCCTGAACCTGGCATGCGAGCGCGACCATCGATTCGAGGGATGGTTCGGATCGGCGGACGATTTCGACCTTCAGTCCAAGGGGGGCGAAATCAGTTGTCCGGTTTGCGGCTCCGTCGCCGTGGCCCGCCAATTGTCCGCGCCTTACGTGAACAGCGGTGCGACGGCCCATGCGACACACGAGTCCGAAGCCGTCGCCGTGGCCAATTCCGCGCAAATGTTCAGGAAGAAATTCATCGAGCATGTGTTGAGCACCACCGAGGACGTCGGCCGGCGCTTCCCGGATGAGGCACGCAAGATTCATTACAAGGAAATTGCCGAACGCGCCATTCGCGGCCATGCGTCCAAAAAAGAAGTCGCCGAACTCAAGGAAGAAGGCATCGACGTACTGGCCATTCCCGGACTGCCCGCGTTGCCGGACAAACTGCACTAGGCAAGAAACGTTGCTTTCGTGATAGAAGGCGCCATGCGCGCCCGCTTGTTTCCCTTTCTTGTTCTCGGCACCGGCGTTGCCGTTGTTTCGTTCGCATCGATCCTCATCCGGCTGGCCCAGGCTGAGGGCGCCTCGTCGCTGACCATTTCCGCGGTTCGCCTGTCCCTCGCCTCGCTGCTGCTCGCCCCCATCGTCTGGGCCCGAAACCGCTCGGAAATACTTGGCCTCGGTTACCGCGAACTGGGCCTGTGCCTGCTGTCGGGTGTTTTCCTGGCCCTGCATTTCTGGACCTGGATCACCTCGCTCGAATATACAACGGTCGCCAGCAGTGCCGCGCTGGTCACCACCAATCCCCTTTGGGTGGCATTGGTTTCCGTGCTGTGGCTTCGCGAACGCCCAGGTCAACTCGCAATATTGGGTATCGCATTGAGCATCGTTGGCAGCGTCTTGATTTTCGCTGGCGATGCCAGTGCACCATCGGCCAACGCGTCCGAGCCCCTTCTCGGCAACTCCCTCGCCCTCGCCGGCGCCGTCTTTGCCTCGGGCTATCTGTTGGTGGGCAGGGCCTTGCGTTCGCGCATATCGCTACTCGCTTATGTCTGGCTGGCATATTCCGCCGCGGCAATCCTGTTGTTGCTGGGGGTTGTCATTGCTGACAATGCAACACAGTTCCCGACACCAGCGGCATGGGTCTTCATGGTTCTGCTCGCACTCGGCCCGCAACTGATCGGACACACCTCTTTCAATTGGGCATTGCGTCGTATGTCGGCGACTTTCGTCGCCGTGGCAATTCTGGGTGAACCGGTGGGCTCGGCAATTCTGGCTTATCTGTTGCTCGGCGAAAGTTTTGGCGGCACGCAGTTCGCGGGTTTTATCATATTGCTGTCAGGGATTTTTGTGGCAGCGCAAGGGGAGAAATTGCGTGAGTCGAAAGACCGAAAAATTTGAGAATCCTGCAGAAGGCTGAGATCGCAACTAGTGTTCAAGATCCCGAATTCCGGTCTCGAATGCGCGACATCCTTGAGAATTGCGTCGCGCTAAGGAAAACGCCTTATGCTGAGCGATCACCCCGCTCCCGACGGTGCCGATCGAACGCAGTGTCGGCATTGACAACCTTGGCATTGTTGACCAGCAAGAACATGCTGTAATTCTTGATGATCACAGACAGGTTTTCATGAGTGGCACGCGGGCGCGAAACGGGTAGTTTCCAGTAGTTGGTCAACTGTTGGTCTGCTGCGCGGCAAAACAATATTGGCGATGTGTCTGACGGCAACCAGTCTCGGGATTGCGGCCATTACGCAAGTTCTCCCGGCAATGGAAACGATCGGGGACTGTATAAAACAAAAAAACAGCCGGACTAATGAAGTCCGGCTGTCTTGTGCTGCGTATGGCGGATACCCGGATCAATTGGGCATCAGTACGGTATCGATTACGTGAATGACGCCGTTGCTCGCCACGATGTCGGTCTTGACGACCTTGGCGTCGTTGATCATGACTCCATAGTTAGTCTTTACTTCGATACTTTGACCTGCGACCGTCGGGACCATACCGGCCTTCACGTCAGCCGCCATGACTTTGCCCGCGACGACATGATAGGTCAGCACTTTGGTCAGCATTGCCTTGTCGGCCAACAGTGCATTGAGCTGGTCTTTCGGAATTTTCGCGAACGCCTCATCGGTCGGTGCGAATACCGTGAACGGGCCCTCGCCCTTCAGGGTATCCACCAATCCTGCGGCCTGGACAGCGGTGACGAGCGTCTTGAACGAGCCTGCTGCCACTGCGGTATCGACGATGTCCTTGTTTGCCTTTGGCGACGTCATTTCCTTCATCCCGGCACAGGCCGAGAGTGCAGCAATTGCGATCAGTGCAATAAATGTGCGACGAGCATTCATCATTTCATTTTCCTTATAAGTCAGGTTTGTGTGAAGCAATCCCCAATAGAGGGGCTTGGATGGTTAAAGAAATCAAGCCTTAAGGCTTGGGCAGTAAAACCCGGTCGATCACGTGAATCACGCCATTGGAGGCCTGCACGTCGGTCGCCACGACGTTGGCACCACGGTGGCGCGCGTCGAGGATGTGCAACATGCTGCCCACCTTGTTCAAGGTGAATTGCTGGCCTTGAACGGTGGTGGCCATCAGGCCGTCGGTCACATCTTTGGCCAGCACCCTGGTGGACAGCACGTGATAGGTGAGTACCTTGGTCAGCAGGGCCTTGTCGGCCAGCAACTGGGACTTGGTGACACGCAGTTCGTGCAACAGTGAAGCAAATGCGGCATTTGTCGGCGCGAACACTGTGAACGGTCCGGTGCCGCTGAGCGTGCCCTGCAATTCCGCCGCCAGCACCGCTTCAACGAGGATGCTGAAATCGGACAAGCTCAAGGCGATTTCGACGATGTTCTTCGTCTGCGGCAGGATCACCTTGTCGACCACGTGGATCACACCATTGGAAGCGGCCACGTCGGTCGCGACGATGTTGGCCTTGCGCCCCTGTGCATCGGTAATGCTGGCACCGCCCTGCAGGCCGAGCGTGAACAGCTGGCCTTGCACTGTCGTGGCTTGCGCGCCTTCCTTGATGTCGGCGGCGAGCACCCTGCCAGGCAACACGTGGTAGGTGAGAACGGCGGTCAACAGCCCCTTGTTGGCGAGCAGTTGTTCTTTCGTCAGCTTCAGTTCGCCGAGCAGCGCGGCGAACGCGGCGTTGTTAGGTGCGAACACCGTGAACGGGCCTGTGCCGCTGAGCGTGTCTGCCAGGCCGGCTGCGACCACCGCTTCGACCAGGATGCTGAAGTCGGGCAGGCTTTGTGCCACTTGCACGATATTAAGCTTTGCCGGCGGTGGTGACGGGGCGTCGGTCTTGGGCAGGATCACTTTGTCGATCACATGGATCACGCCGTTGCTGGCCTGCACATTGGTGGCCACGATATTGGCCTTGCGGTTGCGCGCATCGGTGATGTTGGCGCCGCCCATCAGGCTCAGCGTGAACGTTTCGCCCTGCACAGTGGTCGCTTGCGCACCTTCCTTGATGTCTGATGCCAGCACACGGCCGGGCAAGACATGGTAGGTGAGCACCTTGGTCAGCAGCACCTTGTCGGCGAGCAGCGCCTCCTTGGTCACCTTCAGCTCGTCCAGCAACGCGGCAAACGCGGCGTTGGTCGGCGCGAACACGGTGAACGGGCCGGCGCCGCTGAGTGTGTCCACCAGACCGGCAGCCACGACTGCGTCGACCAGGATGCTGAAGTCGCTGATCCCCTGGGCGATCTGCACCACGTTCTTGCTCTGCGGCAGGATCACCTTGTCGATCACATGCACCACGCCGTTACGGGCGAAGAGGTTTGTGGCGATCACATTCGCCTGGCGTCCCCGAGAGTCAAGGATACGAACATCGGCCCCGGCGCGACGCTGCACGTCAAACGTAATCGCCTGGCCTTGCAGGGTTACCGGGGTGGCGCCATTGACGACTTGACGGGCCGACAACTTTTGCGGGAGGACGTGGTAGGTGAGCACGTCTGTCAGCAGTGCCTTGTTGGCCAGCAGCTGGTCGGCGCTGATTTTCAACTCGGCGAGCAGCGCGGCGAACGCGACGTCGGTCGGTGCGAACACCGTGAATGGTCCGTCCGAGCGCAACGCATCCACCAGCCCGGCTTCGCGAATGGCTTTTTCCAGTATGCTGAAGGTCGGCAGGTATTTCACATAGGTGAATACGGAAGGACGCCAGAGCGGCTTGTAGGTGACGAACAACACGCCGTTCCTGGCCGCCACATCGGCCACTTTGATGCGGGCGTCGTTCAACGTGATCTCACTGGCCGCTTTGATACCGGCGCCGGTGACCGCGCTCTGATTACTCGCTCCACTGCTGTTCAGGTTTACCTCGATCGCGCTGCCGGAAACGGCAGTCTCGGTGCCGGTTTGCATGTCGCTGGAGAACATGCGCTTCGCCACAAGATGCGACTCGACGAAGCTTTGCAGTTGTTGGCGATTCTGCGGCTGCTTGAGCTCCTCGATCTCGGCACTCATCTCGGCCATCGCTTCGTTGCTGGGCGCGATCAGCGTCATCTGCCCGTCCTCGAGCAGCTTCTGCGTCATGCCGGCGGTTTCCGCAAGTTTCATGAACTCCGACACGCTGGGTTCCGCATTGGCAACTGCGGCCAACGTGGCCGGTTCGCCCGCGGAATTCGACGATCCGTCCGAGCCCCCTCCGCCACAGGCGGCCAGCAATCCTGCGCTTGCCACGGCGGCAAGCAAGTGCAACCAGTTCTTCATTTCTTTCTCCTCAAGATCAGCATTGTGTGATGATCCCCTTCGCCGATTGGCGACTGGAACCCGTGCAATATCAACTCGGCCCTTGACTGGCGGCAGTGATTGATGACGGCATGCAGTGTCGTTGAGCAGGGTGTGCAAAGGGTGTCATGGGCGTTTCAAATTGTTTCAAGTTGTTTCGAACCACGAAGACCACGCGTGGAGGCAGATTTGACGCGGTATCATTGATCCATGGCGAAGGTTCTGCTGATAGATGATGATCGGAAGCACTCCGAGTTGATGCAGGCGTATTTCAAGCGTTTCGGCATCAACCTCGTGTGCGCGTATGACTCTGTCGAGGGACTCAAAAAACTCGCGCGGGAGGAGCCGGACCTGCTGCTGCTGGATGTGATGTTGCCGGGCAAGGACGGGTTCGAGATCTGTCGCGAGGTTCGCAAGACCAGCAATATTCCGATCATCATGCTGACCGCCAGGGGCGAGGTGATTGATCGCGTGTCTGGCCTCGAGCTGGGGGCCGACGACTACGTTGGCAAGCCCTTTGAACCGCGTGAACTTGTGGCGCGTGTGCAGGCGACGCTGCGGCGATCGGCCATAACCGGCCAGACCGTCGGAAAGATCAACTTCGAAGGGCTGACCATCGATACCGAGGCCCGATCGGTTCGGGTCGACGAGAAGAATATCGACCTGACGTCGATGGAATATGAGCTGCTTCTGATTCTCGCCCGCAGGCAGGGGCGCAAGCTTTCCCGAGACGAGATCCTGAGTGAACTGCGCGGGATTGACGCGGCGATCCTGACGCGATCCGTGGACATCATGGTCAGCCGCCTGCGCCAGAAACTCGGTGATTCGGCCAAGCCGCCGCGATTTATCCACACGATCTGGGGCCGCGGGTACTCATTCGTGGGCGTGCCGATGACCAATGATTAGCCGTCTTTCCGGCTCCCTTTCGTTTCGCCTCCTGATTATTTTCATGGTCCTGGGCGGCGCATTCGTCTTTGGAACGTTCAAGGCAATCCAGCGCTTTTACAACAGTGATGAAATCCGCGGACTGGTCAGCGGTCACCTGTCTTTGCATGTCAGTTATGTGCGCGAAGATATCGGCGTTCCGCCGCGAATCGATCGTGCAATCGCAATCACAGAAAAGGTTCCGGTAGACATACGCATTCTCGGGCCCGACATCGACTGGGCGTCCGATCCGGCATTCCCGCGGCTCGACCAGCTCGATTTCGCACCCAGCCCCCGGTTCAGCGACGATCCCGGCGCTTGGGCGGACGAACTGCAGGGGGTCGATTTTGCCGCCCTGGACAAACATGATTTCCTTCGCATGCGACAGGGCGGCTACGACATCGTCGTTTCCACGCCAAAAATATCGGTGACGCCCGATGGACCAGCCCTCGTGCCGCTGATACTCGGCCTGGGCTTGTCTTTTCTGGTGCTGGCCTATGCGGCGGTGACCTGGCTGTTTCGGCCGATCCGGACGATTCGTGAAGGGACAGAACACATAGGTCGTGGCAACTTCGATTTCCGGATCTCGAAGATACGTCGCGATCAACTCGGTGATCTGGCGTCCGACATCAACAGATTGGCAGGTGATGTGGAGAACATGCTGGATGCGAAACGGACACTGTTGCTCGGGATCAGCCATGAGCTTCGCACACCCCTGTCAAGAATGCGATTGGCCCTGGAATTTTTCGATGACAAGGATAACGTCGAGAGCCTGAAAGCAGAGATTCGTGAAATGGAGAAGATTGTCGTTTCACTTCTGGAGGCAGAGCGACTCAATAGCCGTCACGCGCCGCTAAATAGAACGAAGGTGATTGTGGGGGAATTGGTCAAAGAATTGATGGATGATTTCTTCGCAAAGGACGCGGAGCGAATCAGCGTCAAGCTGCCGAAGGAGCGCATCACTGCGACTCTCGACGAAGCGCGAATCACATTGCTCCTGAAAAACCTGATTAACAATGCCCTGCGATACTCGCGGCCGGAAGACGGTTTGATCGAACTGACCGTCTCGGCGACGGACCGCGAACTCGTCATGACGGTTGCGGATCACGGCCCCGGTTTATCGGAGGATCAGGCCGGGCACATCGGCGAGCCTTTTTATCGCAGCGACGCATCGCGCGCTCGAGAATCCGGCGGCAGCGGCCTTGGCCTTTACCTGGCAACGATGGTCTGCAAGGCACATGGTGGGTCGTTGAAATTAATCGACACCGGTGGTCACGGTGCGTGTTTTGAGGCCCGTATTCCTTTAATCGGCGGATAAGCCTCGATCGCTCCATGGCGGGCGAAGTCATGACCACTGTGGGCGCGGAAATTTCCGGTCCCGATCCCGTCACTCACCGGTGTGTTTTTTCCTCCGGCTTCCTGCTGGTGGGCAGGGCCTTGCGGTCGCACATAACGCTGCTCGCCTGGGTCAGGCTGGCCTGTATTCCTGCCTCTTGTTGCTGTTTGGATCGGGCATTGCCGGCACCGCGCCGGCATTTCCGCCGCCCATGGCCTGGATGTTCAAGGTCCTGCTGACGCGCGGCCCACAACGCACCGGACACACCTCGTTCGACCGGGCGTTGCACCGCAGGTCGGCGAACTTTGGCGCCGTAGCGATTCTCGGGGAACCGATCGGCTCGGCCGTTCTGGCTTATCTTCTTCTTGGCGAAAGTTTCAATGCGGCGCAATTTTCCGGATTTGTTGTTTTGATTGCCGGAATCTTTGCGGCTGCAAGAGGCGAGAAATTACGCGACTCAGAAGGCCGCGAAGTTTGACGACCACGCAGAAAGTTGACGTAGGCCTGGGTGTTCAGAATCCTGAAGTCCATTATGGCAAGGACGGTGTCGTGGAGACTTGCAATCTGCCGGTGAATACCGGCACGTACCGAGCGGCTGGTCAGATTCGGAGGATGTCGATTAAGTGCCTTGGCGGACTTCTCAAATTCGTTTGACGTGCGGCCAATTCTGTTGGCATAGTGGGTTCCTGATGTTCTTGTTATTTCGTTCCGCAATCTGTCTGTCATCGAAGAAGAAAGGCAAAAATGGATCAAGCCTCCGATGATTTCGTTTACACGCTTTACGGTGCGGTGCTCGATGCCGATCAATGGCCGGTGGTGACGACCAAATTAGCCGTGCTCGCAGACGCCCCACATTGCGGGATCTTTGACTCCGATTTCGCTGCCGGTGTGGTCCATCGCCAGACACTGCACGGAATAGATGAAGCTTTGAATAGAAAATACATGCTCGAATATGCTTCGATCGATCCTCGGGTGCCGGTTGCTCTGGGCCATAACAAACTGACCTGGCTTTCCGACCACGAATACTTCGAAGAGGATTTTCGTAACAAGGACCGCTTTTATCAGGAATACATGCGCCCCAACGGCGGTGGGGAGAGCATCATGTCCGTTTTTGCGAAGGAAGGCACCCGCATGGGGACCGCAGTCGTCATCCGGAGCATCTCCAGTGAGAAGCTGGGCGCAGCGTTTCGCCACCGCCTGGACGCGGTGACACCGCACCTGGATCGCGCCGTGAAACTGTCGCGTCGTTTCGCCGCGATCGCATCTGAGGCAATTTTGGGACACACGGTGTTGGATGCGTTGACTGAACCACTTGCCTGCGCAACTTCTGACGGGCATCTGCACAGGGCCAACCTGGCATTCGAGGACACTTTGCGATCGGGGCATGTGTTATTCATGGAAAAAGGTGCGCTTCGCATCGGCGATCCGGCTCTGCAAGTCCAGTTCGTCCGTGCGATCCGGGAATGCTGTCGAATTGCCGAAGGCGGGTCGAGCGGCGACCCCGAGGCACAGTTCACAATTCGAGTCGATCAACTCACCGGACTGCCCGCCTTTGTTACCATCGCACCGCTTGCCGCGGCCCACCTGAAATCGTGGGCCGGGCGGCCCTGTGCTCTGATTCGTATCGACGAACCAGTGCAAAAGGCCGACGACGGGAAGCTCATCGAAGCGTTGGGACTGAGCGTTGCGGAAGCGCGACTCGTCAGCGCGTTGCTGGAGGGCGGCACGCTCGCCGAAGCCGCAGCAAGAGTGAATGTCGCGCTCAATACTGCAAAAACCCAACTGGCTTCCGTGTTCTCCAAGACCGGGACAACTCGGCAAAGCGAACTGGTTGCACTCGTTGCCTCCTTGCCGCGAAAACGCTAGGCGGCGCGAGGCTCAAAAAGAGTCGGCGAGCCCAAATCGAGCGCCGCCGAACCACAAGTGTGGAAGTCCGCCTGTACAGGCGGGGAGGATGGCTTAAGGTCTAATCACTGTCGAGGCGCTTCAGCTTCGCTTGCAGGTCGCCTCCACCACGCGTTTGACACCGCCTGACTCCACTATCGATCTTCATTCAACAAACTTGTCGAAGCCTTAGGGCTGAGCGCGGCCGAGGCAAGACTCGTAAGCACATTGTGCGAAGGTGGATCCCTTTCGGATGTCGCGGAACGCATTGGCATATCCCTCAACACCGCTAAATCCCAACTGGCATCCGCGTTCTCGAAGACCAATACGACTCGTCATAGCGAACTATTGGCGCTCGTCGTCGCACTGCCGCAGAAACGTTAAAAAAATCGGGCGAGGTCGTTTTGAACTCGCCGCTTGCCCCGTCGACCGACGGGGTAGTCACCCTCTCCGCCTTTTTCCTTTTTGTCTTTGCGCTCTCCTCTTGCGCTTTTAGCATGCCGTCCCCATGATGGTGATCGTAGCGCGCATCTCCGGGCTCACTAACAAGATCAAAATTGCTCCAACAAATTCAGATGCCTTCATCCCTGGCCCGCGCGAGTAATTCATGCGTATCGCGTTCTCCGTATTTTCCACGGCGCTCGTGCTGATGGCCCATGCGGCATTTTTTGGCGTGGCACTGTTGTCGCCGCTGTGCGCGTATGCTCAGCCCCAAGCGGATGAACTAGTAGCGCCTGTCGTGACCGTCAGCGGTTCCCCTGCATCGCAGACGCTAACGCCACCCTATGCGGGCGGGCAGGTGGCCAAAGGGGGGCGGCTCGGCCTGCTGGGCAATGCCGATTTCATGGACACCCCGTTCAACCAAACAAGCTATACGGCCGACCTGGTCGAAGTTCTGCAAGCTACCCGTCTTGCGGACTTGTTGATGAGCGACCCTTCAGTACGCGTGAGCACCGCGCGCAGTAACTTCCAGGAATATTTGTCTATCCGGGGTTTCATGTTTGGCAGCCAGGATGCGGCATTCAACGGCATGTATGGCCTGACCCCTTTCATGCGGCCGCCGCTGGAAATGGCAGAACGCGTCGAAGTCCTTAAAGGGCCTTCTGCAGCGTTGAACGGCATGGCGCCCTATGGCAGCGTGGGTGGCGCAATCAACATCATCCCAAAACGCGCCACCCCGGAACCGTTGACCCGCCTGACCGCGAGCTACTTGTCCGACACACAGGGGAGTGCCCATGTGGACCTGGGGAGGCGTTTCGGTGAAGACAATGCGGTTGGCGCGAGATTGAACGCGGCGTACCGCAACGGCAAAACGACGGTCGAGAAACAGGAACAGGAGGATGCCCTGGTCACCCTGGGACTGGACTATCAGGGCGAACGTCTCCTGGTTTCCCTCGATCTGCTTTATGAAGACCAGGAACTCGACAACTCTGTGCGTCAGTTCGCCGTCGCCCCGACGGTGACCGAAATTCCGGGACCGCCTAAAACCGGACTCGCCTATCCAGGCTATGGTCATTTGACTGCAACGGACTCGATGGCGACAGGACGTCTGGAGTACGACATTGCCGACAACCTGACTGTGTATGGCGCCCTCGGCAGGCGCATTCACAAGACAGATGTAATTGGCTCCGCCATGCTGCTGCTGGTGCCCGGTGGCACGTACCTTTCCCCGCCGGGTTGGCAAATCCTGGAGGTGGATACCACGAGCTTTGAGGCAGGCGCGACTGCGCGCTTTGAAAGCGGTTCCATCAAGCACAAAGTCTCGGCCATCGTTTCGCTCGTGCAGGATGACCAGGACACTTTCTTCCTGTCCCCGTTGGGGCCGCTTCGCGTGAACAACCTGTACGACCCAGTTGAACAAAGCCTGCCCGACACGACGGGCATCGCACCGGACGTCGGAAATTACCAGGACTCCCGGCTTACCAGCTATGGCCTGACGGACACCCTGTCATTTGTCGATGACAAAGTTCAGTTGACCGTGGGCGCGCGGCACCAGTCCATCAAAGTCCAAACATACGACATAGTTACGCACCTGCCCCAGGGCGACCCGTACGACAAGTCGGTGGTAACGCCCCTGATTGGCCTGACAGTAAGACCGTCACCCCGCTTATCCCTCTATGCCAACTACATCGAGGACTTGACCAAAGGGCCTTCGGCGTTGCCGCCCGCCGTGACGATCGCGACGCTGTTGCCGCCGATCAAGACGAGGCAGGCCGAGGTCGGAGCCAAGTACGACTGGGGCCGGTTTGCCACGACGGTCAGTGCCTTTCAGATCGAGCGTCCAAGTGCCGCCATCGATGGCGGTGTACTGGCTCAGAATGGCGAGCAGCGCAATCGCGGCCTCGAGTTGAACGTGTTCGGCGAATTGGCGCGGGATGTACGGACTCTGGGCGGCGTGACCTTCATGCGAGGAGAACTGACGAAGACGCCGGGCGGACTCTATGACGGCAATGATGCAATAGGCGTCCCCCGCGTGCAGGCCTCGCTGGGGATTGATTGGGACAACGCGTTGACCGCCGGCTTTAGCCTGGGCGCACGAGTGATCTACACCGGCTCTCAGTACGTCGATCAAGCCAACAGGCTCAAGATCCCCTCGTGGACGCGATTGGATACGGGCGCCAGGTATGCAACCAGGCTGGCAGGCAATCCGCTGACGCTGCGTTTGAATGTCGAAAACTTGTTCGACAAGTCTTATTGGGGTTCGTCGAACGCGTTTGCGAACAACGATGCGGGTGGCGGCATCCTGTACTTGAGCACCGGCCGCACCGTCATGCTCTCCGCAACGATGGATTTTCAGGGTTCTCGAAGAAAGCGATAGTCAGCCAATGAGGTAGTCAAATCGAAAGCCGATGGATGGTATAGGCCATTCTGTCGACGATCGATTGCGACGCGAAATCGGCTTCCGTGAGTTGCCGGACTCCGTTGTGCAACTCCCACGATAGCCATGTCTTCCTGATCCCCTTTCGCTTCATTGCATCGAATACCTGACTTAGCAATGCCACACTCAGCAGTTCCGCGTTGGCGAACTGCGGCGACACGCCCATCCATGCCACGAACCCTTCGTCCACGTTGTCAAGAGCATCGCTGACTTTGACCAGGTCAGCAACATCGGCCAGCCCACACGCTTGAGACACGGCCTCGGTGACGTTGGGGAATGCGGTGATGAACCCCACCAACCTATCGCCCTCGAAAGCGAGTCGCCAAAAGCCCGGCAGGATGAGATCACGCAACTCCGATGCGACGCCATGCAGAAACCCCTCGGTGAGCGGTGAACAGAGCGGTAACGTAGAAACGGTTTCGTTGAGTAAGGGGGCAAGATGGTTTATTTCGCTCCGTAGACGCTCGCGGTCAAAGTTGCGAAACGACACGGTTGACGGCGCTTCAGATTGACTGGGAACAGTAGCCAGATCGATTTTGAAATATTTGTTGCTTTCGGCAGGCCGAAACCCGACACCGGTGAGTAGCGGGATGAGTTGCGGATCGTTCGTTGCTTCCAAGAACGGGCGGTTTTCGAATACGGTATCCGCCTCTGGCACGCCGGCGCCGAGGATCTGCATGGGTAATTGCATCGGTGCATACACGACCGATACCCCGATGATTTTGAGCCAGTCCAATCCGTCTCTTACGCATTGCAAAAGCGCCTGGTCTTGCCCTGGCAGCCATGCAAAATGACCCAACGAACCAACCATCGCTCCACGGTGCGGGAACGCCATTGCGCATGCGGCAGCGGTATACGTGCCATTCCCGGTGTGGAACCATTCCTGCTCGAACTGGGCTTCCTCCCAATATTCCGATTTCTCTATCTGTTTCCTCTTGTATTCCGATGTAAGCCAGGATGGTGGCACTGATCGCTGGTTGTTCGAGGCGTACACCAATTCCATCAATTGAGTCGTTCTCTCAGCGCCGTTCTCTACTGCAATGGATTCACCCCGGAATGAAGTGGCCGGCTGTTTCAAGTATCCGTATTTGACGGCGATCCTTCGCACTACGCTCACCGCCTCGTGAATCTGCTCGTCCGTGTGGGAGAGTCGTGCTCGGAAGCGGATACGCTCCTGTCCCCGAGAGACGGCGGGGAACGGAAGGCCCTCGGCCCAGACCCCGGCATTGAACAAATCGCGAGTCGACTCTTTGACTCCGGATTCCGAGCCGACCAGAATCGACGTGATTGCGGATTGCGACCGCGCCGCGCTTTTGAAGCCTGCTTCAACGAATGAGTCGCGCAAAAGATGGCAACGAGACCTCAACCGTGGAACTATGGCCGGATCGTCTCTCAAAATATGAAGCGACTGAAGGGCCGCGGCCGCGTTTGCCGGAGGCAGACCTATCGAGAAGGAAATCGATTTTGCGAAGTACCTCAAGTAGTCTACGACCGGCTTCGATGCTGCGATGAACCCCCCGAAGCTACCGAACGCCTTACTGAACGATCCCATGAGGATGTCAGGCCGGTCTTTCATTCCGAAATGCTCGGCGGTGCCTGCGCCTCGAGGACCGAGCACACCTGTTGCGTGCGCGTCATCTAGCATCACGCAAGCGTTATACCGACGCGAGACTTCCAGGATCTCCGGTAACGGAGTCACATTTCCGTCCAGTCCGTACACTCCTTCGATAATCACGAGAATGCCATTGTTCGGCCGACGTTTTCGAATGGCTTTCAACACTGAGTCCAAGTGATCGGAATCACAATGCCGAAAGCTGCGCCAAGGGGCCCCGGCCAACTTCACACCTTCCAGCACACTGTAGTGAACCTGCTTATCAATCACGATCGAATCGCTCGACGTGCAAAGTGCTGCAATGGTCGAGACGTTCGCACCTTGTCCTGTTGGGAACAAGACGCAGGATTCGTAACGCAAGAAAGCTGCAAGTTCCGTCTCGAGTTGATGGTGTACCGTAGTGGAGCCGGCGATGAGGGGCACCGATGAAACGCTCACGCCGAAACGGGAGGAGGCATCGCACGCAGCTTGAATTACGCGGCGATCTTTGCCTAGATCAAGATAGTCGGCGGAGCAGTAAACCTGTACGTCATGGATGGCGCCGGTGTTGGAGTCCTGCACCTGGG
>JBJXFN010000101.1:0-3601 GCA_046155535.1 Burkholderiales bacterium
TCCGGGTGCGACAGGAGATTGAGAAGGAATTCGCGATTGCTGGCGATGCCGGCAATGCGAAACTCCGCCAGCGCCCGCCGGGCCCTGGACGCCACGGCGGCAAGATCATTGGATGCCGTGTGCACGATGACCTTGGCCAGCAGGGAGTCGAAGCGCGGATTGCTGCGAAATCCGCCATGGCCGCAGGTGTCCACTCGCACGCCGGGACCGCTCGGCGGGTCGAAGGCCTCCAGCACGCCGGCGGCGGGGCGAACCATGCCGTCAGGCGACATGGTCTCGGCGTTCACGCGCAGTTGCATCGCCATTCCCCGCGGGGCCGGAATGCGCGAGGTCGGCAATCCGAGGTCCTTGAGATTTTTCCCGTCCGCCAATTCGAGTTGCACACGCACAAGGTCGATTCCCGTCACTTCTTCGGTGACTGTGTGTTCCACCTGCAAGCGTGGGTTGGCCTCGATGAAGGCGTATTCCAGGGAGTTTTTCCTCGAGGATCCGACCAGGAATTCGAAGGTTGCCAGACTGCTCAGTTTGACGGTGCGGGCCATGCGCAGCGCCGCTTCGATCAATGCATCGCGCAAGGGCCGTGGAAGTCCGGGCGCGGGGGCGATTTCCACCAGCTTCTGCCGATTGCGCTGAAGGCTGCATTCACGCTCCCACAAGTGGGTCACCTCGCCCGAACCGTCGCCGATGACCTGCACTTCAATGTGGCGTGCCGGCGAGAGCAGTTTCTCCACGTACACCTCGCCGCTGCCAAAGGCCTGCAATGCCTCGGAGCGGCAACGCTCGAAGGCGGATTCCAGTTCCTGCGGATCACGCACCGGGCGCATGCCGCGGCCCCCGCCACCGGCGATGGCTTTGATCATCAGTGCACCCGCGGGTCCGATCGAGCGCAGGAAACTTTGCGCCTGCGCCAATGTGGTGGCGCCATCCGTGCCCGGCAGGATGGGCACTTCGCAACGCGTTGCGAGGCGCCGCGCCTTGGCTTTGTCACCAAAGATGTCGAGCGCCTTGGGCGAGGGTCCGACAAAGCGGATGTCTGCCTCCGCGCACTGGCGCGCAAAGTCGGCGTTCTCGCTCAGAAAGCCGTAGCCGGGATGGATGGCATCGCAGCCCGCCTCGCGCGCCACGCGGATGATCTGTGCCGCGTCAAGGTAGGCGGCGGGTCCCTGGCCGCGGAGCGCGTGCGCCTGGTCGGATTTTCGGGTGTGGTCGCTGTCGCGATCGTCTTCCGAATAAACGGCATGCGAACGAATGCCCAGGTCGGCAGCGCTGCGTGCGATGCGGATGGCAATTTCGCCACGGTTGGCGATCAGGAGATTCTTGATGGTCATGGTGGTTCTCTTCTTCAACAACTCTCTCACCACGGAGGACGCGGAGGACACGGAGGAAAAGCAACAGAAAATTCAATAGTAAAAATCAAAATGAACGTTTGTCACTTTGACGCCGAGCCTGCTTATAACTCCCGTTTTTCCCTCCTTGGATCTTCCTCCGTGTCCTCCGCGTCCTCCGTGGTGAGAGTTGGGTTTTAGCAGCACACTTATCCTCGTAAGTGGCCGTTTCCAACGTCGGTACTTTAAATCACGCCTTGCCGGCGCAATCCGTCGGCCTGGGTGGCCGTCAACTCCAGCCATTCCTCCAGCACCTCGTCGCTGTGCTGACCCAGCGTTGGTGGCGGATGTTTCAAGCGCATCGGCGAATTGCCGAAATGGACCGAGAATCCCTGCATTGGAATGTCCCCCGCTTTGGGGTGGGGCATGTTGATGATCTGTCCGCGGTGGGCGAGTTGCGGATTATCGATCAGGTCCGCCACGCTTGCGACTTCCGCCGAAGGTACGCCGATCGCCTTCAACGTATCGAGCAGGTTCTGTGCGGTGAGTGTCCTGGTCCACTCCGTGACGAGTCTCTCGAGGGCATCGACATTTTCCATGCGTGCGGTATTGTCTCGAAAGCGCGGATCGTGAGCGAGTTCCGGTTTTCCCATCGCGCCGACCAGTGCGGCAAACATCGGCTCACCCGCGGCCGCGAGGTGCACCCACGCGCCGTCACGGGTCGGAAACGTATTGGCCGGAGCGCCGAAGCGGTCCCGATTGCCGTGACGGGTCATGGTGCGGCCCAGAAGCATCTGCTCGGGAATGGCAGTCATCAGCATGGACAGCGCGGCGTCGAACAACGCCACGTCCACTACCTGTCCTTTGCCTGTGCGCTCACGAGCCTGCAGGGCACCCAACGTGCCGATCGCACCGTACATGCCGGTGGAGTAGTCCACCACATAGGTGCCGGCCATGGTCGGGCGGCCGTCGGCTTCGCCGGTGATCTCCATCAGTCCGCTCATGCTTTGGGCAATCACGTCGAAGCAGGGCTTGCGCGACAGCGGGCCGGTCTGCCCGAAACCGGAAATGCGCGTGACGATCAGGCGCGGATTGAGCTCGTGCAGCGTATCCCAGTCGAAGCCCATTTTTTCCAGCGTGCCCGGCACATAGTTTTCGACCAGCACGTCGGCCTTGCGCAACAGATCGCGAAAAATCTTCTTGCCGGGATCTGATCGCAGATCCAGCGTCAGACTTCGCTTGTTGCGATTGAAGGCCAGGGTGTAAAGGCTCTCGCCATTGACGAAGGGCGCGTAGGTCCGGCTGTTTTCGCCCCGGCCCGGAGGCTCCACCTTGATGACGTCGGCGCCCATGTCGCCCAGCAACATGGCGCAATAGGGGCCAGCGATAAAGCGCGAGATGTCCAGGACGCGAACACCTTCCAGCGGACCGGGCGCGGACGATGGCGGCTCAGTTGATTTGAGGTCCGGCATTGGAATCTTCACCCGATACAGGCGCAAGGCAAGTGCGCAGGGTTCGCACTTCATGGCGCGCGGCGCAATGCTGCCGCCACATGCTGGTTACCGAGCCTGCGGGTTCGTAGTTCATGTTGGCGCGATGCATGAAAGGCAGGCGGGACCGTTGTCTTTTTTTACCGTATCACACGGACAGGGTGGTTTCAAAGAGAAAAGTGGAGCGGCGCTTGCGTCATCCACGAATCAATGCACGACTGTTGGAGGCGTGGTCGGGAATCGACGCAGGAAAATATGCGACACCGTTTGAACGGCTACCGCACAGCCCAAGGACAGGAGAAACGCGAACCCGACCGGCATCGCCGGCAACGTCAACGCCAACACAATGCAAAAAGTGGTGAAGACGTAATATCCCAACGCCATGCCGCGCAACAACTGAATGGCAAAGCCCGGGCCCGACTGCCGGTGCGAAAAGACGGCCAGCACCGGCGCGAGAACCGGGAACATCGCGAATGATCCGCTGAGCCGCGGGCCCAGTGCGGCGGAAGATTGGGTGACAAACAGCACCAGAATGGCCCCTGCGGCCATTCGCCAATAAATATCACTGGTCGATGCGGTCCTGGCTTTGGCGGCGGGAATCATGGCGGGGAAAAGTCGGGGCGCGATCAGCAGCGTGCCGATCACGAAAACAATCGCGACAGGCAGGGAGGGCGACCAGACGTTCATGCAGGCAACCGCAAGGAAATAACCGGCAAAGCCGGCGGCGAGGCTGGGAACCCAGGACGTGCGCGTCGCGCACCAGGCGTAGAAAATAGCAAAGACCGC
>JBJXFN010000107.1:0-30216 GCA_046155535.1 Burkholderiales bacterium
GGCGGTCCTGCGGCGCATGCGCCGCAGGATGGCCGGATCGTCCAAAGGCGATACGGACACAATCCCACCCCCTTTCCCGCTTGAGGAATGGGCTCCACCGCGAGCCCTTTTCTATTGGCGGAGAGGGTGGTTGCGAGAACCCGATGGTTTGACTGAGCGAGCACCGCTCTCTTTGAAGCCGACTCGTCCAAGTACGATGTCGGTCTTGCGGCACGTGCACCACCGGGTGTACGGATTGCCAGAAAAGGCCGTACGGACTCGCCCCCATCCTCTCTCCCAGTTATTGCATACGAAGCGTCCAGAAGAATAATCCTGCTGTGTCGCCAAGTCATGCCTGTTCCGGAGGAAAAGGGAAAGCAAGCCTTTTGCGCTCCGTGAGCGAGGTTGGATTGAGAGAGATTTTTCTTTTTGACATGAGCTCTCAAGATTCTGATCTGTTCAGTGCGCTTCGAGTGCAGAAGGATTCCAGAAAGCTGCCGTAAACAAATGGCCGGGCAACGCCCGGACTCGGTGTATCTGCCTGCCGGAGGACCCAAACGTGCCCGGAAGAAATTGCCGGGGCCTCGACGCAAGCGCAATGTTTTGTTCGCCAGGGCATTAAAGGCAGTGAAATGCCTGCCGTTATCCCGTCAAGGCAAATCACTTACCCGAAAAATACCCACTCATGGCAAAAACATCACTTCGGCTTCTGGTTGTCGATGACTCCGAACAAGATGTGTCCCTTCTGCGCATGGAGATCGAGCGCGAGGGCTATCAACTGTCCGTTCGAAGAGTCGACACCGAAGCAGCGTTGGTGGAGGCGTTGCATTCGACGGGCTGGGACCTGGTGATCTGCGACGAATCCATGCCGAAAATGAGTTCTCGCGAGGCGCTGGCAATTGTCAGGCGCCATGGCCGGGACATTCCGTTCATCCTCTACTCTGGCACCATCAGCAGCCAACGCGCTTCCCAAGCCATGCGCGACGGCATGGACGATTATGTATGCAAGGGCGAGATTGCCCGTCTGATTCCCTCGATCGAACGGGAGCTTCGCAATGCAGCGATCCGCAAGGCGGCAAAAAAGGCGGAATCCTATGTGTATCGGCTGGCCTACTATGACCCGCTGACAGGTTTGCCAAACCGAAACTATCTTTGCGAGCGCATGAACGAACAGTTCGCGGCGCAACCAGAGGCCATGGCGGCGGTGATCTTTCTCGATGTCGACAAGTTCATGCGACTGAACGGCAGTTTCGGGTATGCCATCGGCGACGGACTGATGCGCCAGCTTGCCCGACGCCTGGAGCAATGTTGCGGAGGGAAGGTTCTGCTTTGCCGCCTGCGGGGTGACGAATTTGTGATGTTTTCCCCGGGTGTTGCTGGTCGCGACGAAATTGATGCGCTGATGCAGTGTGTGATCCGAAGTTTTTCAACGCCGTTTTCCCACGACACCCTCGAATTTGATCTGGCCGTCAGCATGGGCATCAGTATCTATCCGACCGATGGCAAGGAAGGCGAGACGCTGATCAACTTTGCTGAAAACGCAATGACACTGGCCAAAGCCGAGTCGGGCACTTCCTATTGTTACCACGATAAAAAGACTGCCGACGTTGCCAACCGGCGAGTGGTGCTGGAGGCGGCATTGCGCAGAGCGATCGAGCGCAAGGAACTATTCTTGAATTATCAGCCGATTTCGGATGTCCGCAGCGGGCGCATCATCGGCACGGAGGCACTGGTGCGCTGGCGCCACCCGGAATTTGGCATTGTCACACCAGACAAATTCATCCCGATCGCTGACGAAAGCGGTCTGATTATTTCGATCGGGGAATGGGTTCTGAAGGAAGCCTGCACACAAACCCGGATCTGGCATGACATGGGGCATCGCGATCTGGGTATTGCGGTCAACGTATCTGCCGTGCAGTTTGCGCAGGCGCAGTTGCTGGCACAAATCAAGAATACGCTGACGCAGAGCGGATTACCTCCGCAATGCCTGGAGTTGGAGATTACCGAGACGGTATTGATGCGCGATGCACAGGCGACGGTCTCTGCACTCAAATCCCTCAAGGAAATGGGTGTCCATGTCGCGATGGATGACTTCGGCACTGGCTACTCTTCCCTGTCTTATTTGAAGAAGTTTCCGATTGATGCGCTCAAAATCGACAAGTCCTTTACCCAGGACATTTCCGTGGATCGCGACGGGTCGGCAATCGTTGCGGCCATTACGGCCCTGGGCAAGAGCCTGGGGCTCAAGTTGGTGGCCGAAGGTGTGGAAACCCGCGAGCAGCAGGAGTTTTTGGAACAACTCCAATGTGATCGCATGCAGGGATTTCTGTTAAGCAAGCCTCTTGCACCCGAACAAATCCCGGCGTTCCTGTCCTCGCATGTCATGGCAAAAGTCGCCTGACGCCCCGGGATTTCTGTCCAAGTCCGCCCGTTCCAGCCGCTGCTGTTTTCGATGCCTGTAAGGGAAGGCTTACATTTTGTCCGGATTTAGACATACAAAATCAATGCTTTCTCGCTGATACTTAGAGTTCCTCATTATCAATAAGAATGTCGCCAACAGGAGACTTCAGGTCGGGCAATGAGTAAACGCGTGCCACGGCAAAAGATTCCTGAAGAAGCTAATACAAGTCGTCCGTTCCTCTTTTAGGGAGTTATGCATGAGCAAAGAAAAACTGCTCGACGAAATCCGCGATGCCAATCTCAATTACCTGCTGCTCGCACAAACCATGATTCGTACCGACCGGGATGCCGCGGTTTACCGGTTGGGCATCAGCGAGGAATTGGCCGAATTGCTGGAAGCCCTGAGTCCTGCCCAGCTGTTGAAATTTGCGGCGTCCACCACATTGTTGTGTCGATTCCGGTATGACGACCGGCTGATCCTCAATCTGCTGTCCGGGCACAGCAATGGCAAACCGATGGTGGGTACCCATGCGGCGATACTGGGCGCGAGCCGGCCGGTGGAAGCCATTGCCTGAGTCAACAAAAAAAATGCACTTGTCGTCTTTTCTGGGGATGCAATCATGGCGGGAAAAAGTATCGTCGCGGAAGCGCGGCAAATTGAACTTGCAATTGAACTGGTTGAACTTGGCGCACGGCTTCAGGTTCTGGAAGTCGAAACCACGCTGAGCCGCGAACGCCTGCTGCGCCTGTACAAGGAGGTCAAGGGCGTTTCTCCCCCGAAGGGCATGTTGCCATTTTCCACAGACTGGTTCCTCACCTGGCAACCCAATGTTCATGCGTCCTTGTTCATGGAAATTCACCGTTTCCTGATCCTGAACACCAAAGTTCGGGGCATTGAAGCAAGCATCAAGGCGTTCAAGCTGTATATCGAGCAAATCGCGCTGGACGGCCTGGATCCGGTGCTGACCTTCACACGAGCCTGGACATTGTTACGCTATTTCGATTCGAAACTTCTCAAATGCACGCCATGTACGCAATGTGGCGGGCAATTCGTGATCGACGCGCTGGATCTGCACGACCATTTTGTTTGCGGCTTGTGTGCGCCACCCTCACGTGCCGGGAAATCCCGCAAATTCCAGCTCGCCGCGGCCTGAATTCCTGCCTTTACCGTTCAAAGTCCCGAGCATTCGCCTGAGATGGGCAGCCCTTCCGCAGCGCAAAGCGATTAACCGGGAATTCACCGTCCTATTCTTGGTATTGCGGCCGGTTGCCGGCTGTTAGCCTTGCCAGCGATCAACCTTCAACCGGTCGCGGGATTCGTATAAATGCTCATCATCGTAGGGTATCTGATTGTTTGTGGTTCCGTGTTCGGAGGGTTCGTGCTGGCGGGCGGACACCTCACCTCGCTGTTCCAGCCCGTTGAGTTGTTGATGATCGGAGGCGCTGCCTTCGGCGCTTTTTTTGTCGGCAACTCAATCAAGGGAATCAAGGCAACCTTCAGGGCGCTTCCGACGCTCTTCAAGGGGGCCCATTACAACAAGGCGGTGTACATGGAGCTGATGGGCCTGCTCTATGAAGTCTTGTCCAAGGTTCGCAAGGAAGGTTTGATGTCGATCGAAGGCGACGTGGAGAAACCGGACGACAGCCCCATCTTCTCCAAGTACCCGAAAGTCCTGGCCGACCATCATGCGATGGAATTCCTCACCGACTACCTGCGTCTGATGGTGAGCGGAAATCTGAACGCCTTTGAAATCGAGAATCTGATGGACAGCGAAATCGAAACGCATCACAAAGAAGGCGAAGTGCCCGTGCATGTCATCGCAAAGCTGGGCGACGGACTTCCCGCATTCGGGATCGTGGCGGCGGTCATGGGCGTTGTACATACCATGGCGTCGGTCGGTATTCCGCCCGCCGAGCTGGGTATATTGATCGCAAACGCCCTGGTCGGTACGTTCCTGGGAATTCTGCTGGCGTACGGATTCGTCGGACCGTTGTCCAGTTTGCTCGAACAGAAGCTGCATGATGGCGGCAAGCCGTTTGAGTGCATCAAGGTAACGCTGCTGGCGAGCCTGAACGGCTACGCGCCGGCGCTTGCGGTCGAGTTCGGACGAAAGGTGTTGTTCTCGGCAGAGCGCCCCACTTTCTCCGAGCTCGAATCGCACGTCAAGCAGTCGAAGAAGAAGTAACGCAACCTCCGCGCGTTCCTCCTCCAGGAGTCCGAAATGTCCGACGACAGCCAACGCCCGATCATCGTCAAAAGGAAGAAGGTGATAGCAGGCGGCCATCACGGCGGCGCATGGAAAATCGCTTACGCGGACTTCGTGACTGCGATGATGGCCTTTTTTCTGCTGATGTGGTTGCTCGGCTCCACGGCCAAGGGTGATCTCGACGGCATCGCAGAACACTTCAAGAATCCGCTCAAGATAGCGATGCAAGGAGGCAGCGGTTCCGGCGATAGCTCGAGCGTGGTGCGGGGTGGCGGCAAGGATCTCACCCGGCGCACCGGGCAGGTTTCCCAGGGAGACATCCCGCCGCCAAAACGCAAGATCGACCTGCGTACCGCGCGCAAGGAGATGGAAAAAATCGAACTCGCGCGTTTGAATGAGTTGAAGTCCCGGCTTGATGCGGTCATCGATGGCAGTCCGACGCTCGCGGCCTACCGCAATCAGTTGCTGATTGATATCACGACCGAAGGTCTGCGGATACAGATTGTGGATGAGCAGAATCGTCCCATGTTTGAACTCGGTGGCGCACGTCTGCTGTCCCACACGCGCAATATCCTGCAGGAAATCGGTGTGGTGCTGAACGAAGTGCCAAACCGGATCAGCCTTTCCGGTCATACGGATGCCACGCCATATGCCGGCGGCGAACGCAGTTACAGCAATTGGGAGCTTTCCACGGATCGAGCCAATGCCTCGCGCCAGGAATTGTTGGCTGGCGGGATGCGGGAGGACAAGGTCATGCGGGTCGTCGGACTGTCTTCGGCAGTGTTGTTCGACCGCGAGAACCCTTTCAATCCGGTGAATCGAAGAATCAGCATCATCGTGATGAAGAAAAAAATCGAAGAAACCATCGGAAACGACGGAACACAGATAGACGTGGAGAGTGATGTGTTGCCCGAGGCCGAGACCCTGGTTCCGGAAACGGCGTTGGAGCGTGCCATGGGCGTGCCTCGCCCGCCGGGAAAGACGCCGTGAACCTCAGCACGGTAAACCTGATGTCGGCCCCTGCATTGCACGCCGCTCCTTGGGGCCGCGTGCTGGCGTCGCAGGCAGGCGGCCTGGGGATTGCCACGCTGGGGGCTGCACTATGTCCGGTTTTGTTCGGCCAGGAGGTGGGCACCGTGGCGTGGTTGACAGTGCAGTGCCTGAGCGCCACGGCGATCGCGTCTGTTTGTGCGCTGGCGTGGTGGTGGCGGGTGTGTTGCCTGATTTTTGTGCCGGCGCTTTTCTTTGGACTTTCCCTCCAGGTTTCTTCAATGTGGCCCGCTCTGGCGCTGTTGATCCTGTTGCTCGCCTACGGAGGTACCCAGTCCACACAAGTGCCTTTGTATCTGTCCAGCGTAGCGGCGATTTCTGCGCTGCGGAAATTGATCCCTACGGAGCGTCCGCAGCGCATACTCGATCTGGGTTGCGGCACCGGCAAAGTGCTGGATGCCCTGCGCCGCAGCCATGCTCTGGCTACCCTGGAAGGGGTGGAACGTGCGCCCTTGCCATTCATTCTGGCGTGGTGTCGTGGCTTTTTGCGCGCCAGGCGGTTTCGGGTGCTCTGGCAAAGCCTGTGGAAGGCGAATCTTGGGGGATTCGACCTCGTCTACGCCTACCTTTCCCCGGTGCCGATGGCAAAGCTCTGGGAAAAGGCGGTGCACGAAATGCATCCGGGTGCCTGGCTGGTGAGTTTCCGCTTTGCGGTGCCGGGCGTTGCGCCCTGCAAGGTGATGGATGCTGACGGGCATCCACTGTACGTCTATCAGATTCCATGAGCGTCGCGGTGGCCGGTCAGCGCACCATCCAGGAATGGATCGCGGTCATGACGGCCGGACAGCTTCCGGTGCTGGGCAGCACGCTGCGGGAAATGTCCAAATTGCGGGCAGACGAAGAAAATGTCCGTCCACGCGATTTGTCGCAACTCGTGCTGCACGATCCGCTGATGGCAGTGCGGGTTCTACGCTTCCTGAAGGACAAGCAGCGCAACCGCGCAATGCGCGAAATCACCACCGTCGAGCACGCAATCATGATGCTCGGGGTCTCGCCGTTTTTCCGGAATTTCTCGAAGTTGCGTGCGGTGAATACCGACTTGGCCGCCAACAGCGCGGCCCTGCTCGGTCTGATGACGGTGATCTGGCGGGCCCGACATGCCACCGTGCATGCCCGCGAGTGGGCATTGCTGCGCCACGACATGGATTCCGACGAAGTGGCGATCGCGACGCTGTTGCATGACATGGCGGAGATGTTGCTCTGGTATTTCGCGCCACAGCAGGCTGGGGAAATCGATGCGCGGCTGGCGGAAAATTCCGAGCAACGCAGTACAGACGTGCAACGTCACGTACTGGGTTTTTCGTTGAACGAACTCCAACTCGCGCTGGTCACGGCATGGCAATTGCCACCGATCCTGACCTCGCTCATGGATGACTATCGCGCGGAGCGCCCGCGTGCCCGCAATGTGTTGTTCGCGGTGAATCTGGCGCGCCATGCCGGGAATGGCTGGGAGGATCCGGCCTTGTCTAACGACATCGAAGGCATCCGCAAATTGATTGGCCGGCCGCTACCGGAAGTGCAGCGGCGCATTTTTTTCACGGCCCTTGCCGCCGGGCTGGATCGGTCCTGGTACGACGAACGCACTCGCGCCCTGTGGTTGCCACCGTATCCGGTCGATTTCGGCATGGCGGAATCTGCACCCGGTCCGAAAATATCGCTGCGGTTGCTGGAGAAAATCAAGAAGGTGCTGGCGGACGAATCCAATGAAGTGGCACTGGCGGACGGACCGCTGGAAAATTCGCCGTTGTCTGCGTTGCCGGCGGTTGTCGCACTGGTGTTCTACGGGTTGTACAAAGGCCTGGGTCTGGCACGGCAGGCTTACTTCGAAGTGGACGCATCCGGGCAACTCGCCCAGGTCCGGTTTCTTGGCGGCGTCCGCGACAGTGGTCGACTTTCCAACGCGTCCTTGCCGCTGGGCATGGCCAATGCTGCCACACGGCAACTGGCGGAACAAGGTTTCTGGTGGTGGAAAGGCACTGCAGATGATCGCGCCTTGAGCGATCTACCAAACGCGTGGCGCAGCTACGCCGGCAAGGGATTTTATGCCGGCATGATTCGAACGCCGGACGGCCGCGGCGGAGTGCTGCTCACGGACAGTGCTGAAGACTCCGACAGGATGACGGAACATCAATTCGCCGGTTTCCGGGACCTCTGCGCGCTGCTCAGCCTCAAGCTGGCCGGGCCGCTTCCCGAAGCGGCGCCGTCGAATGAATCGAATCCAGCATCCGCCCAGCCGGAGCTGAATTCCCCGAAAAGCCTTTCGTAAAGGGCAATGGACACATTCCGGCGTCTGCTGCAGATATTCGTTTTGCAGAAGAGAATGCCTGACAAGAACATGAAGTTTCTGGTGGTAGACGATTTTTCCACCATGCGCAGAATTATCCGCAATCTTCTCAAGGATCTGGAATTCGCGAATGTCGACGATGCGGAAGATGGCGTCGTTGCCTTGACAATGTTGCCGTGGTGGAATCCCAGTTGCTGCAGATGCTTATCGAAAATGTCCCGCGAGAGACGCGACGTCAGCCCGACAACGGATTGATGAACGGTCCGGTCATCCAGGCAAGTGGCAGCGCCAACGTGGTCACCTCCCAGCAACAGGCGGACGACGTGCAAGAAAGCCTGGAATTCTGAGACGAGGCGGTTCCCGCCCGTAAGTAGTTCCGACTGGAAACGCAAAGGCTGACTGCAAGGCCGTTGTGGCGGTGCCGGTTCCCCTGCGCGCACGGCCAGCGTCAATCACCGCCACACCCGATTCTCAATCGCCAGACTGGTTCCGCAGTCGTGTTTCGCGCCGGCGGGGACTGGAAGATGTTGCCGTGCAGACCCTGCCGAAATAGGCGGCAATTGGCTGCTTGTTCGCGGGATGAAGCTGTTGTCCCGCCTTCAATAATCGTCGTCATCGGAAAAACGATTCCATGGCTGACGAAAACGACCTCGAACGAACACAACCCGCATCCCCTCGACGGCTCGAAGAGGCACGCGAGGAGGGACGAGTTGCGCGTTCCCAGGAATTGGGGGCGTTTGCCGTGCTGGGCGCAAGCGCACTGGCCATCTGGTTGATGGGCATGCCGCTGCTCGCCGGGCTTCAGGGTGTCATGCAGCGCGGCCTGACCTTTTCAGCCGATGCGGCATTTGCCGAAGACCTCATGATGCGTGGGCTGGTGGAGCAGGGGGGCGGCGGCTTTCTGGCGGTGGCGCCGATTCTCGCGGTGGGATTTGTCGCGGCGCTGTTCGCGCCAATGCTGCTCAATGGCTGGCTGTTCACGCTAAAACCCCTGCAACCCGATTTTTCCCGGCTGGATCCGCTGAAAGGCATAGCGCGCATTTTTTCGCTGCGCGGATTGGTCGAACTTGGCAAGGCGCTGGCCAAGGTTCTGGTGGTCGGAGGCATCGCCGCACTGGCGATTCGCAGCAGTCTGGATGCGATGCTCGGCTTGTCCGTCGAATCACCAGTGGGGGCCGTGATGCATGCCGCTTCGCTTATCGGCTGGACGCTCATCTTGCTCGTGGGCGGCATGGTCCTGGTGGTCGCAGTAGATGTGCCCTTCCAATTGTGGAATCACAGCCGGGAGTTGCGCATGTCGCGGGAAGAAGTTCGACGCGAATCCAGGGAAACCGACGGCGACCCGCAGATCAAGGCGCGCATCCGCAGCCTGCAACGCGAAGCCGCCCGCAAACGCATGATGGCCGAAGTGCCCAAGGCGGATGTGGTGGTGACCAATCCTGCGCACTATTCGGTTGCACTGTCGTATCGCGAAGGCAGCATGGGCGCGCCGCGCGTGGTGGCCAAGGGCCGCGACTTGCTGGCAGCGCGCATCCGGGAACTGGCAAGCGCGCATCGTGTTCCGGTACTGGAAGCGCCCCCGCTCGCGCGTGCCTTGTACCGGCATGCCGAGGTTGGCGACGAAGTGCCGGAAAAACTTTACACCGCGGTGGCCGAAGTGATGGCCTATGTATTGCAGCTTCGACGATTCCAGGAGCAAGGCGGTCGCGCGCCGCAACCGCCGCAGAACATAGCGGTTCCGGCTGCGCTCGAAGTGCCGCCGGCGAAAGACGACGCGGAAGGTGAAGCGCAATGAGCACGATCGCGCTAGGGACCACGGCAACTTCCGGCAGGGGCTTTTCAGCCATGGCCGGCCCGGCCCTGATCGTGATGATCATCGCGATGATGGTGATGCCGTTGCCGCCGTTTGCGCTGGACGTGTTGTTTACCTTCAACATTGCGCTGTCGGTCATGGTCATGTTGGTGGCGTTTTACACGGTGCGTCCGCTGGACTTCTCCTCTTTTCCGACGGTGTTGCTCCTGAGCACACTGTTGCGACTGTCTCTTAACGTTGCCTCCACACGCGTGGTGCTCATCGAAGGTCATACCGGTACCGATGCCGCGGGCAAGGTGATTGAAGCGTTCGGCCATTTCATGATCGGCGGCAACTACGCGGTCGGACTGGTGGTGTTCGTCATTCTGGTGGTGATCAATTTCGTCGTGGTGACCAAGGGCGCGGGCCGCATTGCGGAAGTCGGCGCGCGTTTCACCCTGGATGCCATGCCCGGCAAACAGATGGCCATCGATGCCGACCTGAACGCGGGCCTGATTGGCGAGGAAGTCGCCCGTAAACGGCGTGCGGAAATTTCCCAGGAGGCGGACTTCTACGGGGCGATGGATGGTGCCAGCAAGTTTGTCCGCGGCGATGCGGTTGCCGGCATTCTGGTCATGTGCATCAACTTGGTCGGCGGTCTGGTGGTCGGTATGGTCCAGCACGACATGGCCTTCGGAGATGCCGCGCGCAACTACGGTCTGCTGGCCATCGGTGACGGCCTGGTGGCGCAGATTCCGGCGCTGGTGATTTCGGTTGCCGCTGCGATCGTGGTGAGCCGGGTAGGGTCGGAAGAGCCGATCGGCCTGCAGATTGCCACGCAGCTTCTCCGGCGCCCTGACGCCTTGACGCTCACGGCATTGATCGTCGGTGGGCTCGGCCTGGTTCCCGGCATGCCGCATCTGGCTTTCCTGACGTTGGCAGCGATCCTGTGGGGCGCCGCGCATTGGATACGCAAGACCCCGGCACCGGCGACCGTGTCGAGCACGGAGCCGCTGCCGACGGTGACCCCGGCACTCGATTCGCTGGATGCGACATGGAGCGACGTAACTCCGGTGGATACGTTGGGACTCGAAGTGGGCTACCGGCTGATTCCACTGGTTGACCAGGCGCAGGATGGCGAGCTGTTGCGGCGGATCAAGGGAATTCGCCGCAAGTTCGCCCAGGAAATCGGCTTCCTGCCGCCCACGGTGCACATCCGGGACAACCTGGAACTCAAGCCCGGCGGCTACCGCATCAGCCTCAAGGGCGTGGAAATCGGCCTCGGCGAAGCGGTGCCCGGCCAGTTTCTCGCCATCAACCCGGGCAAGGTCAATGGTGCGTTGGTCGGTACCGCGACAACCGATCCGGCATTTGGCCTGCCGGCCGTCTGGATCGAATCTGCGCAGCGCGAGCAGGCGCAGGTGATGGGTTACACCGTGGTCGACGCCGGCACGGTCGTGGCCACCCACCTCAATCATCTGATCCAGCGCCATGCGGCAGAACTGCTCGGTCGCCAGGAAGTGCAGTCCCTGCTCGACCACATGGCCAAGGATGCGCCGAAGCTGATCGATGATCTGGTGCCGAAGATCGTACCGCTCGCGGTTCTGCAAAAGACGCTGCAAGCGCTGCTCGAAGAAGGCGTGCACATCCGCGACGGCCGCACGATTCTCGAGGCCATTGCCGAGCACGGCCCGCGCACCCAGGACCCGCAGGAACTCGCCGCCCAGGTGCGCATTGCGCTGGGCCGCGCGATCGCCCAGCAGATCGCGCCGCTCAATGCCGAACTGCAGGTCATGGCGTTGTCCCCGGAACTGGAGCGCCTGCTCAGCCAGGCCGTGATGTCCGGTGGTTCACCCGGTATTGAACCGGGCATCGCCGATTCCCTGACCAGGGACGCCGCCGCAGCGGCCGCGCGACTCGAACAACTCGGGCATCCGGCCGTCCTGCTGGTGGCGCCCGCTCTGCGCGTGGCCCTGTCGCGATTCCTGCGCCGCTCGCTGCCGCATCTTCGCGTCGTGGCGCACAACGAAATTCCCGATAACAGAAAGATACGTGTGGCATCCATTCTCGGAGGCAGGTCATGAACATGAAAAGGTTTTTCGCGCCCAGTTCCCGCGAGGCGTTGCGGCAGGTTAAACGCGAGCTGGGTCCGGATTCCGTGATCCTGTCAAACCGGCGTGTCGATGGCGGCGTGGAAATCCTCGCGCTGCCACATTCGGCCGCGCAGGCGCTGGAAACCGCCGCGCGCGAGCCGGTCGTGGCTCGCGGTACGCAGGTGCGCTCCACCATGAACAATCCGGCCATGCAAGCTTCGCAAACGGTGAACGTGAAGTCTCCGGCGCTTGTCACGGCGCCCGCCTGGGCGAAGCCGGCCACACCCGCAGTGCCGGCGGGCACAGTCGAGCCGGCAACGGAACAGATCGCACGCACGGTCATGCGTGAAATCCAGTCCATCCGGACATTGATCAATGAGCAATTGTCTGGCCTGGTTTATGGCGAAATGCAGCGCCGCGAGCCGGAGAAATTACGAATGATGTCCATGCTGCTCTCGGGCGGCTTCAGTCCCGCGCTGGCGCGCCGGCTGATGGACAAGGCGCCCGCCGGGCGCGGCCTGGCCGACTTGCACGCATGGATCACGAAAGCGCTGGACAAGAACCTGCTGTCCAGCGGCGTCGATGAACTGGTCGCCAAGGGCGGGGTGTACGCATTGCTCGGGCCTACCGGCGTGGGCAAGACCACGACGACGGCAAAACTTGCCGCGCGCTGCGTGGTGAGGCATGGCGCCGAGAAACTGGCCCTGCTCACCACCGACAATTACCGCGTCGGTGCGCACGAACATCTGCGCATCTACGGGCGCATTTTGGGAGTGACGGTGCATGCCGCGCGCGATGCCGAGGATCTGCGCCTCGCGCTGGCCGAACTGCGCAACAAGCACATGGTGCTGATTGATACGGTTGGCATGAGCCAGAAGGACCGCAATGTCCCGGAACAGGTGGCGATGCTGGGAGAATCTGCCGGACACATCAAACGCCTGTTGCTGATCAATTGCACCTGTCAGGGCGACACCCTGGAAGACGTGATCCGCGCCTATTTGGGCGCCGGTCTGTACGGAACCATCCTGACCAAAACCGATGAAGCGGCGAGCCTCGGTGCCGCGCTCGATGCCGTCATCCGCCACCGGCTGCCGGTGCACTACGTCGCCAACGGCCAGCGGGTTCCGGAAGATCTGCACCCGGTGGACCGCAATGCATTGCTGGCTCGCGCTCTGCTGCCTCAGCGTGAAAACGATGTGCGCAATTTCCTGGAGCAGGATGTTTCGGCGGCCATGTTTGGCGCGGAACCGGCGCTGTGAACGTTGCCAGCGAGTCACCCATGCTTCGCCATTCCGATCAGGCCGAAGGGCTGCGCAGAATTCTCGGCAGGCAAACGCCCGCCGTTCTGAGCCTGGTGTCCGGCGGCAGTCATGCCGGCAAGACCCAGGCCGCGATCAACATCGCAATCGCACTCGCCCAGGCCGGGCGCAATGTCCTCCTGCTCGACGAGAACAGGGGCTTTCACAACGTGGCCGGCGCGCTCGGGCTCAATCCGGAGGTCGATCTGCTCGATGCGTTGAGCGGACGTAGCGGGATTGAGCGATCGCTGCTCGCCGGCCCCGAAGGGATGATGGTCCTGCCGGCGGGCAGGGCGGCCCAGGTCACGGAAAATTTCGGCGAGCGGGGCCAGGCTCGTCTGCGGGAGGGATTTGCCCGCATCGGCGCGGCGCTGGACTACATCCTGGTGGACACACTGGCCGGCACCACCGGCCGATTGTTACCGAGCATGGATTCCGACCGGCAGACGCTGCTGGTGTCCGGCGCCTGGGCAGATGCCCAGGCCGATGCCTACGGCATGCTCAAGGTCTTGCATCGCAGCCGCGGACGACAACCTGCGCGCCTGGTGGTGTCCATGGTGCGTTCCGAAGAAGAGGGCGTCAGCGTGTTTCGCAATATCGCGGGGGTGGCCGATCGCTACCTCGGCGCGAAACTGGAGCACCTGGGCTCAGTGGCGCACGACGAACTCGTGCGCAAGAGCGGGCGAGTCGGGCGTGCGGCAATCGAGATGTTCCCCGATGCGCCCAGTTCACGTCACTGGCGGCAACAGGCCGAGAAACTCATGGAGTGGCCGCCTTTTCAGCAGGGGACAGGCCAACCATTCAGCGAACAGAAAAGGGTGGCGGACAGACGTTCCATGCCCGGTTCCGCGGTTTATTCGCCCGTATAGAAAAAATCTCCCGAGCACCCGGCGGGAACCCACTGGCAGGAGCACAATCCATGTACACCGCAAGCGGCACTCTGAACAGATCAGGCTGGATCAAAGAATACGCACCCCTGGTCAAGCGCATCGCCCACCACATCATGGCGAAGCTTCCCGCCAGCGTGGAGGTGGACGACATCATCCAGGCTGGCATGATGGGCCTGATGGATGCCGTCAACCGCTACGAAGAAACCCAGGGCGCACAATTCGAAACCTATGCCGCCCAGCGCATTCGCGGCGCGATGCTGGATGAGTTGCGCAACTGCGACTGGCTGCCGCGCGGCATTCGCAAGAACATGCGCCGCATCGAAAGAGCCATCCACTCACTGGAACAGAAATTCGGCCGTCCGCCTTCCGAGCAGGAGATTGCGGGCCAGTTGGAAGTGGCATTGTCCGAGTACCAGAATATGTTGCAGGAGGCACGCGGCCACCAACTGGTCTACTACGAAGACTACAGCGACGGCGACGACGATCATTTTCTCGATCGCCATGCCGTGCATAACAAGCAAGGTCCCCTCGATCAATTGCTCGACGAGGATATGCGCGACCGCCTGATCCAGGGGATCGACGAACTTCCGGAACGGGAAAAGATCATGATGGGCCTCTACTACGAGCAGGATCTGAACCTGCGCGAAATCGGCGAAGTGATGGGCGTCTCCGAATCACGTGTTTGTCAGATTCACACCCAGGCAATCGCCCGGTTGCGGGCCATGTTGCGCGACGAATAAGTTTCCGGGCGCCTTCGCAAGGATCTTTTGACAATTCCCACCTCGCTTTCTCCTCCGGGGACAATTGCGCCCGCGTCCATGGTTTCCTACCACGCACACATTGCCTGACGGCTTCTGGCGTATCATCTGCCGGCGCCGCGCGGTGTCGCGGCATCCTGAAAGGCAACCATGGATTTGCAATTGAAGGGGAAGGTGGCGCTGATATCCGGTTCCACCAAGGGCATCGGATTTGCCTCGGCAAAACTGATGGCGGGCGAGGGCGCTCACGTGATTGTCAATGGCCGCACGCAAGCGGCGGTTGCCGACGCGCTGGCCAGAATTCGACAGGTCCACCCGCACGCAATGCTGGAGGGATTTGCTGCCGACCTGGCGACCGTGGCCGGTGCGAACACACTGGTGGCGAAATTTCCGGACGTCGATATCCTGGTCAACAATCTCGGCATCTTCGAAAGAAAAGTCTTCGAGGAGATCGACGATGCGGAGTGGCAACGCTTCTTCGATATCAATGTGATGAGCGGGGTGCGCCTTTCACGCGCCTATCTGGCCGGCATGAAACGGCGCAACTGGGGCCGCATCGTATTTGTGAGCAGCGAGTCCGGCATCCAGATTCCGGATAACATGATTCACTACGGCATGACCAAGACGGCGCAGCTTTCCATCTCGCGCGGGCTGGCCGAAACCTGTGCGGGCACCCAGGTGACCGTCAATGCGGTGCTGCCCGGGCCGACACTGTCGGAAGGTAACAAGGCAGGCATTGCCAAGCGCGCGCCCGGCAGGCCGTTTCCGGAATTCGAAAAGGAATTTTTCGAAAAAGCGCGCCCGAGTTCCCTGCTCAAGCGTTATGCCACCCCGGACGAAGTGGCCAGCATGATCGCCTACGTTTGCAGCCCGCTGGCTTCGGCCACGAACGGTGCGGCGCTGCGGGTGGATGGCGGCGTGGTGCGCGCGTGTTTCTGATGAGCGCTTGAGCGATGTACCTGCCGGCGCATTTCGCGGAAACGCGGGTCGAAGTGCTGGGTGAGTTAATCCGTGCACATCCGTTTGGTGCACTCGTCACGCTGGGCCCGGAAGGGCTCGATGCCAATCACCTGCCGTTCGAGTGGGATCCCCATCCTGCGCCTTTCGGGACATTGCGGGCCCATGTCGCCCGGGCCAATCCACTGTGGCAGCGATTGCCCGGCGCCGCCACACCACTGGCCATCTTCCAGGGAGCCCAGGGCTACATCACGCCTTCCTGGTATCCCACCAAGCAGGAAACGGGAAAAGTGGTGCCCACCTGGAACTACCTGGTGGTGCATGCCTACGGCGCGGCACGAGTGATCCAGGACACAAAGTGGCTCAGGGCGTTTGTCGGCCGCCTGACCGATCGCTTCGAAGGCGTTCGCGAGCGTCCCTGGAAAGTGGAAGATGCCCCGGAGGCGTTTATTGCGGCGCACCTGCAGGCCATCGTCGGCATTGAAATGACAGTGGAAAGATGGCTTGGCAAATGGAAAGTCAGCCAAAACCGGCCGGCTGCGGATCGCGACGGCGTGGTGGCCGGTTTGCGTGATTCGAACGCGGAGGTCGATAGAAACCTGGCTGAAGAAGTGGCCAAGGCGTTGCGTTCCTGATTCGGGACGCAAAGGATAAATGTAGAGGGCGATGCGCCTGGCGGTCAGACGCGCGGAGAATCAGCGACTGTTTGCTGAACGAGAAATTCTTTACGCCTGACCGAAACTGCGTGTTGCATCCATGCGATGCACGGTGGTTCCGCGAGGATCGTAAGTCGAGGAGCGGTCCGCGCCGAGCGCGCCAAGTGCGCGATGCACCTTTGCCAATCTCTGAAACACGGCGTAACTGTTGCCGTAATTAAGTTCCGCGGCGTGGCGGGCCGCGATCGTCAATTTGTTCCAAAGCGGTCGCAGTGGCGAGTGATTTTCCAGGATCGAATCCAGATCGCTCGTTGGGTCGATGGACTTCAAGATGCGTGCGCGACGGGTCGCGCACTGGGACAAGGTTTCCATTACGGCACTTTTTGCCGTGGCCAGCGTCACCAGAGATTCGATATCGTCCCTGGCGAGCACGTCATTTTCCTGCTTGAGCAGGTCGATGAAGGATTCCAGCGCGTGCAGTTCAACCGTCGTGTTCTCGACCAGTTCGGTGAGGGGGGAAGCGGCCATCGGGTGGTCGTGGACTGTCCGGGATACTCAGTGGCGAACGGTGCCGATCAATTCCTGGACGGTCTTGAGCAGACGGTCGGCCACCACGTCCGGATTGACCTTGAAGCGGCCCTCTGACATGGCCTGTTTGATTTCATTGACCCGGGCTGCGTCAACCACTTCGCCACCGGCCATTGCAGTGTGCACCGGGCTCGAAGGACCGCGCAATTCCACACTGACGCTCGTTACCGATGTCGGACTGGGGGCATTGTCAGCCCTGGCATTCTTGTCCGTGCGGTTGTCCGAAACGGTATTGCCCAGGGACTTGAGCGATGGATCAATTTTCATGATGAATCACCGAGTTGTCGCATTTCAAATCGTCATAACGGCAGCCCATGGAAGAACTTTAGCATTCCGTTCCTCCTTTTCCGCCTGTCTGGCTCACTAACGGACGGAGGCAGGGAAACTTTAGGCGGCAAAATTTTCCCACCGAGACTACCTGGCTACTTCCACCACGGAACCCGGGCGCAGCAAGCCACTCACGGTGGCGCCCGAAGCCGTGCGCACCTGCACAAGTGAGCCTTCGGCCGCCTTGCCCAGGGATTTGCCCTCGCCGCTGACTCGAAATCCGCGACCGTTGACCACCAACGCGACCTGTTGTCCGGGCAGAATCGCAGGCACTTCGCGCAGGGCCTCCTGCCGAAGCGGCTGTCCGGCCTTTATGCCCTGCGTCACGAATCGCCCCACGGTCTGGGCCGGATCGCTCAACACACCGATTGGCAATTGCGACAACTCGCCTTCTCGTAGAGAGATGTCTGCGGTAGAAATTTCCTGGCCCGCCCGCAGGGGGCGCACCGCGATCAGATAATTCCCGTACACGGTGACCGTCGCGTGTACATAAAGAGTCCAGGCCGAGGGTGCGGTGCAGCGCACGCCCACGCTGGTGGCACCCCAGGCCCGGCTGCCCGCCGGAAAGAACGTCAGCAGATTCGGGCAAGCATGCAGTGTCAATCGTGATTCGATTTTTCCGACTTCGATCTTTACCTTGCCGGGAATGCCCAGGATTTCGCGGGCGAGAAATCCAGCCACCGCCTCACGCACCTGGCCCAGATCCTGGCGTTGGCCATCCGGCAGCGTAGCGCCCTTCAGGTCTGCGGCAATCAGTGCCGCGAGGGCAATCAGAATCGCTTTGATCATGGCTCCAAGAATGTCAGGTGTCAGGCATTTCCTGCCGATGGAATGCATGATCCCCGTGATTGGCCGCGGGTGTTGTGTCGAATTGGAGGGTTTTTGACGGTCTTCTCCAATCATTGCGCGGGAAAGGCGACGCCTAGGATGGGCTCCGTTTGAAGGCGGGATGGTCCCGCGGAGCCCACGTCATGATCGACAAACTCGACGACATGCTGCATTTCCACCATCAGGCCCTGAATCTGCGCGCCCATCGTCAGCAGGTGCTGGCATCGAACATCGCCAACGCCGACACGCCGGGATACAAGGCGCGGGATTTCGATTTCCGCGCGGCACTGGCCTCTGCGGTGGCACCGGTCACGACCGGCGCAACGCCCGCCAACGCGCCAGCGTCCCCGCCCGAGTTGCTATATCGCCAGGTGATTCAACCTTCGGTGGATGGCAATACGGTGGACATGGACGTGGAACGCGCACAATTCGCGGAAAACGCGATCCGCTACGAAGCCGGCGTCACCGCGCTGACCCATCAAATCCGCACGATGCTCGCGGCTATCCAGGGGTAAACGATCATGTCACTGCTCAACGTATTCGATGTCGCCGGATCGGCGATGACCGCACAGTCGCAACGGCTCAATGTGGTGGCGTCCAATCTCGCCAACGCGGACAGCGCCGCCGGCCCCGACGGCAAGGCCTATCGGGCCAGACAGGTGGTGTTTTCCACGGAGGCGATGGGTGGCACGGAGAGCGCCGGGGTGCGCGTGACCGGCATCATCGAAGACCCTTCCCCCCTGAAGAGAGCGTTCCAACCCGGGCATCCGCTTGCCGACGGGACCGGATACGTCACGATGCCAAACGTCAATGTGGTCGAGGAAATGGTGAACATGATCTCCGCCTCGCGCGCCTATCAGAACAATGTTGAAACGCTGAACGCGGCCAAGACGCTGTTGATGAAAACCTTGACCATCGGCCAGTAATTCCCGCGGCGAAAATTCACGGACACTTACCGGACACCACAGCACGATGACAACCATTCAGGAATTGCAGACTCTGCTGGGCGGTGCCAGGCCGGCCACGCCTTCAGTCTCCAACGGGGCCACCGCGACCCAGGACCGTTTTCTCAAACTCCTGATCACGCAGATCCAGAATCAGGATCCGCTCAATCCGCTGGACAACGCGGAAGTCACCACCCAGTTGGCCCAGCTCAATACAGTCACCGGCATCAATCAGCTCAACACGACGCTGGAAGGAATGTCGGCGTCCTTCTCGGCGCAGCAGTCCCTGCAGGCGGCGATGCTGGTGGGACGCGAGGTATTGGTTGCGGGCGCGAAGCTGGCATTTGACGGCCAGCCGGTGCACTTCGGTCTGGACCTTGCGCAGCCGGCGGACCGCGTGTCGATCACGATCAGTGATGCGGCAGGCAATGTGGTGGACAGCTTTGTGACCGAAGCGCAGGCGGCCGGCATACAAACCCTTCTTTGGAACGGACGCGATGGAAGTGGCCAGCCGTTGCCTGCGGGCAGCTATTCGGTGAGCGCGCAAGCAGTAACCGGCAACAAGACCACTGGCGCCAGCACGCTGGTCGGGGCGAGGGTGGATTCGGCGGGCGTGGCCACCGACGGCAGTTTCCAGTTGCAATTGCGCGGCGCGGGCAATGCCGGCATCGGCGACATCAAGCGATACCTGTAAACGGATTCATTCAACTATTTCGAGGAGCGGCACATGTCTTTCCAGCAGGGACTCAGCGGTTTGAACTCGGCGACCAAGGGCCTGGACGTCATCGGCAACAACATTGCCAACGCCAGCACCGTGGGATTCAAGGCTTCGCAGGCGCAGTTTTCCGATGTCTTCGCAGCGTCATTGCTGGGCGCCGGCGGCAGCAAGATCGGCATCGGCACCCAGTTGTCGAGTGTTGCCCAGCAGTTCACCCAGGGCAATATTTCCGCTTCCGGCAATCCCCTGGATGTCGCAGTCAACGGCAACGGCTTCTTCCGCATGAGCGAAAACGGTGCCATTACCTATTCGCGCAACGGCCAGTTTCACATCGACCAGGCGGGATACATCGTCAACGGCACCAATCTGCGCGTTACCGGCTATCCGGTGGACGTCAACGGTGTCGTGGTGCCGTCCACGCCAGTGGATCTGCGCATTAATTCCGGCGACATTCCCCCGCAGGTCACCACGGCGATGGATGCCACGATGAACCTGGACTCGCGTTCTGCGCTGCCAGTGACAGCGGTATTCAACCCGAACGATCCGACCAGTTACAACAACTCGACCTCGATCACGCTTTATGACACGCTGGGCAATCCGCACCTGTATTCGCTGTATTTCGTGAAAACCGCCGCAGCCAATTCGTGGACCGTGCACTCCACCATGGATGGGACCCCGGCCGCCAGCGTCAATATGGGCGGTGGCGCCGGTGCCGGTGCTCCTCTGACGTTCAACACTTCGGGCGCGCTGACCACGGCGATGCCCATCCCGGTCTCGGTCGACCTGAATGCGGTAGCCGCCAGTCTCGGTATTGTCAACGGCGCGGCCTCTCCGCTGGCCTTCAATCTTTCGTTCAGTAATTCCACGCAGTTTGGCGCCAAGTTCGGCTTGAGTTCGATGTCGCAGGATGGCTTTACCTCGGGGCGCCTCTCCGGCTTGAGCATCAGCGAGGAAGGCATCATCCAGGGCCGTTACAGCAACGGTGAATCGCGCAACATCGGGCAGATCGTGCTCACCAATTTCAACAACCCCCAAGGGCTCAATCCGCTGGGCGACAACCAGTGGAGCGAGACCCCCTCGTCCGGTTCGGCGACTGTGGGCGCGCCAAACACCGGATCGCTGGGGCTGCTCAACGCGGCGTCGCTGGAAGATTCGAATGTCGATCTGACCGCGGAACTGGTGGCCATGATCACGATGCAGCGCGCCTACCAGGCCAACGCACAGACCATCAAGACGCAGGATTCATTATTGCAGACTCTGGTTAATTTGCGCTGATCGCGCTGGTGAATCGTGAACGGTAAATGGTAAACGGCGAAATGCAAAAGACAATGAACACGAACAATGCACAACTGTGGAATGGTGGGGTAACGGGTTTTCCGTTCACCGATCACCGTTCACCGATCACCGCTTACCGACTCTGATGGATCGACTCATCTACACCGCAATGTCCGGGGCCAAACATCTGCTCGAAGCGCAGGCGGTGGTGGCGCACAACCTGGCCAATGCTAACACCAACGGTTTTCGCGCGGAGTTGAGCGCGTTTCGCGCCGTCCCGGTGGTGGGCGAAGGCGCGGAGACGCGCGCTTTTGTAGTGGAATCCACCGTGGGTGCGGACCTGTCGCCTGGAAGCATTCAACAGACGGGGCGGTCGCTCGACGTGGCGCTGCGAGACCGCGGTTTTATCGCCGTGCAGACCGAAGACGGCACCGAGGCCTACACCCGCAACGGAAATCTTCACGTCAGCGAAAACGGACTACTGCAAACCCGTGACGGAAAAACGGTCCTTGGCGACGGCGGACCGATTGCCGTGCCGCCGGACACGGTGCTCACGATTGCACCGGACGGAACCCTGTCCACCGTGCCCTCCGACGGTGCAGTCAGCGCAGTGTCCACGGTCGGGCGCATCAAGTTGGTGGACCCGGAAGCGGCGGCCATTCGGCGCGGGGACGATGGCTTGTTCCACCTCGTCGATGGCGGCGAGGCGGACGCGGATGCCAACGTGCGGCTGGTGTCGGGTGCGCTGGAAGGCAGTAACGTCAATGTGGTCGAGGCGATGGTCAGCCTGATTGAAAACGCCAGGCAATACGACATGCAGATGAAAATGCTCACCAATGCCGAGTCCAATTCACGCGAAGCCGCTTCGATCCTCTCGGTACGAGGATAAGTGATGAGTGACGAGTGACAAGTGAATGAGTGAAGGGTGAATGAGTTAATGGGTGAAGGGCGTAAAGCCCCGATCCTCAATCCTCGCGCCTCGCACCTGAACCCTGCACCTGTGTTTTTTCAAGGAACAACACCATGATCCGATCACTGTGGATTTCCAAGACCGGGCTGGAAGCGCAGCAGACCCAGATGGACGTCATTGCCAACAACCTGGCGAACGTCAGCACCAACGGCTTCAAGCGCTCGCGGGCGGTGTTTGAGGACTTGCTCTACCAGACCCTCCGGCAGCCCGGCGCGCAGTCCTCGGAGCAGACCGAAGTGCCTGCGGGCCTGCAGATCGGCACCGGGGTACAGCCGATTGCCACAGAGCGCGTCTATACCCAGGGCAATCTCCAGCAGTCCGGAAGTTCGATGGACGTGGCGATTCAGGGTGAAGGTTTTTTCCAGGTTCTGCTGCCCGATGGGACCACTGGCTATACCCGTGACGGCGCGTTTCAGTTGAACAGCCAGGGGCAGATGGTGACCTCGAGCGGATATCCGGTGCAACCTTCGATTACGTTGCCTGCAAATGTCCTGTCACTGACCATTTCCAAGGACGGCATCGTTTCCGTCGTCCAGGCGGGATCGTCGTCTCCCGTGCAGGTGGGGCAACTGCAGCTGGCGACGTTTATCAACAACGGTGGCCTGCAGTCCCGCGGAGAAAATCTGCTGGTGGAGACTGCCGCCTCGGGCGCACCGCAGACCAATACGCCGGGTTCGAGTGGCGCCGGGCTGCTCAATCAGGGCTACGTCGAAACATCCAATGTCAACGTGGTGGAGGAACTGGTGAACATGATCCAGACCCAGCGCGCCTACGAAATCAACTCCAAGTCGATCGAGACGTCCGATCAGATGCTGGCCAGGTTGGCGCAGTTATGAAAATCATTGGGGTGAGGCGTAAGGCGAGAGGCGAGAGGCGCGAGGTGGTAAGGAATACACTCGTCACGCCTTCACTCATTCACTCTTTCCCCCCTTACTCATTCACCATGAACTTTCGCTGGATCCTTTTCCCACTGACAGCAGTGAGCCTGCTGTCGTCCTGTGTCATCAACCAGCCGCCCATCGTGCATCAGCCGATGAGCGCGCGACCGGTGGTGGCGCCTCCACAAGTGGTGGCCAACGGATCCATCTATCACGACGGAGTTTACCGACCGCTGTTCGAAGACAGGCGCGCGCGTTTTGTCGGCGACACACTGACCATCGAAATCGCCGAAAAGACCGCCGCCAGCAAGAAGTCCGGGGCCAGCGCGGAACGCACCAGCGCGCTGGACTTCAGTGTGCCCGTCGTCCAGGGTCTGCCCGGGAAAACATTCCAGGGTGCGGCGCTGGAAGCCGATACGTCCAACACCTTCGACGGCAAAGGCGAGGCCGCGGCGCGCAACGATTTCACAGGAACGATCACGGCGACCGTCATCGCCGTGCTGGCCAACGGCAATCTGCTGGTCAGCGGCGAGAAGCAGATTGCCATGAGCCAGGGTACCGAATTCGTGCGTTTCTCCGGCGTGGTCAATCCAATCATGATTTCGGCTGCCAATGCGGTGAAGTCCGTGCTGGTGGCCGATGCGCGGATTGAATATCGCGCCAATGGATACATCGACGAAGCGCAGACCCAGGGATGGCTGGCGCGGTTTTTCAACAATGTCATGCCGTTTTGAAGATGGTGAACGGTGAATGGTGAACAGTGATCGGTAACACATCGTGTTCAAATGTCATTGCCTGTCTCCGTTCACCGATCACCGTTCACTATTTACCGCTCACCACCAACCAGGAACAACAACATGAACAGTCGTCGCGACAAGTGGTGGCCGGTGATTCTCCTGATAGCAATGGTCGGATTGTCGATTCGTCCCGCGGATGCCGAGCGCATCAAGGAGTTGGCCCGGGTGCAGGGCGTGCGGGACAACCCGCTGATCGGCTACGGACTCGTGGTGGGGTTGGACGGCACTGGAGACCAGACGACCCAGACACCTTTTACGACGCAAAGCCTGCAAGCCATGCTTTCGCAACTCGGTGTGCAGTTGCCGCCCGGCACCAGCCTCCAGCTCAAAAACGTCGCCGCCGTCATGGCAACTGCCGTGTTGCCCGCATTTGCGCGCGCCGGGCAGACTATCGATTTGACGATTTCTTCCCTGGGAAATGCGAAGAGCCTGCGTGGCGGCACCTTGTTAATGACCCCGCTCAAGGGGGCGGACGGGCAGATTTACGCGGTGGGGCAGGGCAACGTGCTGGTGGGCGGGGTGGGGGCGTCGGCCAACGGCAGCAAGGTGCAGATCAATCACCTGAGCGTGGGCCGAGTGCCGGCCGGCGCGACAGTGGAACGCGAAGTGGCGACCACGATTGGGCGCGGAGAATTCATCTACCTGGAATCGAATGCCACCGACTTTTCCACGGCGCGCCAGATCGCCGAAGTCATCAATTCCGTGGTGGGACCGGAACTGGCCCACGCCATGGACCCTCGCCTCGTGCGCGTACGTGCCCCGGAGGATATTGCCAAGCGCGTCGAGTTTCTGGCGCGGTTGGAAAACCTGGAAATCATTCCGACGCGCGGTAGCGCTCGCATTATCGTCAATGCGCGCACCGGTTCGGTGGTCATGAATCAGACGGTCACCATCGATGCCTGCGCGATTGCGCACGGCAATCTCTCGGTGATCATCAGCACCGAGCCGGTGATCAGCCAGCCTAATCCGCTGTCCACGCAGGGCAGCACGGTGCAGGCGCAGCGCAGCAGCATCGAAATCCGCGAGGATCGCGGCGGACTGGTCGCCATGCCGGCCGGCGTTTCCCTTGCCGAAGTGGTCAAGGCGCTTAACTCCATCGGCGCCACGCCACAGGATCTGCTGGCCATCCTGCAGGCCATGAAATCTGCCGGCGTGCTGCGTGCTGAACTGGAAGTCATCTAACCATTATGAACATCGGAAACGATCCTGCTGCATTGTCCCTGGCCGCCGACGCGCAAGGGTTGGATGCCCTGCGCCTGCGTGCGAAAAACGACCCGCGTGGCGCAGTGCGCGAGACAGCACGGCAGTTCGAGTCCCTGCTGCTGAACGTGATGTTGAAAAGCATGCGCGAGACGGTCGGCAAGGACAACTTGTTCGACAGCGATCAATCCCGGATGTACACCTCGCTCATGGACCAGCAGTTGGCCGAACTCATGTCGAGGCGCGGGGTGGGCCTGGCGGAGGTGTTGACGCGACAGTTGTCCCCGACGCTGGAGGCGCCGCAATCGCCCCTGGTCGCGGTGCCGGGCGTCCCGCAGGCCGCTGGCGCGTCCCCGCTTCAGGGTCGCGGTCCGGACCTGACTTCCGCGCCACGAAAAGCCAATCCGGCACTTCTGCCCCACGTGCGGGAATTCGTCGAACATCTTGGTCCGGCGGCCGAAGCAGCCAGCCGTGAAACGGGTATTCCCGCGCGCTTCCTGCTGGGCCATGCGGCGCTGGAAACCGGCTGGGGACGGCGTGAGATCCGCGGCGCCGACGGCAGCCAGAGTTTCAATCTGTTCGGCATCAAGGCGGATGCGAGCTGGCAGGGCCGGACTGTGCATGCAGTGACCACCGAATACGTAAACGGGCAGCCGAAAGAAAAAGTGGAAGCCTTCCGCGCCTATTCGTCGTACCAGGACGCGTTCCGGGACTATGGGCAATTGCTGGGCTCGCGGCCGCGGTATGCCGAAGTCCTGAAGAATACCCATGACGCCAAAGCCTATGCCCGCGAGCTGCAGGAGGCCGGGTATGCCACCGATCCGCGTTTCGCGCGCAAGCTCGCCGGCGTGATCGACGGCGCGTCGCTGCGCCTGTCGCTGCAGGCATGACGATCCTTCGCCGCCCACCAGTGCAGCGGGCCGTTCCCTCGCTTGCCGGCACACTGGATGCCGCTTTCCCCGCACCCCGCGCGGCCAACGATGAGCGCATGACGCCGGACGTGCTGCGCAGGCCTGCGGCGCGCAGGCTGTTGCGCGGCTCGGCAAGGGTCAAGTTGCTGCGCGGCCGGCCGATATGAAAACATTCCTGCCGTAGAGGAAGCCCAGGTTGGCCACTAACATTTTCGGCATCGGCATCAGCGGATTGCAGGCAGCACAGGCCGGCCTGCTGACCGCTGGGCACAACATTTCCAACGCCGCCACTCCGGGTTACACCCGGCAACAGGTGCTGTTGGCACCGGCACAGCCGCAGATGACCGGTGAAGGCTTCTTTGGCAACGGCGTGGACATTCTCAGTTTGCGCCGCATCTACAACGAATTTCTGTCTGATGAAGTGCGCACCGCCACCGCGCAGTCCGGGTCGCTCGACGCCTACCATGCGCAAATGCAGCGGCTCGACAACATGCTGGCCGACCCTGCTTCCGGCCTGTCGCCGGCGCTCCAGGAATTTTTCTCCGCCATTCAGAACGTCGCCACCTACCCGAATTCCAATCCGTCGCGCCAGACCCTGCTGTCGGCGGCGGCAATCCTGGCCTCGCGGTTCTCGATGATTGATGAGCGCCTGGCGCAGATGCATGAAGGCGTGAACCAGGACATTGTTGCCACGGCCCGGGAAGTCAGCGATTACGCGGTACAGATTGCCGACCTGAATCAGCGCATCACGGTGGCGCTGGCGGTCTCCAACGGGCAGCCACCCAATGACTTGATGGATCAACGCGACCAGATCGTCGAATTGCTCAACAAGAATGTGCGCACCTCCGTGGTGGTGCAGGACGACGGCGCCTACAACGTCTTCATCGGAAGCGGGCAGCCGTTGGTGGCCGGCCTGCAGGCCTTTTCGTTGCAAACCATTCGCGACCCGCTGGACACCACCCGGCTCACCCTGGCCTATCAGACTTCCTCGGGCCTGGTGCAGTTGCCGGAAAGTGCCCTTGCCGGTGGGCGGCTTGGCGGCACGCTGGCCTTCCGCAGCGAATCGCTGGACACCGTGCGCAACGCGTTGGGCAGGGTGGCCATGACGCTCACAGAAACTTTCAATGCCCAGCACTTGCTGGGCCAGGACTTGAACGGCCAGCCCGGTACCGCGTTTTTCAACGTGGGCGGGCCGCAGGTTCAGGCCAGTACCCGCAATACCGGCAGCGCAACGTTCTCTGCGGCCATCGACCCGCCCACGCTCGGCGCACTCACCACCAGCGACTATCGGCTGAACTACGATGGCGCGAACTACACGCTGACCCGCCTCTCCGACAACACCCAACAGACCTTTGGCGGGTTTCCGCAGACCACGGATGGGTTCACGATTTCCCTGGCAGCGGGTGCGGCAGCGGCGGGCGACAGTTTTCTGTTTCGGCCGACGGCGGTCGGTGGTTCAACACTTCGCGCGGCGCTCAGCGATCCGGCCAAAGTGGCGGCGGCAGCGCCGATCCGCACGGCGCGCGGGAATGCCAACACCGGCACCGGTGTGATCAACGCCGGGGTGGTGAACACGCTCGATCCCAATCTGCAGCAGCCGGCCACCATCACGTTTACCGGACCCGGCACCTTCAACGTGACCGGCACCGGCACTGGCAATCCGGTTGGCGTTGCCTACACCGCGGGCCAGAACATCAGCTTCAACGGCTGGACCATTCAGATCAGCGGAGACCCTGCTGCGGGCGATACCTTCAGCGTCGGCCCGAATACCGGTGGCAATGGAGACAACAGGAATGCTCTGGCGCTGGGTGCGCTGCAGACCCGGAAGTTTCTCGACGGCGCGACGGCTTCCTACCAGTCGGCTTATTCCGCGCTGGTTGGCATCGTTGGCACCAAGACGCACGAACTCGAAGTCACCAGCCGCGCGCAGACCTCGGTGCTGGAGCAGGCGCGCACCGCAGTCCAGTCGTTTTCGGGTGTCAATCTCGATGAGGAAGCGGCCAACTTGATCCGATATCAGCAGGCGTACCAGGCCTCCGGCAAGATTCTGCAGATTGCCTCCACCCTGTTCGAGTCACTGCTGCAACTGGGTCGCTGAGGAAAAGCCATGCGCATCAGCACCAACACCATTTTCGATACCGGCGCCGCATCGATCGGTCGCCAGCAGGCGGATCTGCTCAAACTCCAGCAACAAATCTCCGCCGGACGGCGCATGCTGGTGCCCTCGGACGATCCGATCGGCGCGGTGCGGTCCCTCGAATTTGCCCAGGCCGATTCGATCAATGCCCAGTACGGCACCAATGCCCAGGCCGCGGCCGGCAAACTCGCGGTCACCGAGGGTGCGCTCGCCCGCGCGGTCAGCCTGTTGCAGTCGGTACGTGAAACGGCGGTGGCGGCCGGCAATGCCGCGTTCACCACCGCAGACCGGGTCACGCTTGCGCGCGACTTGCGCGCCATGCATGACGAACTTCTGGGGCTGGCGAACAGCACCGACGGGGAAGGCAATTTCCTGTTTTCCGGTTTTCAGACCGACGTGCAGCCCTTTGCGGCCGCGACGACCGGCGTGCAGTACTCAGGCGACGATGGCGAGCGGCTGGTGCAAATCGCGCCCACGCGCTTCATCCCGGTGAGCGAATCCGGCGCCGATGTTTTTCTTCGCATGCGCCGCGGCAACGGGGAGTTCGTGGTTTCCGCCCCAGCCGCCAATGCAGGCAACGCGACCTACGGACCGGGCACCGTAGCCAATCCACTGGCGGCAACCGGCAACCAATATCAGATCGTTTTTGCAGTATCCGCGACCGTGCCGCCGGTGACTACCTACGACGTGCTGGACATCACCGCCGGCACCACTGTGCTCTCGGCGCAACCCTACGTGAGCGGCGGAAAGATCGCGTTCGACGGAATCCAGCTCGAGGTGGCGGGGGCGCCCGCCGGCGGCGATCGCATCGATATCGCACCCAGCACCGAGCAGGACGTGTTCCGCACCATTACCAACCTGGCCACGGCATTGGAGTCCTTTACCGGGGACGATCCGGGAAGGGCGCGGTTCGCCAATGCGGTCACCGATTCACTCGCCAATCTCGATCTGGCACTGGACCAGGTCAGCAGCCGGCGTTCGCTGGTGGGAACGCGGATGCGAGAAGTGGAGACCACCCAGGCGATCACCGACGATCTTTCCACGCAATACAAGCAACTGATCTCCCAGCTCCAGGATCTGGACTACGCAAAGGCCATCAGCGACCTGATGCGCCAGAAGACCAACCTCGAAGCCGCGCAACAGACCTTCGTGCAGACCGCAAATCTGTCTATCTTCAACTATCTCTGATGTTTTGAGTGAGCCGCGCGCGGAGGGCGCAGCCCGATGCGCGTTGGCGCGACCCAGGGGTTGGGCCGCATTTGGGCACATGCGCTGACTTGCAGGCGAGATTCGGCTTTTTTCCCAGGGACGCGCACTCTTTGAGATATAGATTTGCGAGATTCACTATGCTGCAATTTTGAGGCGAGGGCGTAAGCCAGCACGCCCGGCAAGTATCAGCAACATGTCGGCGCTAAACTCACGCCAGGAGCCCTTCATCAAAGCTGACACTCGGGGCTGGCTGATTCCGAGAGCCTTGGCTGCAGCTGTTTGGGTCCAGCCTTCTTCTTGCACGTGGGATCGAATTGCGGCCATGAGGTCTGCACGCATCTCCAAAACACGAGCCTCTGCCTCATCAAAGCCCAGATCATAGAACACGCTTTTGGTACCGGGTGTGGTGTGAGTGATTCCGATCTCGCTGGATGTACGTCGCTTCTTCATGGGTTACCTCCCGGTGCCGGGAATGGATTTCAGTCTTTGAGTTGCCAGGTTGATATCGCGTTGAGCGGTTTTTTGCGTTTTCTTCTCGAAACAGTGGAGCACGTAAACAGCTTCCGGTCGTGTTGCCAAATAGACTACGCGGTAAGTGCCGTCTGCGGCCCACAGCCTCAATTCGGCAACGCCTGGGCCCACCGCCTTCAACGGCTTCCAATCTTCCGGATCGAGCCCTCGCTGCACAGATTCCAGATTGAAACCCGCCGCGCGACGTGCATCTGCCGGGAATGACCTTAAATCCTGGTGACTCGACCCGATAAAGTGCAGCGGCTTCCGTGTAGTCATGGTTCGAAATTATACATATTTTAGATATTTTGCAGCGCTTTGCGAGGAGCAATATCACTCGCGTTTTCTTTGATGAATGGTGCACAACATAGAAAAGTTGGCGCAATACGGGAATTGGCAATGAGTAAGACAGGAACCGGCGTAAAGCGGGTCAAGAAAAGACCCGATTCGGCAATTCCCTGGCACGCCGAGATCGAATAAATCCCTAAACGATTTCATCTCGCACTTGCGAGCGCAAGTGCGGGGGGAAGTGCGCGCTGAAAAACGGTTTTTCTACAGCC
>JBJXFN010000110.1:0-6189 GCA_046155535.1 Burkholderiales bacterium
CCGGTTTTTTCGACGGTACGCTTGAACCGGCGCATCGCCACTTCGAAGGGCTCATTTTCCTTGATACGAACTGTCGGCATAAAAATTAACGATCCTGGCTGATGGTCTGACAAAACGAAGGGGCGCATTCTAGCAACAATCCCCTGATTTGCAAATGCAAGCGGCGTGCGGCCCGGACCCTCTCGCCACCCCCGAGTGCCATAGAGATGCCACCCGGATATTTCCCCTCAATCCTTATTGGCTCAAGGCCTTATGCTGGTTCTCGGTATCGAGACTTCTTGCGACGAAAGCGGTGTGGCCCTGTACCACACCCGCGAGGGACTGCTCGGGCACAGCCTTTACAGCCAGGTGGATTTGCACGCTGAATATGGCGGCGTGGTCCCGGAACTCGCCTCCCGGGATCACATTCGCCGGGTGTTGCCCCTGACCCAGGCGCTGCTCGCCCGCTGCAGCCGTCGGCTGGCCGATCTCGACGCGATCGCCTACACCGAGGGGCCGGGACTCGCAGGCGCCTTGCTGGTGGGCGCCAGCGTTGCCTCGAGCCTGGGATTTGCCCTGGACATTCCCGTCATCGGTGTGCATCACTTGGAGGGGCATTTGCTCTCCCCCCTGCTGGCCAACCCGGCGCCGGCCTTTCCGTTTGTTGCGCTGTTGGTCTCGGGAGGACACACCCAGCTCATGGAAGTGGGCGGTGTTGGCGACTATCGCCTGCTCGGAGAAACCGTGGACGACGCGGCGGGCGAAGCCTTTGACAAGACTGCCAAGCTGCTGGGCTTGCCTTACCCCGGCGGTCCCGCGCTTTCGCGACTGGCGGACGCGGGGCGGCCAAAGCGTTTCCACCTGCCCCGACCCATGCTGCGCAGCGGCGACCTGGATTTCAGCTTTTCGGGTTTGAAGACTGCGGTACTGACGCTTGCCCACCGGCAACCCTCAGACGATCAGACTCGCGCCGACATAGCGGCAGCGTTTCAGGAAGCTATTGTCGAGGTGCTGGTGAACAAATCCGTCTCTGCGGTCGCCCGGTGCGGACTCGAACGCCTGGTCGTTGCCGGCGGCGTGGGCGCCAACCGCCAGCTGCGCGAAGCGCTGAATCAGCGCGCCGATGCGGAAGGTTTCGAGGTTTTCTATCCGCCGCTGGATTTGTGTACCGACAACGGCGCCATGATTGCCTATGCCGGCGCGTTGCGATTGCAGGCGGGGGCCGTCACAACGCAGGGCTTCAACGTCCGGGCACGCTGGGATCTGGCGTCGTTGCCGGCCGCCGGGAAAACCTGATCCGGCTTTCCGTGCCCTGCAGCAGGCGCCCGATGTTGGCGCGATGCCGCCAGATCAGCAGCAGCGCCATGACCCCGGTCGCCCAAGCGAACGGTCCCCAGCCCATCACCAGCCCGCAAACCAACGGCGCCACCGCTGCCGCCACCACGGCGGCGAGCGACGAATAGCGCGTCAACAACGCCACCAGGATCCACAACAGCAACACCACCACACCGATTCGCCAATCGATGGCCAACAGCAGGCCGGCTGCCGTGGCCACTCCCTTGCCGCCCTGGAAGCGGAAGTACAACGGAAACAGGTGGCCGATAAAAGCCGCCAGCGCCACGCACGCCAGGGTCGCCTCCCCCAGAGAGAATTCCGGCGCGTACCGGCGCGCCAGCCACAAGGCCAGTGCACCTTTGGCCGCGTCGCCAATTAAGGTCCACGCCGCGGCGGACTTGCGCCCGGTTCGCAAGACATTGGTCGCTCCCGGATTGCCTGAACCGTAGCTGTGCGGATCCGGCAAACCCATCGCATGGCTGACGACCACCGCGAAGGATACCGATCCGATCAGATAGGCCAGCACGACAAAACCCACTGCCGCCATGAATGTATTCTCCTGTTATCCGCGGGGATGATGTTTGGCATGCAACTGTTTGAGCCGCTCGCTCGCAACGTGCGTGTAAATCTGCGTGGTGGAAATATCCGCATGCCCGAGCAGCAGTTGCACCACCCTCAGATCCGCGCCATGGTTGAGCAGATGCGTGGCAAAAGCATGTCGCAATGTATGCGGAGAGATGTTTGCCGGCAGTCCCGCCCTCGCCGCATAGCGACGGATCAGATGCCAGAAGGCCTGCCGCGTCATCGCCCCGCCGCGCGCGGTGACGAACAAGGCCTCAGCAGGCGCGCCCCCCAGAATCGCCGGCCGGGCTTCTTCCAGATAACGACGGATCCAGTCCAGCGACTCCTCGCCGAGTGGCACGAGCCGCTCCTTGGAACCCTTGCCGGTCACCCGCACGACACCCATGTCATGACTGACCTGGGCGACCTTGACGCTGACCAGTTCGGAGACTCGCAATCCGCAGGCATACAGGGTTTCCAGCATCGCCCTGTCGCGCAGGCCGAACACGGTGTTGACATCGGGCGCGGCCAGCAAATGTTCGACGTCGGTTTCCGTCAGGCTTTTGGGCAGGCTGCGCGGAAGCTTGGGCGCCTCGATCTGCAAGGTGGGGTCCACGGTGATGCGATGCTGTCGGAGCAGGTATTGGTAAAAACGTTTCAGGCTCGACAACAGGCGTGCGGCCGAGCGCGGTTTGGTGGATTTCCGGAAAAGATGGGCAAGGTAATCGAGCAGATCTGCGTGGCCGGCCTCCATCAACCCGCGGCGGCGCTGCGCCGCCAGCCAGCGGCCGAACAGGCGCAAGTCCCGGCGGTAACTGCTCAGCGTGTTGGGCGACAAACCGTCTTCGAGCCACAGCGCATCGCAAAACTCGTCGAGCAGGCCGCTGTCATCCGCCATCAGTAGCAGCTCGGATTTTCGTGATTCAACAGCCAGCGCTTGATTGCGATGGGCGAACCGCTGCGCGCATGCATGAAGCCGCCGATTCCCCGACTCGCCACCACGCGGTGACAGGGAATCAGGATCGGAATGCGATTTGCGCCACAGGCCCCGCCCACCGGGCGCGGCGCCGAGCGGGTCTCGCGTGCCACTTCCGTATAAGACAATACCGTGCCGGCTGGAATTGCGCGCACGCGTGTCCATACCTTTTTCTGGAATGCAGTTCCGCTCACCTGGAAAGGCAGATCAAACACAAAGGCCGGATCGTGCAAGTAAGCGCGCAATTGCCGGCAGACTTCCCGGGCGAATCGCGTCTGGGGCTTGAGTGGCGCGACGCCGCGCGGCAGGTATTCAATGTCCGTGAGGATGTCATTCAACTCGCGCACCGCGATCACCGCAAAGGGCGACTCGATTTTGGCCTGAAATGACTCCAGCAAAGAATTCATTTTTCGGTACGCTCCCCAGGCAACGAGCACACGACAGATACTGCGTCCGGGAACAGGTCGACACCGCATCGCAGGCAGGCCTCTCCGGCATTCGGACAGCCGGCGCGGGCATTGTAGCAATCTTGCCGGGCGCGGCACGGTGTGGCCGGATGGCCCGCGCTGCACACATGGATGAAGGAATCGGCGTTAGGTTCTATACTGTCGCCCGTTATCGACCCGACTGGTTGCGCAGAACCATGGCAGACAACGGCCCGACACCCAGCACACGGTGCAGCTTCGAGGAAATGCAGTTGCGCGTGGACGAGCGGCTGCAGATCGAATTCCACGAAGACGGGACACCCAGCCAGTACTACACCACCCTCATCGGATATCTCCCCGGCCACAGCGTCCTGCTGCGCACGCCGACGGCTCAGAATCTACCGATCCCGGTCAAAGAAGGCGCGGAGGTGATCCTGCGAACCTTTTCCGGCCGATTTGCCTACACCATTGAATCGCGGGTCGAGCGGGTTTGCCGCATGCCCTACGCCTATCTTCATCTGCTCTATCCGGCGGAAGTGTCCCGCACCGAAATTCGCGATGCATTGCGGGTGCGCGTCAACCTGACCGGCACGGCGGCCAACGCGGAAACCCCCGGGGAGTCCAGGGCGGTGGTGGTGGCGGATCTGAGCGTGTTCGGCGCCTCGGTGGAATCGGACCGGCGACTTGCGCAGGTGGGCGGCAAACTCGACCTCGCGTTCAAATTCCGGGTGGACCCCAATCAGTACGAGGTCAAGATTGTTACGCCGGTGGAAGTGCAAAGCGTGCGATTAAGCGGGCGCGAGCGGCGCGATAGCGAATTTTTCACCCATGGCGTGCGCTTCGGCGGCCTGCACACCACCGAGACCCTGCTGCTGCAAAGCTACATCCATCAGACCTTGCTGGCCGACCGCTCGCGGGTCATCTGACCCGCGCGCCATCGCGGACACACCGAGAGAAAAGAACCAATAAAAAAGGCGGCCCGCAGGCCGCCTTTTTTTTGGACATGTGTCGGCAAAGGGCTTCGTTCTTATTCGGCAGCCTCTGCCACAACCTCTTTTTCCGATTCCAGCTTCTCGCGAATCCGCGCGGATTTTCCGGAACGGTCCCGCAGGTAATACAGCTTCGCGCGCCGCACGTCGCCGCGGCGTTTGAGTTCGATGCTGGCGATCAGCGGCGAATAGGTCTGGAAAGTCCGCTCGACGCCTTCGCCGGAGGACACCTTGCGCACGATGAACGAGGAGTTCAGGCCCCGATTGCGGATGGCGATCACCACGCCTTCGTAGGCCTGGACGCGCTTGCGCTCGCCTTCCACCACGTTGACGTTGACCACCACGGTGTCACCCGGCGCAAACGCCGGGATGTTCTTGCCAAGACGCGCCACTTCTTCCTGTTCGATTTTCTGGATCATATTCATGGGTTCGACTCCTGCGTTTTCTTCCATTCGGCCTTGTATTCTTCCAGCAGCGCCGCCTTTTCGGCGTCCAACTGCTTGCTTGCGAGCAACTCGGGCCGCCGCTGCCAGGTGCGGCCCAGACTTTGTTTCAACCGCCACGCGGCAATCTGGGCGTGGTGCCCGGACAACAACACCGATGGCACCGGTTCGCCCTGGTACGTCTCCGGTCGCGTGTAGTGCGGGCAATCCAGCAACCCGTCCACAAACGACTCCTGCTGCGCGGACTGCTCGTCATTCAGCACCCCGGGAATGCGCCGGATGATGGCATCCATCAGCACCATCGCCGGAAACTCCCCGCCCGAGAGCACGTAATCCCCAATCGAGATTTCGTCTTCGATTTCGGATTGCAGCAAGCGCTCGTCCACACCTTCGTAGCGCCCCGCCAGCAACACCAGCGCCTCATACCCGCCCAGTTCGTCCACAATCTTCTGCGTAAGCGGCCGGCCCTGCGGCGACAAATGTACCGTCCGCGTGCGTTTCACCCCACAACTCGCCTGCCGCTGGCGCGCTGCGCGGATCGACTTTCCCAGGGGTTCGGCCATCATCACCATCCCCGGGCCGCCCCCGTAGGGTCGGTCGTCCACACTGCGGTACGCATTGGTGCTGAAATCCCGCGGGTTCCACAGCACCAGCTCGTAAAAACCTTTTTCCCAGGCCCGCTGGGTAATGCCGCTGCCGGTAAGGGCTTCGAACATTTCCGGGAACAGGGTCACCACGTCCAGCCGGATCATGCGCCGTAGTCCAGTTCCCAATCGGCCACCAGCCGGCGGTTTTCCAGGTCCACATTCAGAATCACCTTCTCGATGAACGGGACCAGCAATTCCTTGTCGCCCTGCAACACCAGCACCGTATGGGGGCCGGTATCCATCATTTTTTCCACACGACCCAGCGATTCGCCGCGCGTGTTGACTACTTCCATCTCCAGCAGATCGCGCCAGTAGAACTCGCCTTCGCGGTTTTCCGGGAGGCTCCCCCTGGGCACCGCCACTTCCGCGCCCTTCATCGCCGCCGCCGCTTCGCGGCTTTCCACCCCTTCGAGGCTGGCGATCAGCATGGACCCGCCATGCACATTGGCTTCGGTAATCCGGTGGGGATGCCAGGCGTCGCCCGACTTCAGCCACCACTGCGGGTAACCGAGCAATCCGTCCACGTCTTGGGTGAATGGCTGAACCTTGATCCAGCCCTTGACTCCGTGCGGGGCGCTTACGCGCCCCATGACCACCATGGGCTCAGGCTTTGGCTGGCCCACTGAACTGCTTGACCAGCCGGGCCACCGTGTCTGACAGTTGGGCGCCCTTGCTCTTCCAGTAGGTCACGCGATCCATGGCGATCCGCAGCGATTCCTGACCCGCCGGCGCCTTGGGGTTGTAAAAACCCAGACGTTCGATGAACCGACCGTCCCGGGACCGGCGCGATTCCGCGACCACCATGTTGTAAAACGGGCGTTTTTTCGCGCCCCC
>JBJXFN010000122.1:0-21286 GCA_046155535.1 Burkholderiales bacterium
TGACGCACGACAATGCGCAAGCGTTCGAGCTGACAGGCCGCGGCCTCGTCAAGGAGGGTTACAAGGCCGACCTGCTGCTCTTCGAGGAAGGCCGTGTGCGCCCCTGTCTGCCGACAGTCGAGAGCGACCTGCCCGGCGGCGCGCGACGACTGGTGCAGAAGGCCGAGGGCATCCGCGCCACCATCGTGAACGGTGTCGTGACGCTGGAGAACGGCGAATCAACCGGCCACTTCGCCGGCGAAGTGTTGAAGGGTAAGCTCGCGTCATGAGACATTGCTCGTGAGGCAAACGCAGGTGCGTCATGACAATCAGGTCGTCGATCTCTTCGCTTGTCGCAGGCAACGCGGGAGATTCGCATTGCAATGCAGGAGGGGCATGTGATTTCGCCGGACTTGAATGGGCAGGTCGTTGCCGTAACCGGGGGCTTTGGCAGCCTGGGCGTGAGTGTCGCGAGGGCAGTCGCGGCTGCCGGTGCGAAGGTGGCGTTGCTCGACCGAGCGGACGCATCGAAGGCGCCGGCGGACTTTCCGCAGGCACTGGCGCTCGGTGGCGTTGATCTGGGGTCGGGCGCCGCTGCGAAAGAAGCGATTACGCGAATCGTCGAGCGCTTTGGTCGCCTTGATGCACTGGTCAATGTTGCGGGCGGGTTTCGCTGGGAGAAAGTTGAGGGTGGCAGCATCGACACCTGGGACCTGCTCTATCAAATGAACCTACGCACTGCTGTTACGACCGTGCAGGCGGCGTTGCCGCACCTGCTGGCGAGTTCACAAGCCTGCATCGTTAATATTGGCGCGGCTGCGACGGCAAAGGCCGGCGCCGGCATGGGCGCCTATGCCGCCTCCAAGGCGGGTGTCGCAAAACTGACGGAAGCCCTTGCCGAAGAACTGAAAGACCGCGCGGTGACCGTGAATGCCGTATTGCCGTCCATCATCGATACGGCTGTCAATCGTGCCGACATGCCGAACGCCGATTTCTCCCGCTGGGTGAAGCCGGAGCAGATTGCCGACCTGATTGTGTTCCTGCTCTCCAGCCGTGCGCGAGCCATCACCGGTGCGTCGATACCGATTTCCGGCCGGGTGTGAAGACAAGGATCAGTGACGAGGTTCGAGGGGCGAGGAGCGAGAAAACCAGATTCGGGAGTTAGGATTCAGGATCAAGGGACTGATACCCTTCAGGCCTCACGCCTCGTACCTCACACCTGCACATTTTTCAAACAAGGAGAACCACATGTATTCCATCAATAATCCCGCAAAAAGCGCCCTGGTCGCGGGCAAGGTGGCCGCCGGCGTTGGGGTGCGGACGGTGCGCGGTGTCGAAATTGCGAAAGTGATGAAAACGGCAGGGTTTGATTTTCTGTTCATCGATCTGGAGCACGGCCCGTCTTCGGTGGAGACCGCCTGTTCGATTTCGGTGGCGGCGCTGGACGCCGGCATTGCGCCGATCGTGCGGGTGCCGCACATGGATCTGAAGCTGGCGACGCGCTGTCTGGACGGGGGTGCGTTGGGCATCGTGGTGCCGCATGTGGATACGCCGGAAGAGGCCAGGAAAATTGTCGACGCGCTGCGTTTTCCCCCTGTCGGCCATCGCTCCATTGCCGGCGGGTATCCCCAGTATGGCTTTGCAACGGTGCCGGCGGCCGACGCGGTGCGCGAGATGAACGCGGCCACGCTGGTGGTGGTGATGATCGAAACGCCAATGGCGGTGGAAAACGCCGAGCGCATTGCGGCTGTTCCCGGTATTGACGTGCTGCTGATGGGCAGCAACGATCTGTGCATGGAAATGGGAATTCCGGGGAAACTCGATGACCCGAAACTGGTTGCGGCGTTTGATACCGTGCTTGCGGCCTGCAAGAAACACAACAAATGGCCTGGACTGGGTGGTGTGTATGCAAAGCCTCTGCTTGGCACGTATATGGCCAAGGGGTTCCGATTCATTCTCAGCGGAAACGATCTTGGGTTATTGATGGCGGCGGCTTCCGATCAGGCCACGTTCGTCAAGAACCAGAAATAACTTTGCTGAACGGAGTCTCCCCGTCGAAGTTACGCAACCGGACGCGGGAAAGTGGGAAAATAAGCTTCCCATTCGACGCAGCCAGGACGCGTCGTCTGCATAAACCTTAGGAGAAAACATGTTGCTTGACGTTCGTACCTACACCTGCCGTCCCGGCACCATCAAAAAACATCTCGCCCTCTACGAAAAACTGGGCAAGGGGCCGCAGACCCGGCATCTGGGCCAGCCCTTTGCCTATCTCACGACCGAAACCGGCAATGTGAACCAGTTCATCCACATCTGGGCCTACGAAAACGCCGGCGACCGCGAAAAACGCCGTGCCGCGCTGTGGACGGACCCGGAGTGGCTGGCCTATACCGAGGAAAGCGCAAAACTCGGCGCGCTGGTAAATCAGGAAAATCGGTTGATGACGCCGGTGCCGTTTTTCCCGCTCAAGCGATAGCCTCACGGCGCCGGAGCACCGCCAATGATTGTTGAACAGATCTGGACCGGCAACTCGTACCGAAATTTCAATTACCTCGTGGTCTGCCCGGCGACCGGCGAGGCGTTGGCGGTGGATCCGCTGGATCACGAAAAATGTCTCGCCGTGGCGAAGCGCCAGGGCTGGCGGATCACCCAGGTCGTCAATACCCATGAACATGGGGATCACACCGGTGGCAATCAGGCAGTGATCGCGGCGACCGGCGCAAAGCTGCTGGCGCATCGCAACGCAGGTGGCAGTATCCCGGGTATGGATCGCGGCCTTGCGGCGGGGGATGTGATCAAGGTGGGCAAAATGGTGGAGCTGGAAGCGCTCGACACGCCCGGCCACACCATGAGCCATGTCTGTTTGTTGTCGCACACCGACGTGCCTGTCCTGTTCTGCGGCGATACCCTGTTCAATGCCGGGGCCGGCAATTGCCACAACGGCGGTCATCCGAACGAGCTCTATCAGACATTTGCGACCCAGCTTTCGAAACTGCCGAATACCACCCAGGTTTTTCCGGGGCACGACTATATTGCCAACAATCTGGGATTTACCCTTGCGCGCGAGCCGGACAATCACAAGGCGAAGCAGATGCTGGAAGAAATCCGCAATCAGGATCCTGCACAAGCACTGATCACCACGCTGGCTTTGGAAAAAGAAGTGAACACTTTTTTCCGGCTGCACAGCCCCACGGTGATCGCCAAGTTGCGTGAGGCCTTTCCTGATTTGCCGGATCAGCCGGATCCGAAAACCGTTTTTGTCAAACTGCGCGAGCTTCGCAACAAGTGGTAAGCAGTCAAGGACTCAAGGACCGTAAAGCGGGAACAGGGGATTGACAGGCGTGTGTCTTCCGGAGTTTTTCGACTGAGGGCATGTCCGCAATGTTCACGAATGGAGTGGCTGCTTCGTGAGCTCGAGGCAGAAAAGTATCAAGGAAAAACACCGATAGGAGATTGACCCATGGTGACATTGGCGAAGTTGGTACCCCAGGCCGCAGCGCCGGCTGCCACACCTTATACCCGTCGGGCGCGATACTTCGATACGGACAATGCGTTCAACATCGAGTATCCGGCAGTGCCAGCGGCAGTTTTTGCTGCCGAATGCAAGCTGGCATTCAATGCCGCCACGCCGACCCGGTTGATTCCCTGCGATCAGCGGGCGGCCCTGGGGCTCGAATTTGCGGCCACCTCGCCTTTGGTGCTTGCTTCCTATGCGCGCATCCGGGCCGACGAGTCGCTGACCTTCGATCCCTGCGCGACGGTGGTACTTGCCTATGTCATCGATGGCGAGGGCAGTGCGGTGCAGGGCACCGATGTCATCGACTGGCACAAGGGAGACGTGTTTTGTCTGCCGGGAGGCAATCCAATCCGTCTGGCATCATTGACGCGAGACAGCGTGTTGTGGATCGCCACCAATGAACCGGAACTGGCCTTCGAGCGTCTGCAACCGCCAAAACCCAGGGATGCCTGGGTCGAGCCGGCACATTTTCCCGCCGCGCGGATCGAGGAAGAACTGGCCGCAGTCCGGGCCAGACTGGCCGGCAAGCGTGCGGCCGGGCTGTCCGTGGTGTTTGCCAGTGAACGACTCGAAGCGCGGCGCAATATTTCGCCGTCCTTCTCGCTGGCGATGAATCAGCTCGAAGCCGGAGCCATACAGATTCCCCACAGCCACAATTCCGTGGCAGTGTCACTGGCTGTGTGCGGGGAGCGTTGTTACTCGATGGTGAGTGGCGAGCGCAAGGATTGGCAGCCTTTTGTCACCATGGTCACGCCGCCCGCCGCCGTCCATTCGCACCACAACGAAGGTGGCAAACTTGCCAACTGGCTGATCGTCCAGGATGGCGGCTTTTATTATCACTGCCGGACCATGAATTTCCGCTACGAGGACGGCAGCGCCTGAAACAATACGGCGTTCGATCCGGTCAGCGGTGACGCAGCCATGCGTCCAGTCGCGCGCGCCATGCGCCGTGACGAGGGTGCATCGTCCAGTTATCCAGCATCTGCGGATCGTCGCAGATCGCCGTCATTGATTCCTTGCGCCGTCCGACAAAAATCACCGCCTCGTAACCTGCGTTGTTGATGGCGTTTTGCAACAGCGTGGTGTTTTCTGCCTCTGTTGCACCTTCGGCCCGGTCGCGCAGCTCGGCCTTGCCCGGCAGGCAGGGCCCCATCAGCGCACTCAGTTCCGGTATACGTTCGCGTGTGCCGCGCAGCAATTCCTTGAGCAACACCAGATTTCCGTAGGGAACAAACGCCACCTCCACGACGGCGATCGCTTCGGCTTGCGCCGCGAGCGGGTCAACGCCGGGATCCTGCGCCGCGACCGGCGCGGCCGCGGCCATCCACAGAAAACCTGCACTTGCCCACCTGATCACCCTCAAGGCCATGTTCGTCATTGACGATAACTCCTCTCATGGATGCTGCATTGGAATCACTCCGATGCGGCGTGTCAAGCATGCGGCTGCGACACGAATTTGCCGCCCGCAGTCGATGAACAGGACCCATGAGACCTCGCGTCTTTCTTTCGTGGTTTTCACAACCAAAATTGCGTCGATCGTCACTTTCGAAGTGCGCGACATGCGCGCGTTGGTTAGCCTTTACCTGGGTGCCGTTGGCAATCACCGTGTCGGCCTGCGGCGGCGGTAGCGGCGCGGCCAGCGGCATAACGCCGCCAGGTGTTGTTTCCATCTCGTCGTTTACGCCTTCGAGCGGATCCGCCGGCACGGAAATCCTTGTCAGCGGTAACGGGTTCAATACGGTCACGGCCGCCCGCCTGGGTGCAAGCCCCGGTTTGTTCATTGCTGATTCCGCCACAAGGTTGCGGTTGATTGTGCCGGTGGGCGCGCAAACCGGACGCATTGAAGTCGTGGCGCCCGGCGCAGCCGCATTGTCCGCAAGTCAATTCACGGTGACCGGCGGCGCGCCGATTCCAGCCGCCCTCTCGGTGACGCCCGAGGACGTGCTGGAAGGCGGAAGATTCGCGGTCGCTGGCGAAAACCTCGACAGGGTTGTGCAGGCGAAACTTGGCGCGCAAGGATTGGCCATCGTCAGTCGTTCCGCGACCAGTCTGATTCTGGAAGTGCCGGCCGGAACGTCCGGCAACTATCTGACGCTGTTGGATTCCCAGGGGATCGCCAGGCAAAGCGTACATCTCATCACTGTGCTCGAAGCGATGCGCCTGACCAATTGGTCCCGGGCGGTGATTGCCCGTGGACAACTGCTGACCCTGGAAGGCGAACATCTGGATCGCGCCAACACCGTGAGATTTGGAGGTACAGCAGCAGTCGCCGTGCAGTCTCGCATCGGTTCTCACGCGCTCACGGTCAGAGTGCCGGATTTTGCACAGAGCGGTCCGGTGACGGTGGTGGCAAATGTCGCGGACACCGCCACGTCGACGGCCCCGTTGAGTGTGGTGGATCCCGTTCTGGTGACGCCCGCCAATATCAGCGCAGCGCCTGGCGCGCCAATCATCGTTACCGGCAGTGGTCTGGATTCGGTCAGTGCCGTCACGGTCGGGACCCCCACGGCAACGATCAATAGCCGTAATGCCACACAAATCGTGTTCACACCGCCGGGGGGCGTGAATTGCGCTCCGGTGACACTCTTGTCCCTGTCGCAGGACCCGGTCGACGCCGGATCGGTGGTGATCGGAGGCGGCTGCGCCATGCGGGCCGCCGGCGTGGATTTCGCGCAACTGCTGTCGCGACCAGGCACCGATGTATTCCTGCCGCTGGTGCCGGCGAAGGAAAGCTGGCTGCGTGCCTATGTGGTTTCCGATTACGCGGGCATTCCGGCACCGCCGATGCGCGCGGTGGGTTATCTGGGGGGCATACCGGTGGGTTCTGTCGGTCTGGCGGGTCCGGCGACACTCCCAGTGCTTTCGGCATGGAGCGCGCTGCCTGCGAGTTTTCGGGACGACGATACGGTGACTTACAACGCCGAGTTGCCCACCGCCTGGATTGCAAACGGTTTGCGCATCCAGATTGAAATCGATCCGACGCCGCCAACCGGCAATGCACTCAACGTGGACAACGCGGTGCCTATGGGAACAGAGGCGAACATCGACCTGGTGCTGGTTCCACTGATTTCGGGTGGCAACGTGCCGATACTGCCTACGGTTGCCGAGGTTCTGGAAGAACTGGTGCGCCGCCTACCGGTGGCGCAAGGCAGAATTCAGGTGTCGCAGCGCGCCCCCTACACGCTTACCTCGGTCGGTGGCGGCGTGACCACGCAGGCGCACTGGTCGGCAGCACTTGCAGAGCTGGAAAGTCTTCGCGCCCAGGAGGCGCCGACCGCGCAGTATTACGGGATGGTGCGGCCAATCTCAGTAACCGGCATCACCGGCATCGGTTATGTGAATGCGCTGGCGTCGGTTGCCGCGAACCTGAGCGCGTTGGGTGTGGATTCTTCACATGCCAATTGGCGCCGCACCATGATTCATGAATTCGGTCACAACTACAGCCGCCGTCACGCGCCTTGCGGCAATCCGGACAATCCGGATCCCGACTATCCGTATCCGGGAGGCGTGCTCGGATCCACGCCGCTGTTCGATTCGCTTGCCAATCGTGTGATGTCTTCCTTTGGTCACACCGACGTCATGGGGTATTGCAACGGCTCGTGGTTTTCCGATTACAACCTTCGCGAGATGCAGCGTTTTCTGGAAGCACGCGCGCTATCCTCCGCTGCGACGACAGGTGCCGCGCCTGCAAGTCTCTTGGTGGTGTCCGGAATCATCCATGGCGGCGACGTGCAATTCGCGCCCGTGCGGGTAGTGCGTGGTCACGGCCGCACGTCGAATGGCGGCCGGCATGTGTTGCGCGTGCATACGCGAGGCGGTGCGGTCATCGAAAAATTCTTCACGACCGCCGAAGTGGATCACTCGCGGAGTGACGGTCATTTTCGGGTTGACCTTGCCGATCCGGGAGAAATTGCCAGCATTGAAGTGCTGCACGAAGGGCGTCCGTTGCCAGTGTCCGGCATCTCCGCCGGACCCCGATTGCCTGCGCGATTTGCCATAGGCATGCCCACGGAGGGCCCCTGGGCCAAAGCGACCCATCGAGGTGATCAACTGGATGTGACGTGGAATGTCACTGCAACTCCCTACGCAACCCTCACTCTGGTGGAAGCCGGACGCCGTCAAATCCTTGCCCTGAACGCCAGCGGTGGAAAGCTGTCCCTGCCTCTGGCAGCGTCCCAAACGGGGCGCCTTCTCGAAGCCAGCCTGTCCGACGGATTGAACGCCAGGCTCGTCACAATCACGCTGCCCTGAGCGGTATTTCTCCGGTAAGTGCCCGGCGACGCACTGCATTTTCCCAGGGGGCTTTTTGATCCCGGCGCGCTGCCCCGCGCTATCGGCTCGCCTGTTTGTCGACGCGTAAAACATCCATTCCGCAGGGTTGCCTATGCACCGCCGGCGTGCGTAGGAATCGGACCTCACCGAACCCCCGTCGTGGTTTGCAGCAGCGCCATTAAACCAATGCCAAAATTGGGCACATGAAAGCAGAAAAAATGTGCCCTAATTCGTCTTAAAAACAATTTCTTACGGTGCATTTTTAATGAAGATTCCTCTTCTCGGAACCGGCAATTTTTACTACACTAGCGGCAAAATTTTCCGCTTCGTAACCGAGAAGAAAACCGTTGAAAAAATGTGTCCCGACGCAGGGAACAAGCGACGTGCACGGCCTGTTGCAATCGCAGCTCGTTTTCCCGCTGTGGTCCGTGTTCAAAATCATCACCGCAACGAATGGGTTCGGCGCCGCTAGATTCTTCTCCGGCTGGCCAAGGCTGGTCCTTTCTGTTTTGCTGATCGGGTTGCCGCCCGCGACTTTTGCCGCGGGCACCGGCGCCGGCACGCAAATCTCCAACACCGCCACAGCGACCTACAGCATTGCGGCAGTTGTGCAGCCGCCGGTGAGCAGCAACGTTTCGCAATTCCGGGTCGATCGCCGCATCAATCTCACGGTGGCGGAAATCGGGAGCATCGCAACCTTCGTAGTGCCAGGCGCGAGCGCCCGCGTGCTCGCGTTTACGGTCACCAACACTTCCAACGCCACTCTCGATTTCCGTCTGGCCGCAACACAGGATGCCTCCGGCAGTACCACGGCATTTGCGCGCACTGACAATTTCGATGTCATCGTGCCGCAAGTGTTTGTCGATGCCAACGGAAACGGTGTCTACGAAGCCGGGATCGATACCGCGAATTTCATTGACGAACTGCCGGCAGATGGCTCGCGCACGGTTTTCATCGTTGCCACGATGCCGGGCGCATTGGTCAACGGCGATACCGCCGGACTGACACTCACCGCGGTGGCAGCGCAGAGTACCGATGGCACGGGCAATCATGTTCCCACGCCGGGCGTTCTTTCCGCGGATGCAGTGCAAAACAGTTCCGGCGTCGCGGACAACGCGAACGTTACCGATACCGTGTTCGGAGATGCGGCCGGTGATACGGACGCGGCGATGGACGGACGCCACAGCGATGACGACGAATATGTCGTGGCCAGTGTGGTTACCGTTCTGAACAAGGCCCAGTCGGTGCTGGATCAGTTTGGGGGCAACAACCCCATCCCCGGCGCGACCATCACCTACGTCCTCACCTTCAACGTAAGCGGTTCCGGCAGTGTGACCGGCGCGCAGTTTGTCGATCCGATTCCTGCAGGAACAACGTATGTGCCGGGCTCGCTGAGCCTGGATGCTGTTTCGCTCAGCGATGACCCGGACACCGATGCCGGCCGTTTCACGGGTTCGCAGATCGAGGTCAACTTGGGCACCGTCACGGCGCCGGCAATTCGCACCATCACTTTCCGCGTCACCATCAACTAAACGAGGAGAACACGTTCATGAATCCGCAATTCTTTTTTTCCAAATCGCTCGCCATTTTTCAGATGTTTTGTGTCGTCGCCTTGTGCGGCGGGTCGCAGCCCGCGGCCGCCCAAGAAGCGATGGAACTGAAAACCGAGGCCTTCCAGGATGTCCTCGTCAAGGACAAGGAAGGAAAAACGCAGAAAAAACGCAAGGCCCTGGTCAAGGCCGTGCCGGGCGATGAAGTCATCTACGTCATCACCTATCGCAACACCGGCGACAAGCCCGCCGAAAACGTCGTGGTGAACAATCCGGTGCCGGTCGGCCTCTCCTATGTGCCGGGGTCCGCCGTGGGCGAGGGTGTTCGCGCCGAAGTGTCCGTCGACAAGGGCAAACAATTTGGCGCGCTGGAGACATTGCGCGTCAAGGCGGCCAATGGCGCGTTGCGCGCTGCGAAAGCCGAAGACGTCACCCATGTGCGCTGGACGCTTCTGTCGGCAGTCCCGCCGGCGGCCTCCGGCAGCGTGACCTACAAGGCCTTGCTGAAATGACTTCGAACGCTTGCCCGCAACGCGCATGCGTCCGCGGGCAATTCCCGTGTTCTTCCGCCAGCGGACATCAGGTGATCGGCATGTCCGCTGACGTTGCAGGTGCAGTTTCACGCCGATTGCAAACAGTTCCCTTTTGCTTAACTTTCTCTGGAGTCCAATCATGAAACGAATATTCATCCATCTGGGATTCGCCTTGGTGGCGGTGCTGTGGTGCTCGTCCCAGGCTTTCGCGGCCGGTACGGCAGCCGGTGCCACCATCAGCAATCAAGCCTCCGTGGATTACGAAGTGGGCGGCGTGAATCAGCCGGACGTGAACAGTAACACCGCGCAGTTCCTGGTCGATCGCCGCATCATCCTGACAGTCTCCGAAGTGGGTGGCGCAGCGACCAACGTTGTACCCGGACAGACGACCCCTGCCAATCCGGCGGTACTCACCTTCTCGGTGCAGAACACGTCGAATGCGACGATCGACATCCGGCTTCTGGTGACCCAGGACGGCTTAGGTGCGACGACCGCGTTTGGGGATACCGACAGCTTTGAAGCCACGGGACCCCAGGCATTCGTCGACGTAAACGACAACGGGGCTTATGACTTCGCGATCGACAACATCCAGTTCATCGACGAACTGCCGGCCGACAATACGCGCAGGGTGTTCATCGTGGCAAGTATTCCCGCCGGCCAGGTGAACGGCGATACCGCGGGATTGACGCTCACCGCGATCTCGGCGCAGAGCACCGATGTCACCGGCGCTTATGTCGCGACCCCGGGCACGCTGGCGGCCGACGCGGCAGAAACCAACGTCGGGGCGGTGGATAATCCTTTGGTCGTCGACACGGTGTTTGGTGACCCCCTGGGCGATACCGACGCCGCGGAAGATGGCCGCCATAGCGACGACGACGAGTACGACGTGGTCACGGCAAGCATCGCCGTCGTGAAAAGCGCCACCGTGGTCTCTGATCCGTTCAACGGAACGACCAATCCGAAGGCGATTCCGGGAGCGGTGATCGAGTATTGCCTCGATGTGAACAACACCGGAGCGACAGCCGCCACCGCAATTGTTTTGACGGATGCCATTCCAGCCAATACCACGTTCGTCTCGGGCAGCATCCGCACGGCGGCAACCGGTGCGGGCACCACCTGTGACCTCGGCAGCGGTACCGCAGAAGATGACGACGCCTTGCCCGGGGATGAAGCCGATCCCAACGGTGGCGACATTGTCACGCCGGGCTCGGTCACGATCCGGTCGCCGAGTATCGCGGCCGGCTCGCGATTCAAGGCGACCTTCCGGGTCACCGTGAACTGAGCGTCCGAAAAGCTTGAGGGAACTGGATCGGCCGGGCGCCGCAAGGCGCCTGGCCGCTTCTCCTGATGGCAGTCGGAATTGCCGGTGATCTGGCTTTGTTTGTGTTCGCTCGATCCATGATGCGTCTGGCATCTGGATCTGTCTGGCTGCGTCGTTGCCGCGCGGCGGTGACGGCTTGCGCGCTGTGGATTTGCGCGGGCATGGCTGTCGGAGCGACCCTGACCAATACGGCCACGATCAGTTTTAACGGGCCATCCGGACCGACCGCACTGGTTTCCAATACGACCACCCTGAGCAGCCTGCCGCCACCCACTCCTGCCCAGGTGATTTTTTATCAGTTCGCACCGGGCACCATTGGCAGCAGTTTTATCGATTTTGGCGCGGGACTCGTCGAAGTCCGGCCCACCGACGTTTATCACATCAATGCATCGGTCTATCTCACGCTGACCGATGCGAATCGCAATTTGGATCCCCTGGTGCGGGAAGTGATCAGCGTGACACTCAGCACCGATACGGCAGTTGCCGATACCGAAACCCTGCTGATGCAGGAAACGGCCCCCAACAGCGGTGTGTTCGCCGCCGTGATTTCCAGTGTCGATCCGACCGTGGCTGTGACACCGGGCAATGGGCAGTTGTCGGTTGCGACCAACACGCGCATCAGCGTGAATTACCAGGATCCGTTCTACCCAACCGATACCTCGACACGTGTTGCGCTGGTCGATCCCCTGGGGACGGTATTCGATGCCGTGACCGGCGCGCCGATCAACGGCGTCACCGTGACCCTGATCAACAACGCCACCGGTATGCCGGCCACGGTGTTCGGCGACGACGGCGTGAGTAGTTTTCCCTCCACGGTCACCACAGGCGCCAGCGTGACCGATGGTGGCGGGACACTCTACAATTTGCCGCCGGGAGGATTTCGATTTCCCTTTGTGGCGGCGGGCAGTTACCGTTTCCAGGTGGGGCCGGTGCCGGGTTACACGCTGCCTTCGACGGTGCCGAACAGCGGGTTGGCCAACGATGGCGCGGGGAACCCCTACACGGCAGTGCCCGGTTCGCGAGGCGAAGTGTTCGTCGTGGCCGTCGGACCGGCACTGAACATCGACATTCCCGCCGACCCGGCCAGCAGCCCTTTCTTCCTGCAAAAGAACGTCTCGCGCACCGAAGCCGCCGCCGGCGACTTTTTGCAGTACCGGCTGGAGTTGCGCAACAACTCAACGGTTGTGGCGAGTGCGACGCAGATCAATGACTGGTTGCCACCCGGCATGAGGTTTCAATCCGGATCTTTGCGCGTCAATGATCAACCGGCGGCTGATCCGGTGGCGGGTTCCGATGGCCGCACGCTGAACTTCGCTATCGGCACGCTTGCAGTCGGTGCGACGGTGCGACTGAGCTATGTCGTCGCACTTGGCGCCGGTGTCTTGTCCGGAGATGCCATCAACACGGCTCGCGCCAGTGCGAATGCCGGCACGCTCAATTCCAATCCCGCGCAGGTGGCGGTGCGAATTCGGGATCCGTTCTTCAGCGGGCGCTTCACCATCATCGGGCGGGTGTTCGAGGGCGAGTGCAACACGCCCTGGCACCAACTCAAGGGGGTTGCCAATGCACGCATTCTGATGGAGGACGGAACCTATGTTCTCACCGACAAGGACGGCCAGTATCACTTCGAGGCGGTGCGCTCCGGCACCCACGTCGTGCAGCTCGACGTGGACAGCTTGCCCGAGGGCATGCAGCCGCAGCCCTGCATGGAGAACACCCGCTTCGCCGGCCGCGCGTACTCGCAATTTGTGGACGTCAAGGGCGGAGGTCTGTGGCGCGCTGATTTTTATGTTCGCAATCGCCGATCCGAGGTAGGCATTCGCCTGCAGAGCGGGCAGGAAGGCGCGGCAACGACGCAGGTGACGGGCAAGTCGTCCGTGCGCAGCCATCGTGTTGAAGTCGATGGCAGTGGCGCGGTCGAGAACCTCAGGATCATGGCCATGCTTCCGGACGATGTCGTGTATGAACCGGGTTCCACACGGGTGGATGGCGCGGCGGCGCCGGACCCGGCAATTGCCGACGCGCTCGCGACGTTTTCCCTGGGCGTGGAAAAGCGGCCGGTATGGAAACGCGTGATCGAATTTCGCACGCGCCAGAAAGGAAAACCGGTCGCCTCCACAGAGGCTTTGCCGCCGGTGGTGCCGCCGCTGTCGGAAGTCATGCCGCAGTCTGATGCGCCCATTTCCGTACCGGCGTCCGCGCCTGTGGTTGCGCCGGTTGTAATGCCCGTGCCATCGCCAGCGCAGTCGAGCAGGCCGTCAGCCCAACCCGAACCAGAATTGGTTACTGCGCCACTGGAGGCGCCAGAACCGATTGCGACGCCGAATCCTTTGCCCCCGCCGGCACTGGCGGTGCCATCAGAACCCGCAGTTCCTCCGAGATTGCTGTTTGTTCCGGCATCCGCCGCGCCACCTGCACCGGGGATCTCTACGGAGTCCCTGAATCCGTTTGCTTCGCCGGCGGGTCCGCGACCGACAGCGCCGCTTCTGCCGGTGATTGGTGCAAAGCTGATTTACAGCGCGCGCTTTGATCGATGCAGTGCCCTCCTGCGTTTGGACGATCAGAACGCCCTTGAGACACTGGTTGCCGATCTGCGCAAGATGGGCGATGTGGTGCGCGTTGAATTGACGGGTTTTGCCGACAGTCGGGAACTGTCGCCGGAATGCAGAAGGCGCTTCAAGGACAACGTGGCGTTGTCGCAGGCGCGCGCCAAGGCACTGGGCGAATTCGTCGCCCCTCGCCTGGGCATGAGTCCCCGAGAAATTGTTGTCGTGGGCCGCGGTATCGATGCACCCGTGGCGGACAATCGCACCCCTGAAGGCATGGCAAAGAATCGCAGTGCAGATTTGATTTTCTATACGCGTGCTTATGAAAGCGCGGCCGCGCCGGTAATTGTGTCCGCAACGCAGGATTCACCTGCGTCACCGGCCGCGGCGGCGGTCACGAGCACCGCGGCCACAGTCCCGCCGCCCGCAACGGCCGCGGAAACTTTCCTTGCACCGGATCCGGTCGCATCGGAAATGTTGCCCGCAGCACTACAGACGGATGGAGTTCTCTCCACGGCCGACATGCCGGTTCCGGAAAAAGATCTGGTCGTTACGCGCGGGAATGCCACGGCGAACGAATCCGAAACGATGGCAAGGGATGCAGGGGAAGAAAATACGCAGCAGAACGCTTCGGACAACGGACCCGCGCCGACGCCGGAAAACTCTTCGGCGCCAATCCTGTTCCCTGCGCAATCTGCCGCATCGGAGAATCCGACGGTCGCCGGGACAGGAAATCCCGCCGCGATTCCTCCCGTAGGCGTGCCGGGCATTGTGCCGGATACAGTGCCATCCACGGCGACGCAAGTCGCAGAGGCAATCGCCGGAGAGAACCTGCCGGCACTTTCCGTGGAAGTCGTTCCCATTCCTGCGCCGGATGCTGCATCGGCCGTCGAGAGCCTGCCGTCCGGAACGCCGGCGGATTCGGCGATCGTCCCGCAATCCGTGCCTGTGAACACTGGCGAGGGTCAGGCCGGTGCGTCGGTCTCAACGGGCGACTGTGCCGCGGCGCCCGGCGTCCTCAAAGTCATTGCCAGCTTTGAACGGGCGGGTAAACGCGCCATGACACCGGCCGCGGAAAACCAGCTTCCCTGCGCTGCCGAGACGTCATCGGGAGTACCGGCGGAGCGCACACAGGACAGCAGCCGCAAGGTGATCGACATCACGCCCGTATCGGTCGTGACGACCGTTGTGCCGGAACTGCAAGTCCTGCAGAAAAAGCGGCTGGCCATCAGCAGCGATCCCGTCGCAAGTGGCGCGGACCGCGATTGGTTCACCGGCCGGCAGCCTGGCGTGAACTGGCTGTTCCCCGGCCCTGAACACAATCCGCGTTCGCCTGCTGTGCGCATCGTGATCCAGCACCTGCCCGGACAAACGGTGTTGCTCACACAGCCCGATGGCAATCCCGTTGATGCGCTGAATTTCGATGGCACGCTGATCAGCGCCGACCGGAAAATGGCGGTGAGCATCTGGCGCGGCGTGCTACTTGGGGAAGGCGCCAACATGTTCCGCGCGGAAGTTCTGGATGCTGCCGGCAAGCCGGTGCAGACCCTTTCCCGCAGCTTGCACTATTCCAATACGCCGGCCCGCGCGGAGCTGGTGCCGGAACAATCCATCCTGGTTGCCGACGGCAAGACGCCTCCCGTGCTGGCGGTGCGTATTCTGGACCGTGACGGCCGCCCGGTGCGCGCTGGCGTGACCGGCCCGATGCAGATCCAGGCACCGTACCGCACGCAGCGGGAAGTCGAGTTCGAACAAACCCGACAACTGGCGGGCATCGACCGGTTTACGCCCCAGTACCGCGTGGAAGGCGACGAGGGCATCGCGTACATCGAGTTGGCGCCGACCACAGAATCCGGCAATGCCCTGCTCGAACTCAGTTTTGCGCATGCTGACAACACGACGCGTCGCCAGGAGATTCGTGCCTGGCTGGAGACCAGGGCGCGTGACTGGGTGGTGGTGGGATTCGCCGAAGGCACCGTGGGCTACAACACGCTCAAGGACAACAGCCAGGCACTGGAGGGTCGCGTCGAAGACGGCACCTACACCGATGGACAGATCAGTCTTTATGCGAAGGGGCGTGTGTTGGGCAAATGGCTGCTGACCATGGTGTTTGACAGCGACAAGGCCAACGACAGCCGCAAGAGTCTGTTGGGGACCATTGATCCCAACGAGTACTACACGCTCTACGGAGACGGCGGCCAGCAACGCTACGATGCGCCCAGCCAGGACAAGCTGTACCTGAAAATAGAACGCGGCCAGTTTTATGCCTTGTTCGGCGATTACGACACCGGCCTGACCCAGACCCAATTGTCGCGCTACAACCGCACGCTCAACGGCTTGAAAAGCGAGAACGGTGGTGGCCCGGTGGTGTTCACTGTGTTCGCCGCGGAAACACCGCAGAATTTCGCCCGTGACGAAATCCAGGGCGACGGAACTTCCGGCCTGTACCAGCTCTCGCAGCGCGGCATCGTGCTCAACAGCGAAAAAATCCGCATTGAAACGCGGGATCGCCTGCACAGCGAACGCATCATCGAATCGCGCACACTCACCCGGCACATCGACTACGACATTGATTTCAGCAATGGCACGCTGTTCTTCCGCCAGCCGGTGAACATCCGCGACTTTGACTTCAACCCGATCTTCATCGTCGCCGAGTACGAATCGCTGGGCGTTGCGGATAAGGAATTGAATGCCGGCGGTCGGGTGGGCGTCAGTTTGCGCGAGGGCAGGGTGCAGGTGGGCGTGAGTGCGATTCACGAGCAAAGCAATCTGGGTTCCAGCAATCTCGGCGGAGCTGACCTCAAATGGAAGGTGGGCAAGGATTCGGAACTTCGCGTCGAGGCCGCACGCACCAGCGGGCAGGACGCCACGGTCTCACGAGATGGGGTGGCCTGGCTCACGGAATTCGAACATCACAGTGGCGCTTACGACGCGCTGCTTTATGCGTGGCACCAAGAGCCCGGGTTCGGTCTAAAACAGCAAAACCTGTCGACGGCAGGCCAGCAGAAAGTCGGCGGGAACGCCCGCCTGCGCCTCGACAAGAACTGGTCGGTGCAGGGCGAGGTGTACCGGCAGGAGAATCTGGTCAACTCTGCCACGCGGGATGCCCTGCAAGGAAAGGCGCGCTACGAAACCACGGAAGGCGGTTTCAGTGTCGGGGCCCAGACCATTTCTGATCGCGCCGATTCGGGGCCGCTTGCCGGACAGGATTACCGATCCGATCAGGCCACCCTTTCCGCCAATCGCTGGCTCTTGAATCGCAAGCTGGAAATTTCCGCACAAAGCGAAACCGCCCTCGGCGGCAACCACGACAGCGCGGACTTCCCGGACCGTTACGTGCTGGGCGCGAGTTACGCGATCACCGACCATGCCCGCCTGCTGGTTGGCGAAGAATTTACCGATGGCGCGTTTGACACGCACACCACCCGTGTCGGCCTTCAGGTCCAGCCCTGGAAAGGTGCGCGTCTGGACAGCACGCTCAACCAAAGCCAGATCAGCGAAAACGGCGCACGCACTTTCGGTCAGATGGGCCTGACCCAGGCAGTCCTGATCAATGATCGCTGGGGCCTCGATTTCAGTCTCGACAGCACTCAGACGCTGCAGCGCTCAGGGCAGCCTGCGCCGGTGCTCAATGCCGCGCATCCGGTCACCGGTGGGCCGGGAACTGCCGGCAGCAGCGAGGATTTTGTTGCGGTCAGTGCCGGTGCCACCTATCGCCGCGAGTTGTGGAGCTGGAACGGCCGCGCCGAGAGTCGCAATGGCGAAACCACCGACCGTTATGGATTGGTGACCCATTTCCTGCGTCAGGCGCAGGCCGGCGTTGCCTTCGCCAGTTCGGCCCAGTTGTTCCGCACCGAACAGGCAGGCGGCACCAGGAGCTGGCTCGCCAGCCTGGACATGTCCTGGGCGTGGCGTCCGCTGGGCCTGCACTGGTCGATGCTGGACCGGTTGGAGTTCCGCTACGAAGACGTGGAAAACGGCAACGTTGCGCCAGGGGCAGGTGCCTTTGGCTTCAACAGTCTGAGCGCGCGCGACGCGAGCACCCGCCGGGTCATCAACAATTTTGCACTGAACTTCGTGTCCCGCGAGTGGAAGCAGAGTGACCGCGAGGGCAATCTGTTCCAGCGTTACGAACGCAGCCAGTTCTCGCTCTACTACGGCGCCAAATATGCATTCGATACCTTCGATGGCGTCGGTTATTCCGGCTACACCGATCTGATCGGTCTGGAATTGCGGCACGATCTGAAATCATGGATGGATATCGGCGTGCAGGCGAGTGCGCTCAATTCATGGAGTACCGGAAGTCATGCCTATTCCTTCGGACCTTCGATCGGATTTTCTCCGGTGACCAACGGCTGGATCACGGTGGGCTACAACTACCGCGGATTCACGGATCGAGATTTCGATGCGGCGCGTTACACCGCTCAGGGAATTTATCTGCAGATGCGCTTCAAGTTTGATCAAAACACGCGTGTAGGCGGCCGATCGCTCAACGACGCGCGCTCGGATGAGGCCGCCCAACCATGAGGAAACCGATGATCGTTGAAGCAGAAGATTCCTTGCGGCGCAAGCCGTTCCGCACATTCTACGGAACGTGGCTCGCGGCCTGTACCGCAATGCTGTTCGCCGTCCTCGCGGCTGCGAGCGGTGCGGCTCGCGGAGAAGCGTTTTATGGCGTGACCGTGGACGGCATTTTCAGTGTGGACACGGTGGCCGGCGGGCCGGCGGCGCAGGTCGCGGTCTTCCTTCCGCCGATCGCGTTTGCCGCGACGCTCGCAACCCGTCCGAGTGACGGCATGTTGTTCTACCTGGATTCGGCGGGGGCGAATCCCAACCTCTGGCGCTGGGATCCCGCGAATCCGGGACTTGCGCCGACGCTGATAGGAACTCCCGGCGCCACCACGATCGGCGTCATACGCCTGGGCTTCGATTCGGCGGGAAATCTGTATGCGATGAATGCCGGCGCCGGCTCCTCGTTGTGGCGTCTCGATCCGGGGACCGGCGCAATTCTTTCCGTCACACCGGCGAGCGGTTTCAACGGGGGCAATCTTCCGGGCGGGGGCGATCTCTGTCTCCACCCGACCACGGGCGTGATCTACATGGTCGCCCAGCAAAACCTGTTTACTGTGGCACCGACTGGAATCGTCACGTTGGTCGGGGCAATCACCGGCCTGCCGGGATCCGCGACAGGTTGCGCCTTTTCGCGCGACGGGAGCTTGGTGGTGTCGCCGGGCACAACACTCTACCGGGTGAACATCGGCTCGCTTGCCGCGACTGCAATGGCGGCAACCGGCGCCGCCGCATTTGGCGACCTCGCTACCTCACCGGATCGCAGCTCCGATCTGCGGGTCACCAAGACCACCTCGAATGCGACGCCCGGCAATACGGTGTCGTTCACCGTCACGGTGTTCAACGACGGCCCGGATCGCGCCACCGACGTTCGTGTGCTCGACCTGTTGCCGGCGGGCCTCACGTTTGTGTCCGCGACGCCGGGCCAGGGGGTGTACTCGAATACCGCGGTCGGCGTCTATCCGGCCGGCACCTGGCGCGTCGGCACGCTCAACAACGGCGCATCCGCGACACTCACGCTGAACGCATCGGTGACCGGCACCACACCAATCGCCAACACCGCGCAGGTCAGTTACGCGGATCAATTCGACCCGGACTCGGTGCCGAACAACAGCATTGCGGTCGAAGACGACCAGGCCTCGGTGACCGTGACGCCGAGCCCCGATCTACGCGTGGTGAAAACCGCGACGAGTTCCTTCGCGGTCGGGACCAACGCCACGTATTCGATTACGGTAAACAATACGCTTGGCGCGCTCACCACCGGAGCAAACCCCTACACCGTCACCGATGTGTTGCCGGCGGGGCTCACGCTGGTGTCTGCAGTGGGCACGGGATGGAACTGCTCTGCGTCAACCGCCACGGTCATGAGTTGCACCAGCACCACGACCATGGCGGCCGGTGCCGCGAATCCGAACGCGATCACGCTCACCGTGTTGCCCGCAGCGGCGGCAGCGCCGAGTGTCAACAACACCGCTACGGTTTCCGGGGGTGGCGAACCGGTCGCGAACAACACCAACAACAGCAGCACGATTTCGACCGCGGTGTGCGCCGCGAGCTGCCCCGACCTTCGGGTCAACAAGACACTTTCCACCGCAACACTGACGGTCGGCGTGAATACTTCCGTCTACACCTTGAGTGTCACCAACATCGGAGGTCTTACCACTGGCGCGAACCCGTACACGCTCACCGATACGCTGCCCACCGGGCTCACGCTGAATGCAGCGCCGACCGCGGGCGCCGGCTGGACTTGTGCGGCCAACACGCCAGCGGCGGGAGACAACGTCGCCGGCGGCGGTCGGGTGGTCTGCACGCGCGTGACCGCGATCGCACCGGGTGGAACCTCCACCACTGTGACTTTTCCGGTGGCGGTGGCGAACCCCGCCGCGCCCGGTGTCACCAATACCGCATCGGTGGCCGGCGGCGGGGAGCCCGCGGCCGCGACCGGCAACAACTCGACCAGCCTCGTTACCACGGTGATCGATTTTGACCTCACCGTGACAAAAACCAAAACCACGGCTGCGAATTTTGTGCTCGGGGTCACCACCGCCACCTACACGCTGACGGTGAACAATATCGGCGGACGCGCAACAACCGGCACCTACACACTGACCGATACCCTGCCTGCCGGGGTGACGTTGAGCACGAACTCCGGCGGCGCGGGCTGGGCGATCGGCGGAGGCTGGACTTGTACGAACGCGGGACCCAACAATGGGGCCGGGGATTCTGTCGTTTCCTGCACGCGGGCCACCGCCATCGCCGTCGGCGGTTCATCGAGCACGATCGTGTTCCCCGTGACCATCGCTGCCGCCGCCGCACCCAGCGTCACCAATCAGGCGAGCGTCAGCAATCCCAATGAATCGCCGAACCTTCTGGCCAACAATAGTTCGGCGCCGGTCACCACGCCGGTCGATGCGCCGGATCTGGTGATCACCAAGTCGCATAACGGCAATTTCACGGTCGGCACCAACGGCGTCTATACCCTGACGGTGACCAACATCGGCGACCTGACGACTAGCACCGCGGTGGTGACTGTCACCGACACTCTGCCCAGCGGGTTGACCTTCGTGTCCGGCACCGGCACTGGCTGGAATGCCTGCACGGCGGTCGGCCAGGTGGTGACCTGCACCCGGCCGGTCGCCAGCGCAATCGCTGCCAACAGCTCGGCGCCGCCGATCACGCTCACCGTGGGGGTGGGTGCGGCGGCGGCGGCCGCCTCGCCGGTGATCAACACCGCGAGCGTGGCCGGTGGCAACGAGCCCGCGGGCAATGCCGGCAATAACAGCGATGCGGACATCACCGAGGTGTATTTTTCGCCCGTGATCGCCAAGGTGTTCGCGCCAAACACGATTGCCGCAGGGGGGATTTCAACTCTGACACTGACCATCAGCAACCCGGTGGGCAACACGGTGTCGCTCGCCGGGCTGTCGGTGATCGACCCGTTCCCGGCCGGCATGCAGGTGGCGGCGATACCGGCGTTCATCAACATCTGCGGTGGCACGGTG
>JBJXFN010000131.1:0-83593 GCA_046155535.1 Burkholderiales bacterium
GCGGGCAATCACGGCGACTGGACGCTGGTGACCGGGACAGGCGTGCTCAACAACGGCGCGGCGGACGACGGGGTGGCGACTTATGCGTTCGCCGCCGGCGAAAACACGGTTGTCCTTGCCTTGAAGGACACGCATGTGCAAGTGGTGAACGTGGGGGTGACCGACGGAACCGTCACCGATGTGAGCGGAACCGCGAACGCGGATGCCAGTTACAACCAGGACTTGTCCTTCGTCAATTCGGGATTCCGGGTAACCGACGGGTCAGGTGCTCCGATCGCACAGAGTATTCCGACTCAGGTCGCGGGTACCGCGTCGGCGACCTTCGGCCTGCAGGCGATCCGCACGGACACCAACACCGGCGCCTGCGTCGGCGCGTTCGCGAGCGGAGCGGATGTGACAGTTGAACTCGCGTCCCAGTGCAACAACCCGACCACCTGTATTGCCGGCCAGAACGTGACGATCACCAACAATGCGGTCAGCGGCGCGATTGCCACGAACCCGAATGCGGGCGTCACGACCTGGACCAGTCGCAGTCTTCGGTTCGGCACCAACTCGCAGGCGCTTTTCACCCTGAGTTATCCGGACGTTGGACAGATCACGCTTCACGCCCGGTACAACATTCCGCTCGGTACCGGCGCTCCCTCGGGCAACTACATGAACGGCGCCAGCAACGCGTTTGTGGTCAGGCCTGCGGGGTTCACGCTTTCGAACATTCAGCAGACGGCAGCGCCAAATCTTGCCAATCCGGGTGCGGCCGATGCGACCGGGGCGCGTTTCGTACGCGCGGGAGAGGCGTTCTCCGTGACCGTGACCGCGAGAAATTCGGCCGGCAATGCGACGCCGAACTATGGGCGCGAAACCAGCGCCGAGGGTGTGCGGCTCGCCTCCACGCTGGTGGCCGGGCTGGGTTTGACCAGCAATCCGGCGCTCGGCAATGCCACTGCTTTCGGCGTGTTCAGTGGCGGTGCCGCAACCGGCACGACGTTCAATTGGGGTGAAGTGGGGATCATCACGCTGACGCCGAGTGTTGGCGACAGCGACTACCTCGGGACCGGAAACGTCACCGGGACGGCGAGCGGCAATGTCGGGCGGTTTTATCCCGATCATTTTGCGCTGTCCGCTACGACCCTTACCAACCGAAGCCTGTCTGCTTGTGCGCCGGCGTCGATTTTCACTTATATCGGCGAGCGCATGCGTCTGGCGTTCAGCCTGACCGCGCAGGGACCGGCGCCCGGCAATGCCACGCTATTGAATTACGTCAGCAGCGGGACAGCGGCGAATAACTTCGCGAAGCTGGCGACCGCCACGCCGATTCCGGCAGCGTTTGGATTCGGCCTGCTCAATGCGTCGACCGACCTGACGGCGAGAATGGACGCCAGTTTTGGCATTTCCGGCAACTGGGTGGCGGGCGTGTTGGGTGCCACAGCGACCTTGGCCGTGACCAGATTGACGGTTCCGGATGGTCCTTACACCGCGCTCAAGATCGGGCTTGCCCCCATCGATTCAGACGGCGTGCAATTGCCGGCCACGGCGCTGAACATGGATATTTCCGCGCCGGCGGGCGCCGATCATGCCGAGGCCGCCCAGACCGAGGTCCGCTTCGGACGCCTGTATATCGGTAATGCCTTTGGCAGCGTGTTGCTCAATCTGCCGTTTCCGCTTCGCACGGAGTATTTCGATGGGACTTATTTTGTGACCAATGCGGACGACAATTGCACGACCCTGACCGGCAGCAACTTCAATTTCTCATTCGTGGGAACCAATTTGACGGCTTGCGAAACCCGGATCAACCCGGCGGGAACCATATTCTTCAATAGCGGCCAGGCGTCCGCGGTTGCATCGCCTGCGTCGGTGATCCCGGTAAGGCTCACGACCCCGGGCGCCGGCAACGTCGGTGCGGTGGATTTGACGGTCAATCTGGGGACTGCCGCAATTGGTAATACCTGTCTTGCCACCGGCCCGCTGGGTCCCCCGGATACCGGGGCGAATCTTGACTATCTGCGCGGCAACTGGAGCACGGGGACGACCTATAGTGATGACCCCAAAGGTCGTTATAGCTTTGGTCAATTCCGGGGCGCGGACCAGACGATCTATCTTCGTGAAGTGTATTAGTCAGCTTCCGCAACCGGAAAGATTTATCATTGACGACAATAAGTTAATGAGATATCTTCGAGCCGTAAATTAACATGGGACTGGTGCGCAAAATTTTCTCCAGACGGGCTTCTGGCAATTTGACCGCGATCAATCTGCATGCCGGCCGGATCGAGGTGGCGCGCGTGCGCCGCCAAATGGGTGCGCGGCCGATGGTCGAATTCTGTGCGCAGTTTTCCGGCGGGGGGCCGCAAGCCGATCAATTGCAACGGGTGCGCCGCGAATTGCATCTGGAAAAATATCGTTGCGCAACGATGCTTTCCCTTGGCCGTTATCAAGTGCAAGTGGTGGAGGCGCCCAATGTCCCGGCGGCCGAACTCAAGTCTGCGGTGCGCTGGCGCCTGAAGGATTTTCTCGACTATCCGGTGGAATCGGCGACCGTTGATGTGCTGCCTGTTCCCGGAAACGCAGGACCCAATCGCGGTGGGTCGGTCTACGCAGTGTCGGCGCGCAGTGAAGACATTCGCGCCACCATGAAATTGTTCTCCCGCGCCAAGCTGGATCTGTGCGTGATCGACATCCCAGAGATGGCGCAACGCAATCTTGCGGCACTGTTCGAAAGCGATCAGCGGGCGCTGGCCTTGCTGAGCTTTTCTACCGAGGGAGGATTGTTGACCTTCAGTGCCCAGGGCGAGTTGTATTTGTCGCGCCGGATGGAAACAACCATCGAGCAGTTGCTGGCGTCAGATGGCGAGACCAGGGATCGCCTGTTCGAGCGCATTGCGTTGGAATTGCAGCGTTCGCTGGATCACTTTGACCGCCAGCACAATAGCGTGTCCGTGAGCCGGGTGCTGATTGCGCCGTTGCCTGGCGACATCAAGCTGGCGGAGTACCTCACGGGCAATTTGTCCACCAAGGTCGAAATGGTGAATTTGGGTGACGTCCTGGATATTCAACAAGCCCCTGAACTGCAGGAGGGCGCCGGACAGATGCGGCATTGGCAGGTACTTGGCATGGCACTGCGTGTCGAATCGATCTGAGAAACCGTAACGAACAATGGCACAACAGATCAATCTCTACGATCCCGGACTCGCCGACCAGCGCGATCTTCACTCCTTTCGGAGCGCGGCGATCGGGTGGCTCCTCGTATTTTCGCTGTCGGCAATCTGGGCTGCATATGCCGGGTATTCGCTGAGTGAGACCCAAAAACAGGAGCAGGCGTTGACTGCGCAGGTGGAGGGAGCGCGGACCGAACTGCAGAAACTGTCCGCGTTGCATTCGGCGCGCAAGGCAAGCCCGGCCATCGCCGAGGAAATCTTCAAGCTGGAACTCGAGCTCAAGGGTCGCCAGGAAATCATGGATGTGCTGGAAGCGGGAGGCCTCGGAGATACCCGCGGTTTCTCGGAGCATTTACGAGCCTTTGCCAGGCAATCTTTCGAGGGAATCTGGCTCACCGGGTTAAAAATCGGCGCCGGAGGCCGGGGTATGTCGATCGAGGGGCGCGCGCTGCAGGCGGGACATGTGCCGAATTATCTGAGCAGGCTCAATGGTGAAACGGTCATGCAAGGTCGCGCGTTCTCCGAGCTCATGATCCAGGTGCCGAAAACGGAGACCGGCGGCAAAGCAGACGGGAATCAGGCTTTTGTCGAATTCCGGTTGTCCGCCGGACCGGCCGGCGATGCGCGCAAGGCGGCTGTCCAATGAAACCCCTCTGGGAAAAACTCGGGCAGCGCTACGCCCTGCTCAAGCCGCGCGAGCGGCTGATAGTGTTCTTCGGCGTCGCCGCACTGATTGTCACGTTGGTCTTCACGGCTGCTATCGATGGCGCGCAAGTCCGCCAAAAAACGCTGGCCGCCAATATCGATCGCGGCCGGGCGGAACTGGCGCAGTTGCAAAAGCAGAATGCAGAGATCACGCGCACGCTGGCCGCAGACCCCGATCTGGCCGGGCTGCAACGCGTTGCGCAATTGACGGAACAACTGGGTGCGTTCGATGCGCGATTGCGCGGTGTCCAGCAAAGCCTTGTGCCTCCCGACAAGATGGTGCGCGTGTTGAAGGAGTTGCTGGACCGCAACCCCAGTGTTCGTCTGGTCAGCTTGCGTACGCTGCCGGTGTCCGCGGTGGTGGAGTCCGCGGCAGGGTCTGCAGCAGACAAATCCGCCGAATCCGGCAAGCCGGTTCGAAGCCTGGTTTACAAACATGGAATTGAACTGACCGTGGAAGGGGGATACCTGGATTTGCTTGCTTATCAGGCAAAACTGGAAAAACTTCCCTGGCGGATGTTTTTCGCCAGCACGCAGATGGATTCCACCGGGTATCCGCGGGTGGCCATGTCCGTCACCCTGTTCACACTCAGCCTGGAGGAAACATGGCTGGTGGTTTGAAACTGCTCTGGGGCTCGGTGGCATTGGGCATTGCCGCGAATTCCTATCCGGCCGGGGCCGTGGCGGAAAACCTGCGCGACCCGACGCGACCGGCCCTCTATCGGGGCGGCCCCGGGGTGGCCGGACCCGTGCGACCGGCCGCCTGGGTACTGCAGTCAGTACTGATCTCCCCCGAACGTCGTTACGCCATTATCAATGGCGAGGTCGTCTCCCCAGGGGAGTCGATCGACGGCGCCCAGTTGCTTGGCGTGACCGAAGGGCGCGCCACGCTGCGCACACCGGAAGGCGTCAAGACCCTGGATCTGTTTCCGGATGTGGCGGGGCGTCCCTCGCGTGGACGGGCCGCATCCGTGAATCCAGACGAAGCGGTCACTGCACCCTCCATGGCAAAGAAACCGGAGTCCGGCAAAGTCGTGCCGCCAGGTGAAAAATGAAAACAGACTTGACCCGACTGTTGATACTGAATCTGCCGATCCTGATTTCGGCCTGCGCCAATTTGGAACACGGGCCGGACTTCGATCGCGCCAGAAGTGAATTGGGCGCGGCGGCGCAGGCCAAGGCAACGCCGGTGCAGGCTGAAGAAGTCGGCGAAGCACTGTTGCCGCCGTTGAGCGTGGAAATGCCCAACGTCGACGGGCGTCCGATCGAGCCGCGGTTCGATCTGGCTGTGAACAACGCGCCGGCGGCGCAGGTGTTCATGGCGATTGTTTCGGGCACGCGCTACAGCATGGTCGTGCATCCCGGGGTCAAGGAAGCCATTTCGGTCAACCTTCGCGATGTCACGGTGCTCGAGGCGCTCGACACAATCCGCGAAATTTACGGGTTCGAGTACAAGATCCAGGGCACTCGCGTACTCGTGGAGCCGCTCTCCGTGGTCACCAGGGTCTTCCAGGTCAATTACCTGATGAGCCAACGCAAGGGCAAGACGGAATTGCGGGTGACATCCGGCGCGATTTCGGACACGGGAGGCACGGGGACCACGGCCACCCCCAATACCGCGAACAGCACTGCCCAGGCCCTGGAAAGCAGCCGCATCAGCACCACCTCCAACAGTGATTTCTGGGCGGAAATTGGCGCCTCGCTCAAGGCCATTGTCGGCACCGAGGGTGGACGCAACGTGGTGATCAGCCCGCAGGCAGGAGTGATTGTGGTCAAGGCTCTGCCGGCAGAAATGCGCAACGTGGCGGAATTCCTCAGGACTATGCAGATTGTAGTCGAGCGCCAGGTGATGCTCGAAGCAAAAATCATCGAAGTGCAATTGTCCGATTCCCAGCAGACTGGCGTGAACTGGGCCGCATTCACGCAGGGCCCGAATAGCCGGTTCGCCGGCGGCGTCATCAGTCCGGGCGCCTCACTGTCGCCCATCGGCACGATCAGTGGATTCACGGGGCGCAACGCCGACGGATCGATTGCGGCAAATTCCATCCTCAGTTCCAACCCTGCCGATCCGGGTTCGATATTCGCCGGCGGTGGCGCACCCGGAACGCTGTTGGGACTCGCCTTCCAGACCGGCAGCTTTGCCGCGCTGGTGTCCTTTCTGGAAACCCAGGGGAATTTGCAGGTTTTGTCCAGCCCGCGGATCGCAACACTGAACAATCAAAAGGCGGTTCTCAAGGTGGGCACCGATGAATTTTTTGTCACCAACATCACCACCAATACCAGCACTACCGGGACAACCAGCACCCAGTCGCCGACCATCACAGTGGCACCGTTTTTCTCCGGGGTGGCGCTCGACGTGACGCCGCAGATCGACGAATTCAACCAGATCATCCTGCACGTGCATCCGTCGGTGTCGAACGTGGTGGAAAAGACCAAGAACATCGATCTGGGCACGGCAGGCAATTTTCGGTTGCCGCTGGCTTCCAGCACCATCAGCGAAAGCGATACCATCGTGCGGGTGTCCAATGGCAATATAGTTGCCATCGGGGGTCTGATGAAAGAAACCCAGGCGCGTGATGTCAGCCAGGTTCCCGGGCTGGGTAACGCGCCGGTGATTGGCAATCTGTTCGGCAACAAACGCCGTTCCGTGGTGAAGAGCGAACTGGTCATTCTGCTCAAGCCCACCGTGATCGAGAGTGATGCGAGCTGGCGCAAGGATATACTGGAGACCAAAGACCGCATCGACGCCTACGAACGCAGTGACCGACGACAATAAGCCTTCTCTCCGCCTCATGCCTCATTCGCGGCACCGGGTGAGGGTCGTTTCCGGCGCAGCGATCCGCCGCGCTCCCCTCGGGAACGTCACCTGGGGAGTGTTTCGCAAGTGTTGATATTTGCAGCGGTGAATTGCCGTGTTCCGCCTCCACGATTTCGTTTTTCAAGGTACGCGTGTTCAGAACGGACACACCGGCATTGCTGCGAATCGGAAAAATTTCAATAGTCGATGTACTTCAACCATTTTGCATTGCGCGAACCCCCGTTCGGCCTGACGCCCGACACCAGCTTCGTATTTGCCTGTACTCCTCACCAGGAAGCCCTGAACACTTTGCTGGTCGCGGTGGCCAACGGAGAGGGGTTCATGAAGATTACCGGGGAGGTGGGGACCGGCAAGACGTTGTTGTGCCGTCGGTTCCTGGCGCAACTGAACAGCGAGTATGTGTCGGCCTATGTTCCCAATCCCCTGCTGGATCCGCACGGATTGTTACTGGCACTCGCCGAGGAATTGCGTCTGCCGGTCGATCGCGACGCCGGCCAGCCGGCCCTGCTCAAGGCGCTGAATCTGGCGTTGCTCGATCATGCGCGTGCCGGCCGCCGGGTGGTGGTGTGCCTGGACGAGGCGCAGGCGATGCCGCTGGAAACGCTCGAGTCCCTGCGACTGCTGTCGAATCTAGAAACCGAAAAACGCAAATTGTTCCAGGTGGTCCTGTTCGGGCAGCCCGAACTGGATGCCAAGCTTTCCCACCCTTCGGTGCGACAACTGCAACAGCGCATTTCGTTTCAATATCGGCTCGGGCCCCTGGCGGGCAGTGAAATCGAGTATTACGTGGCCCATCGCCTGCGGATGGCGGGTTATGTGGGAGACCGCCTGTTTACGCGCGGTGCACTGCGCGCCTTGTTTCGCGCCAGCGGCGGGGTGCCCAGGCTGGTGAACGTGATGTCACACAAGGCCATGTTGGCGGCGTTTGGCGAGGGCCGCCATTACGTGTCGGCCAGGCATATCAAGCAGGCCGCAAGCGATACCCCGGCCGCACGTGTGTCGCGACCAACACTGATTTGGGGAGGCGCCGTCTTCGCTTTCTTGGCGGCCTCGGCGTTGCTGTGGTATCTGGTCCGATGAGTCTGATCAATCAGGTCCTGCAGGATCTGGAAAAGCGCCACGCCTCCGGGCCGGCGCTCAAATCCCTGCCTCCACAAGTGCGTGCGGTGCCTGCATTTTCCGGCAATGGCGGACGCAAAGCAGTGCTGGTGATTGTATTGGCGTTGGTGGCGGCACTGGCATGGATTATCTACATCCAGCACGGCGCGGATGGCCCCACCCGGCACACCGAGTCCATGCCGATCCGCGTTCCTCCACCGTTGGCCAAGGAGCCATCGGCACCCCTGCCTGCAACGGAAGCTGCGATCAAGGAACCGCAATTCAACCCGGTCTCGCGGCTCTCCGACGGTTTGGAGAAGGTCTCTCCTCGAGAAGCGGTGGCAACAAAACCGCCGGCCAGTCGCAAGAAACCGCCGCCCGCGAAAACATTGTCCACGGAGTCAATCGGGGCCCCCGCACCCGCAGTGCAGACCGGTTCGCTGCCGGCGTCCCCGGCCGAAATCGTGTTGGCCCTGACCGCCGACACGCCGCTACCAGCCCTGGACGTTCCCGCAAAAAGAGCGGCGCCCGGGCAGGGGGCTGGCGCGGGGGAAGCGCCTTCGGTTGCACAGGTGCCGGTACCGGACCCGGGTTTGCCCACCATCAACAAGCAGATGCGTGAATTGACGTCGATGGAACGCGCAGAGTTGGCTTTTCGCAAAGGGGCGGCGCAATTGCAGGAAGGCAGGGCAAACGTCGCCGAATTGGCCTTTCGCGATGCCCTGAAGGAAGATGCCCAGCATGCGTCCGCGCGCCAGGCGTTGCTCGGACTGTTGCTCGAAAGCGGCCGCTCCAGCGAGGCCGAACAGCTATTGCGCGACGCCATCGAACTCAATCCCCGTCAGCCGCGTTACGCGATGATGCTGGCACGCATTCAGACCGGGCGCGGAGACGTCTCGGGCGGCATCAATACCTTGGCTGCAGCGCTGCCTTACGTGCAATCAGATGCCGATTATTTCGCCTTTCTTGCGGCGTTGCTGCAAAAGGAAGGCCGCCATCGCGAGGCAACCGATTATTATCGTGCCGCATTGCACACCGTCCCGGGCAACGGGATCTGGATGATGGGCATGGCAATTTCCCTGCGCGCGGCCAATTTGATTCCCGAGGCACGCGACGCCTTTCAGCGCGCCCTGGATTCCCGGCAGCTCAAGCCGGAGCTGAAGGATTTTGTGGAGCGTCAGTTGCGCGAATTGTCCGCGCTCAAGAAACCGTGATCTACGCCGGCCGCGGTGTGCGCGCTACGACCCATCCGATGACCGAGCGCGCGCCCTGCCGCTTGAGCGTTTTAGCCACTTCGTGCATGGTTGCGCCGGTGGTCAGCACGTCATCCACCACGGCAATGTCCAATTCCCGCAGGTCCTGGTCGCACAAGTAGGCGTTGCGCACATTGGCTGCGCGCATTTTCCATGGCAATGAGGCTTGTGCCGCGCTGTGACGCGGTCGCCGGCACAAGTTGGCGTTGAGGCGCAGACCAAAATCCGCCGCCACGATGCGGGCAATTTCCTTTGCCTGATTGAATCCGCGTTCGGCCAGGCGTTGCGCCGACAAGGGCATCGGGATCACCAGATCTGGATAAGGCTCCGATTCGAGCCGGTCGGCGAGAATCTGCGCGAGCGGACGGGCGCAGGCGAGCTGACCGCGGTATTTCAATCCCTGCACCAGCAGATCCACCGGATACTCGTAGACCAGCGCGGCACAAATTTTGTCATAAGCCGGCGGATGCTTCAGGCAGCGACCACACGTTTCGGCGAGTGGGCCGGGCGCGGCGCAAAGCGGGCAATGCGTCGCAGGCAGCCGCACAAGACTGCTGTGGCAGGCCGGACATAGCCCGCTTGGATCCGCCTTCGCCGCGCACAGTAGACAGGCAGCGGCGGTCCAGCGGCGCATCAGCGCCAGGCAGTCGTCAAAAAAAGTATTCTCAAAATTTGACAAAGAAATCGTCTTCCCCGAGCATCGCAGCTTAGTAATTTCCCTCGAACAACAGGATGTCTTCCATCATGCTGCACTCTCTGGCAGAAACTCAACCCGCCACGATCGAGCCCCCGCATTCCGGCAACTGCTGGAGCCAGGCCCAGGTCGCGGCATTGCTGGACCTGCCGTTTCCCGACCTGATGTTTCGGGCGCAGCAGGTGCATCGCGAGCATTTCGCACCGAATGAAGTGCAGTTATCAACATTGTTGTCCATCAAGACCGGGGGCTGTCCGGAGGACTGTGGGTATTGTCCGCAGGCAGCGCGTTACCACACTGGGGTGGAGAACCAGCCGCTGATGTCCGTGGAGGAGGTGGTGCGTGCCGCCCGCGAGGCAAAGCAGCAGGGGGCGTCGCGTTTTTGCATGGGTGCGGCCTGGCGTGGTCCCAAAGATCGCGACCTCGAGAAGGTGGCGGACATGGTCCGCGAAGTTCGGGCATTGGGACTGGAGACCTGCGCGACGCTGGGCATGCTCAAGACCGGGCAGGCGGAAACGCTGGCGGAGGCCGGGTTGGACTACTACAACCACAATCTGGACACCGATCCAGATTTCTACCCGGAAATTGTCACCACGCGGGGGCAGGACGCCAGGCTGGATACGCTGAAAAAGGTTCGCGCGGCGGGGATCCACGTTTGCTGCGGCGGCATCGTTGGCATGGGGGAGTCCCGTGCCAGCCGCGCCGCCTTGATTGCGCAACTGGCGAATCTCGATCCGTATCCCGAGAGTGTGCCCATCAACAATCTGGTCCAGGTCGCAGGCACCCCTTTGTACGGCACCCGGAAACTGGATCCGTTCGAGTTTGTGCGCGCCATTGCCGCAGCGCGCATCACCATGCCGACGGCGATGGTACGGCTGTCCGCAGGTCGAGAAGACATGTCGGACGAAATGCAGGCATTGTGTTTTCTGGCCGGTGCCAATTCGATTTTTTACGGCGAAAAACTGCTGACGACTGCCAATCCGCAAACCGAGCGAGATCGAGGCTTGTTCGAACGACTCGACTTGCGCGCCATGCCGGCGCGTGACTGAGCGGTCGCTTCGTCCTCGCCGTCCGAGCGGGATTCCCGATATCGCGCTGGCGAACCGGAGTTTCGCGTAATCATCCATGCGTGATGTTTCCACTGCATTGGCCGCAATTGCGGACGCCGGACTCACGCGTCATCGCCGAACGCTGGATTCGGCACAAGGCGCGCACGTCTACATGCAGAACCGGGCATTTCTGTCCTTCTCCAGCAACGATTATCTAGGCCTGGCGGCCGATCCCCGGATCGCCGAGGCCCTGTGCGAGGGGGCGCGCCGTTTCGGCGCCGGGGCGGGGGCGTCGCATCTGTCCAGCGGTCATCATCGCGCACACGACGTACTGGAAGCGGATTTGGCTGCGCTGGTGCGACAGCCGCGCGCCTTGTTGTTTTCCTCCGGTTATCTGGCCAATTTGGCGGCGGTGACCACATTGGCCGGACCGGGCTGCGAAATTTTTGCCGATCGCTTGAATCATGCATCCCTCAACGATGCGATGGTCTTGTCGCGGGCCAGATTTCGTCGTTACCCGCATGGCGATGTACAGGCGCTCGCGCGCCTGATGGAGAATTCCGCCGCCGCACACAAACTTGTGCTCACGGATGCTGTGTTCAGCATGGATGGAGACCTGGCGCCTTTGCGCGAACTGACCGCTTTGTGTGCGCGGCAAGGCGCGCAAATGCTGGTGGACGATGCCCACGGTTTCGGCGTGCTCGGCGAGGGTAGCGGTGCCCTCGTGCATGCCGGGGTTCGTTCCGCTGACGTTGTGTATATGGGCACGCTCGGTAAAGCGGCAGGCGTCAGCGGCGCATTTGTAGCAGGTAGCGCGGAATTGATCGAATTGCTCATTCAGCGCGCGCGAAGTTATGTCTATACCACCGCCGGTCCGCCGGCGTTGGCGACGGCTTTGCACAAAAGTCTGGAATTGATCCGTCTGGAAGCCTGGCGTCGCGAACACCTGCGCGAGCTGGGCTTGCAGCTTTCGGCAGAACTGAAACTGAAGCACTGGCGATTGTTGCCTTCGGCCTCGGCGATTCACCCAATCGTCATCGGGGACAATGCCCGGGCTGTCGCCGCCAGCCAGTGGCTGGAAACGCAAGGCTTGCTGGTGCCGGCGATCCGGCCGCCAACGGTTCCGGCAGGGACTGCACGCCTGCGCATTTCCCTGTCTGCCGGACATTCGCCGGCAGATGTTTCGCGCCTGATCGATACCCTGCATGCCGCCGAGGCGGCGCAGGCATGAACCCGGACAACAGGGTAGACAAACGCGCGCTGCGGCGTGCGTTCGGGCGCGCCGCGCCCACCTACGAAATCGCGGCCGTGCTCCAGGAAACGGTGGGCGCGAGGGCACTGGAAAGATTGCAGTGGGTAAAGGTGGATCCGTTGGTGATTCTGGATGCCGGCAGCGGCGTCGGTGGCAGCGCGCCGGCATTGGCGACACGGTTTCCGCGTGCCACTGTGGTGCAAATGGAAATCGCGCCGGAAATGCTGGGTCAGGCGCGCGCGCGATGGCTCGACAAACGCTACCGCGGATTTGGAAGACTCCTGCAAAAATTCCTGCCGCGGATGTCTTGGTTGACCCGTGGCGGAGGACGGCAGGTTTTTCTGTGCGGGGACAACGAACAGATGTCGCTGCGCTCCACGTCCGTGGATCTGCTGTGGTCCAACCTGTCTTTTCAATGGGCCAACAAGCTGGAATCGGTCTTCAGCGAATGTCGCCGGGTATTGCGACCCGGCGGATTGCTGATGTTTTCCACCCTGGGTCCGGATACCCTCAAGGAATTGCGCCAGGCGTTCGCGGCCGATGCGACATTTGCACATGTCCATCGTTTTCCCGACATGCACGATGTGGGGGATTTTCTGGTGCAGGCAGGGTTTGGCGATCCGGTCATGGACATGGAGACCTTGACGCTGACTTATAGTGACCTCAACGGACTCCTGAAAGATTTGAAGGCAAACGGCGCGCAATATGCCGGTCCCGATCGACGGCGCGGACTGGCCAGCCGAAAAATCATGGCGCAGGCGGCGCAAGGCTACGAGCGTTTTCGCGATGCCGGGCGCCTGCCTGCCACCTTCGAGGTGATCTACGGCCACGCCTGGAAATCTGGGCCACGCACCGGGCCTGGTGGCCGGCCGGTCATCGACATCCAGTTGCGCAGATAGAGTTGACAATGCCGCCCGCCCCCCTGGCTGGACCACTCCCATCGTCGGAAACAAAAGGAATTTTTGTCACCGGCACTGATACCGGCGTCGGCAAGACAAGGGTGGCCACGCTATTGCTGCGCGAGTTTGCAAGCAGGGGATGGCGAGTTGTTGGTATGAAGCCGGTCGCGGCAGGTGCGCTGCGTACACCCAAAGGGCTGTGCAACGAAGATGTGGAAGCGCTGACTGAGGCGTCGAATGTGAGGGCGTCGCGGGACCTGGTCAATCCCTATTGTTTCGAGCCGCCTTTGGCGCCGCACCTGGCGGCGGAGATGGCTGGCACGCCTATCCGGATCGAGATAATTACCCGGGCCTATGCAGCGTTGGCGGCCCGGACGGATCTGGTTGTGGTCGAAGGCGCCGGCGGATTGCTGGTGCCGCTGGATGCAGACCGGGATTTCGCGGATCTCGCGCAAGCCCTGGCGCTTCCGTTGGTACTGGTTGTGGGTATGCGTCTGGGATGTCTGAACCACGCCTTGTTAAGTGCTGACGTAGCAAACCGGCGCGGATTGTCCCTGGTTGCCTGGGTCGCCAACACCCTGGATCCGGACATGCTGGTATTCGATCGCAATCTCGAGACCCTGCAGCATCGCTTGCCCATGCCCTTGCTCGGCGTAGTCCCGTACGGTCCGTCCGACACGCAGTCCAAAGGCCCAAACTGGAATCTGGATCTGCTGACTTCCCGGTCCCTGGCTGACCACTGACCCCTTGCGCGCCTGCCCTTTCTTGCTATGCCCTCGGCGCTTATGCGACAATCCGCCGCGCCAAAAAAGACGGGCGACAGGGCCTGCGAGGATCCAGCCCAGCGCGGAGACAAGGCAGATGGAAGCGTTGGGTGTGGACGCCGAGATTGTGCAAGGGGAGGTAAATTTCCGGTTTGCCGCGCAGAGAAATCGTTCTCTATCGCCCGGCGGATGTTTTCTGGTGATCGGATCCCTTGGTGTGTTGTTCCTGGCCGTGTCTGCGGGGTTTGCAGCATACGGGGCGTGGCTGATTTTGCCGTTCGCCGGTCTGGATTTTCTCGGGTTGTGCCTGGCATTTTGGGTGATACGGGGCCGATCCCACGATTTCGAATGCATCTCCATTCGTGGAGAGCGGCTCGTGATTGAACGCCGCGAGAACGGCAGGGATAGCCGCTTCGAATTCAATCGCCATTGGGTACAGGTAATTTTGGAGGATTCCGGCGGGCGGCGGGGCGCCAGACTGGCGTTGCGCTCCCACGGGCGGGAAGTGGAGTTCGGCGCCCACCTGAGCGCGTTGCAGCGCACGGCGATGGCGCGGCAACTCAGGCAACGGCTGAGTATTCGTTGATACGGCGGCACACATTTGGGGGAAGCATGATGTTCAAGATTTTGCAGAAAATCGGCGCAGCAGCAATGCTGGCGATGGTGTCAGGGACGGCGGCCGCGCAGGCCCGCTACAACTTCCAGGATCCGCAAACTGAAGTTGCCCGGCAAATGTACGACCTGCACACCATCGTGCTGGTGATCTGCCTGGTGATTTTTGTCGGCGTGTTCGGCTTCATGTTCTATTCGGTGATCAAACACCGTAAATCGGTCGGGCACCAGGCAGCGCAATTTCACGAACACACCACCGTCGAGGTCATCTGGACGGTCATACCCTTCTTCATTTTGATCGCAATGGCCTTTCCCGCCACCAAGTCCGTGTTGGCGATGCGCGACACCTCCTCGCCGGAATTGACCATCAAGGTCACCGGATACCAATGGAAGTGGGGCTACGAATATCTGAAGGGCGAAGGCGATCTGGCGGGCACCGCCGACGGCATCAAGGTTTACAGCGTACTGTCCACGCCCCAGGAACAGATTTATGGTAACGCGCCCAAGGGCGAACATTATCTCCTGGAAGTTGACAACAACCTGATTGTTCCGGTGGGCAAGAAAGTGCGCGTGCTGGTGACGGCCGCGGACGTTATTCACGCATGGTGGGTGCCTGCCTTCGGTGTCAAACAGGATGCCGTGCCGGGTTTCATCCGCGATGCCTGGTTCCGCGTAGATAAGCCGGGGATTTACCGTGGCCAGTGTGCGGAGTTATGTGGCAAGGAACATGGTTTCATGCCGGTAGTGGTCGAGGCGGTCGAGCCGGAAAAGTTCGCGGCGTGGGCTGCTGAGCAAAAAGGCACCAAGGCAGCGACGACGGGTGCAGCGGTCCCGGTGGCAACAGGGGGCGGCAACACAGGGGCCTACGAGAAGAATTGTGCGATCTGCCACAAGGACGGCATTGCCGGTGCGCCCAAATTCGGTGACAAGGCAGCCTGGGCACCGCGTATCGCGACCGGCCAGGCCGCGCTTTACACCAGCGCCTTGAAGGGCAAGAACGCCATGCCGCCCAAGGGCGGAATGTTGGATCTGCCGGATGCCGAGGTGAAGGCTGCGGTGGACTACATGGTCAAGGCAGCCAAATAGCATCGGGCAAGGCGCATTTCCGGCCGTTACATCGAGACATATCAGGAGAAATCAACATGAGTGCAACCGTCGATCACGCACACGGGCATGACCACGCACACGGTCATGACCATGTACCCAGTGGCTTCATGCGTTACGTCACGACGACCAACCACAAGGACATTGGCACCCTTTACCTGTGGTTCAGTTTCATCATGTTTATGACCGGCGGCGCCATGGCCATGGTCATTCGTGCGGAATTGTTCCAGCCGGGCATGCAGGTGGTGAATCCGGAACTGTTCAACCAGATGACCACGCTGCACGGCCTGATCATGGTGTTTGGCGCGATCATGCCGGCCTTTGTCGGCTTCGCAAACTGGCTGATTCCGATGCAGATCGGCGCGCCCGACATGGCGTTTCCAAGGTTGAACAACTGGAGTTTCTGGCTGCTGCCCCCGGCGGCCGCCCTGCTGGTGATTTCCCTGTTTGTTCCCGGCGGCGCGGCCGGCGCGGGTTGGACGCTTTACGCGCCGCTCACGGTGCAGCAGGGCATCGGCATGGACCTGACGATCTTTGCCATCCATATTCTCGGCATGTCCTCGATCATGGGCTCGATCAACATCATCACCACGATCCTGAATCTGCGCGCGCCAGGCATGACGCTCATGAAAATGCCGCTGTTCGTGTGGACCTGGCTGATTACTGCCTATTTGCTGGTGGCCGTGATGCCGGTGCTGGCCGGGGCGGTGACCATGACGCTGACGGACCGGCATTTCGGCACACACTTTTTCAACGCGGCCGGTGGCGGGGATCCGGTGCTGTTTCAGCACATATTCTGGTTCTTCGGCCATCCTGAGGTCTACATCATCGCGATTCCTGCGTTTGGCGTCGTTTCGCAGGTGATCCCGGCGTTTTCGCGCAAACCGCTGTTTGGCTATACCTCCATGGTGTACGCCACCGCTTCAATTGCGATCCTGTCCTTCCTGGTCTGGGCGCATCACATGTACACCAGCGGTCTGCCAATGACCGCCCAGCTTTATTTCATGTACGCGACCATGCTGATCGCGGTGCCCACGGGCGTCAAAGTCTTCAACTGGGTGGCAACCATGTGGAAAGGTTCGCTGACATTCGAAACCCCGATGCTCTTCGCTCTGGGCTTCCTGTTCCTGTTCACGCTGGGCGGCTTCAGCGGACTGGTGCTCGCGATTGTCCCGGTGGACATCAACCTGCATGACACCTACTACGTGGTTGCCCATTTCCACTACGTCATGGTGGCAGGCGCCTTGTTTTCCGCCTTTGCCGGCATCTACTTCTGGCTGCCGAAATGGACCGGGAAAATGTACAACGAAACGCTGGGCAAATGGCATTTCTGGCTGTCGATGATTTTTTTCAACATGATTTTCTTCGTGCAGCATTTTCTGGGGCTGGCGGGCATGCCGCGCCGGATTCCGGATTACGCCACCCAGTTTGCCGACTTCAACAAGATTTCTTCGATCGGTGCATTCGGCTTCGGACTGACCCAGTTGTTGTTCCTGTACATCGTTCTGAACTGTATTCGCAGCGGCGAAAAGTCGCCCCAGAAACCCTGGGATGGTGCCGATTCTCTGGAGTGGACCCATTTGCCCACCCCGGCGCCTTACCACAGTTTTGAAACGCCACCGACGGTGAAGTGATTGCAGGACGATGAGCGGAATCGACGCCAGCGCCGTGCTACCTATCGCACAGCGCTGATTCTGGTGTCGATTGCCGTGGCGTCTTTCCTGGGATTTTTCTGGAAATACTGGAAATGAACCAAGCGGCCGAGAACCGGACGGTTATGTTGAAATTGCTGGTGCTGACGCTGGTGATGTTTGGATTCGGATATGCGTTGGTACCGCTTTACAAGAAGATTTGCGAAGTCACGGGGGTCAACCTTCTGGGCCGGCCGAGTGCTTCGCCAGCCAATACACAGATTGACACTGGTCGCTGGCTGACCCTGGAATTTGATGCCAATCTGCGCAGCGATCTGCCTTGGCAGTTCCGGCCCCTGCAGACAAGCGTGAGGGTGCACCCCGGGGAGCTGGTGCAAGTGATGTTCGAGGTGCGCAATAACTCGGACCGAATGATCGCGGGTCAGGCGATTCCTAGTTACGGGCCCCAGGTCGCCGGGCAGTATGTGCGCAAGCTCGAATGTTTTTGTTTTGCGCAACAGCGTTTTGCGCCGGGTGAAGTCCGGCAGATGCCGGTGGTGCTGGCCATTGAACCCAGCCTGCCGAAGGATGTGAACACGGTAACGCTGTCGTACACGTTTTTCGAGATGGAAGGCGTCCTGCCGGCAGTTGCCGTGCCGCGCCGCGCAGGCTTGCCGCCGGGCTGAGGGATGCTGAATCGAATGGCCCGGTTGTTCAGGCCGTTCAAGACCGTTTTCTGGTCTTTTTTCGGCGTGCGCAGGCGCGCGGACAACGAAGACGATTTTGCCGGCGTGTCGCCGGTGCATGTGGTGATTGCGGGCGTGATGGGCGCGACGTTGTTTGTGGGCGCACTGGTGACGCTGGTAAAGTTCATCGTCGGCTAAGGCGGCCGGCGGAAATTGAGTTGCAGAATCTTAGGGAGACGAAAACAATGCTGAGTCAATCCTCGCGCTATTACCTTCCCCAGCCTTCGCATTGGCCGGTCGTGGGTTCCTGTGCCCTGTTCCTGATGGCGATTGGTGCCGTGCTGTGGATGAACGGAGTGGGTCCCGGTCCGTGGCTGGCGCTGGCCGGATTGGCCATACTGGTTTACATGATGTTTGGCTGGTTTGGGGTGGTGGCCCATGAAAGCGAAAGCGGGCAGTTCAACAAACAGGTGGACCTTTCGTTTCGCTGGGGCATGAGCTGGTTTATTTTCTCCGAAGTCATGTTCTTCGCGGCGTTTTTCGGAACTCTGTTCTACATGCGGGTGCTGTCGGTTCCCTGGTTGGGCAGTGGGGACACCATGGAACAACTGTGGCCGAATTTTTCCGCCGCGTGGCCGGCTTCCGGCCCATATTTGACCGAGAAATTCTCGCCCATGGGGGCTTGGGGCATCCCGGCAATCAATACCGCTATTCTGCTATCTTCCGGTGCCACCGTGACATGGGCGCACTGGGGGCTGCTCAAAAACAATCGGACGCAACTCATCCTTGGCTTGATCGCGACGATCGCCCTGGGCATAGTGTTTCTTAGCCTGCAGGCTTATGAATACATTCATGCCTACGCGGACCTGAACCTCACACTGGGCATGGGGGCATACGGAGCGACATTCTTCATGCTTACCGGTTTCCACGGTTTCCACGTGACGGTCGGCACCATCATGCTGATTGTGATTCTGTTCCGATCCATGGCAGGGCATTTCAGCGCCGGGCACCATTTTGGATTCGAGGGGGTCGCCTGGTACTGGCATTTCGTGGACGTGGTGTGGTTGCTGCTGTTCGTGCTGGTGTACTGGCTCTAGTGACACTAGGTTGCGGAGACATCGGTCTCCTGCAACTGCCCCAATCTACAAACGGGGAGACGAGCCGCACAAGTCGTTTGTGCGGCTTTTTTCCGGGACGCTTCAGAGGCCGGAACGCTGAATGAGGCCGAAGTGGTAGCCTGCCATCAGCAAGACGAACAATACAATCGACAGACCAACCCGAAAAGTGAGTGCCTTCACGGTGCGGTCCGACTGGCCCTTGTCGCGAACCAGATAGAAAAGCGCCGAACCGAGGCTGAATACGATGACGAACAAGATCAGGATGACGAGGACTTTCATGGGTTCACGCGCTGAAGCGACTGCGGCTCAGTGTAGCCGATAAGGCGGGGTGCGGCCAGCCGCGGTCCTGCAGTAAAGCTGCAAAAAAGCCATGCCGAATCGACCCCGCTGGGTACTGGTGCTTGCAGCCGTTTTGGGCATCGTGCTAACGGCTTCGGCGGGGGTCTGGCAATTGCGGCGCGCGCATTTCAAGGAAACTTTGCAGCAGCAATACGAACGTGCGGTGCTGGCGGCGCCGGTCCGGCTGTCTGGCGAACGGGTGGCGGTCGATGAATTGCTGCACAAGAAAATCGTGGTGCGTGGCACCTTTGCTCCGCAGGCAATGGTGTTGCTGGACAACCGGATTGTCGAAGGGGTCGCGGGATACGAAGTGGTCATGCCGCTGCGCATCTCCGGATCGGATGTGCACATTCTGGTCAATCGAGGCTGGCTCCGGGCCGGTGGGCGGCGTGAGCGCCTGCCGGAGATTCGCACGCCAGACACTGTCGTCGAGGTGATCGGGATGGCGGGCGAGCCGGGCCGCTTTTTCGAACTGGGTCCCACCGACGAGTCGGCGTTGGTATGGCAGAACCTGACCATCGAGCGCTTTGTTCGCAGCCGAAAAGTTTCAGTTTTGCCAGTAGTGCTGGAGCAGAGCAACGCTTCCGAAGACGGGTTGCGGCGCAAAACCACAGCCACCGACTTCGGGGTGAGCAAACATGTTGGATACGCGGTGCAGTGGTTTTTATTCTGTGCCTTGATCGTTTTTCTTTTTTTGTTTTTTCATGTCCGAAAAGCCCGATCCGGTCAAGACACGCAGGACGCTGATACTGCTGGCCGCGGTTAGCCTGCTGCCCTTTGTGGGTGCTGTGCTGCTGTATGTATTCTGGACGCCGCAGTCTGCCACCAACTATGGCGAGTTGATTGACCCGGTGCCGCTCGCCCCGGTTGCGCTCGCGCAAACCGACGGCCAGGAGTTTCGTTTTGCGAGCTTGCGCGGACAATGGGCGTTTTTGATGACGGACGCCGGAAAGTGCGACGAACATTGTCGGGCCAAGTTGTATCTGATGCGCCAGATCCGCCTGACCCTCGGCAAGGATCAAGATCGCCTGGTCCGGGTCTGGATAATTGACGATGGAGTGACTCCCGATCCCGGCGCGCTTGCCGAGTTCTCCGGGACGCGCACGGTGTTGCTTTCCCAGGGCAACTTCGCCGGTCAGCTTCCGGCGCGAGGCTCGCCCCGCGATCATGTGTTTCTGGTCGATCCCTTCGGGAATTTGATGATGCGCTTACCCCGCGATGCAGACCTGTCGAAAGTGAAGAAAGACATGTTGAAGTTGATGAAGATTTCCAGCGGGTGGGTGCAGGTGCCAGGGGCGCAGAAGGCGGTACCATGAATCCCGGCGCGACGTGGCAATTTTCTCTGGATTCGGTGCATGCGCTGATCTGGGGCGTCGTGCTGATGATCGTGTTGATCGCCTGTGTGCGCGGATGCCGTCCTGCGGCCTTGGTGTATGTGACGCTGGTCGTGACCCTGTCACTGGTCATGTTGGGCGCCTACGTGAGGCTCTCCGATGCAGGTTTGGGCTGCCCGGATTGGCCCGGTTGTTACGGGAAAATTTCGCCCTCTCACGCCGCCGAGCAGATTGCCGCAGCCGAAGCCGCAGCGCCTGCGGGACCTGTTTCTCCGCAAAAGGCATGGCGCGAGATGCTGCACCGGTATCTGGCCTCTTTGGTGGGAGTGATGATGCTGGCGATTGCGGTCCAGGCTTTTCTGGCCAGACGCGAGCGTGGGCCTTCGATGGACGACCCAACGCGACAAATCGGCTTGCCTTTGCTGCTGGTGGGTCTGGTGGCGATTCAGGGACTGCTCGGCAAGTGGACGGTGACCCTGCTGCTGCGACCGGCAGTGGTGACCCTACATCTCTTGGGCGGCATGGCTCTGGTGGCCGCGCTTTCCTGGCTGGCGGCTCGTCACGCCGGCTTGCAGGGCGGGCAGGCGTCGTTGTTGCGAGGGGTCCGGCCCTGGGTCCTCGTGGCGGTGGTGCTGCTGGCAATCCAGATTGCACTGGGAGGTTGGGTCAGCACCAATTATGCGGCGCTCGTCTGCGCGGACTTTCCGACCTGTCACGGTGCTTGGATGCCGGACATGGATATTGCGTCGGGGTTCCACGTCTTGCGCGATCTCGGGCAAACCGCGGACGGAACGCCTCTTTCCGGCGAAGCGTTGAACGCCATTCATTGGTTGCATCGCGCGGGCGCCCTCGTGACGGTGGCGGCGATCCTGACCATGTGTTTTCGCGTATCGCGGGTTCGGGTCCTGCGTCCGTTGGGAAACGCAATTTTGTTCTTGCTGGGATGTCAGATTGCCCTGGGCATTACCAATGTTGTCGCCAGTCTGCCGCTGGCCGCGGCCGTCGCGCACAACGGGGTAGCCGCCCTGTTGCTGGCGGCAGTGACGATGCTAAACTTCGCCGTCCGTTCGCCTTCCATGGTTTCCAGATAGCAGGCTCCAAAACAATACCTTCCAATGACCACTTCTGTCCGTTCCGACCTGCCGGCCTCGCGATTGCAGCAGTTCCTGCAACTGACCAAGCCACGTGTGGTGTCCTTGATTGTATTTACCGCCGTCATCGGCATGTTCCTGGCGGTGCCGGCAGAAAATCTCCTGCTCTCCGGATTCTGGACGGCGGCCCTCTCGGCCACGATAGGAATTGCGATGGTGGCCGGTTCGGCGGCCGCGGTGAATTGCCTGGTCGAGCAAAAAATTGATGCCGTGATGGCGCGCACGCGTGCGCGACCCTTGCCCATGGGAGCGGTGGGTTCTTTCGAGACCTTGTTATTCGCGGGCCTGGTCGGCGGCTTTGGCCTGAGCGTGCTTTATCTGCTGGTGAATCCCCTGACTATGTGGCTCACGCTCGCGACGTTTGTGGGTTACGCAATCATCTATACCGTAATCCTCAAGCCACTGACCCCGCAGAACATCGTGATCGGCGGCGCCTCGGGTGCCATGCCCCCGGTGCTGGGCTGGGCTGCCGTGACCGGCGGTATCTCACACGATGCGTTGCTGCTGTTCTTGATTATTTTTGCCTGGACGCCGCCGCACTTCTGGGCTCTGGCGTTGTATCGTAAGAACGAATATGCCAAGGCCGGGGTGCCGATGCTCCCGGTCACCCACGGAGACCGGTTCACCCGGCTGCACGTGTTGTTCTATACCGTGATCCTGTTCGCGGTGACAATGTTGCCCTTTGCGTCCCGCATGAGCGGATGGATATACCTGATCAGCGCAGTTCTTCTAGGTAGCGTATTTCTGTATTACGCGGTGCGGATCTGGCGTGCCTATACCGACGCGCTGGCAAGAACCACTTTCCGTTATTCCATCGCCTACCTTTCGGCATTGTTTGCCGCGTTGCTTCTGGACCACTACTGGCGCATTTGAACCTCCTTGTGCGAGTCATCAGCCGGTTGGCCGGCATTTTCCTGCTGGGTGCGTTGCTGTTGTCCGGAGGATGCAAAGGAGGGCAATCGGGGTTTCGGTCCACCGATATCACCGGCGCCGACTTCGGTAAGCAGTTTCTGCTGCACGACCACAACGGCAAACCTCGCACGCTGGAAGATTTTCGTGGACGGGTGGTGGTCATGTTCTTCGGATTCACGCATTGCCCGGATGTCTGTCCCACCACCCTCGGCGAACTATCGGCTGCCCTGCGCAAGCTTGGGGTAGCGGGTGAAAAAGTTCAGGTCTTGCTGGTGAGTGTTGATCCGGAGCGCGACAGCGGCGAGGTGCTCGCCAAGTATGTGACGGCTTTTCATCCCGACTTTCTGGGCTTACGCGGCAGCGCCGAAGAAACCGCGCGCGTCGCGAAGGAATTCAAGGTGATCTACCAGAAGGTTACCGGCCGCTCCGCGGGAACCTATTCCATGGATCATTCCGCCGGGACGTTCATTTTTGATACGCAGGGGCGTCTGCGGCTGTATGTGGGTTACGGACCGGGCGCGGAGGTATTCGCCCACGATATCGGGATTCTGCTGAGATCCTGATCGCGGGGGTATTACGCCGAAGTTTCAGGGCGGCTCTTTCTGCTCGAAATAAAAAACGCCCCGCATGGCGGGGCGTCCGGAAGTTCCTGCGAACGAACTATTGCAGCGGCGCCATCAACGCACGGATTTTCTTCATCGCCTGGTTTTCGATTTGCCGGATGCGCTCGGCAGAAACGCCAAATTCTTCGGCCAGATCATGCAAGGTGGCGGTGTCCTTGTCGCGCAACCAGCGCGCTTCGATGATGCGCCGGCTACGGGCATCCAGGGAAGCCAGGGCCGTGATCAAGCTCTCGGTCTGGGCCTGTTCGGTCTGGTTGTGTTCAAGTACCACGCCGGGCTCTGCTTCTTCGCTGCGCAAGTACGTAATCGGCGCATAGGCGTCTTCCTCGTCGGTGGCTAGCGGCTCCAAGGCAAGATCATGGCCTCCCATCCGGGTTTCCATTTCCACTACATCCTCCGGCTTGACACGGAGTTGTTTCGCCATCGCGTCCACTTCCTCATGGCTTAACGTTCCATGGCTGCGTTTGAGGCTGCGCAGATTGAAAAACAGTTTGCGTTGCGCCTTGGTGGTGGCCACTTTTACGATGCGCCAGTTTTTGAGGATGAACTCGTGAATTTCCGCGCGGATCCAGTGCATTGCGAACGAAACCAGCCTCACGCCGCGCTCCGGATCGAAGCGCTTAACGGCTTTCATCAACCCGACATTGCCTTCCTGAATCAGGTCGGCATGGGGAAGGCCGTAGCCAAGATACCCGCGGGCAATTGAAACCACTACGCGCAAATGGGAAACCACCAATTGTCGCGCCGCATCGACATCATCGTCATTGCGCAGGCGCCGTGCCAGGTTTGTTTCCTCTTCCTGGGTGAGCATGGGAAAGCGGCCGACGGCCTGCATATAGGCGTCCAGGCTTCCCGCAACCGAGGGCAGCGGCATGGCAACAGTCAGGGCATGGGACATCAGTCTTACCTCCTTGAAACAATGTTAGCACTCGGTGGATGAGAGTGCCAGACCGGTGGTTTAGTTCGCTTTCAAAGAAAACTTTTCAGCGCGGGGAAAACTGCCATAAGTGTCTGCTCACAGACAGCCAAGACCCTATCCAGCCTAGCATCGCCGAAAATGTCAGAAGGTTCACCGTTTCCGAGACGGTCATCGGTTCCAGCCTGAAAACGGTCCCGTAAAGAGTCGCTAGGTCGGCCAGTTGACCATTCAAGATGACCAGACCGAAGCTGACAATCAGCCAGGCAGCCAGCCCGCCGGCGAGGCCTTGCAAGGCACCCAGATAAAGAAATGGGCGCCGGATAAAGGCATGCGTCGCGCCAATGAGTTTGGAAACTTCGATTTCCTCCTGGCGGGTCAGGATTTGCAGTCGGATGGTATTGAATGTCACGGCGATCAGAGCCACCGACAGCAACGCAGCCAGCAGCGCAGCCAACACCCGTCCGACTCCGAGGGCGGCGTCGAGTTTGCGCGCCCACTCCGCGTCGACCTGCACGTGTTCGACGTTTGGCCATTGCCGGGTGAGTTCGCGCAAGGAGTCGAGCTCGCGAGGGTCATTGTTGCGAGCGGTGACAACAAAGGTGTCGGGCAGCGGGTTTTGCCCCAGATCGGCCAGCACGTCAGCGATGCCCGCGCTGCGCTTGAGTTTCTCCAGTGCCGCCTCACGGGAGATGAATTGCCACTTGCCGACTTGCGCAAGGGTACGCAGCCTTTGTTCGATGACCTGAACATCCTCCAATGTGGCATTACGCAAGAGGAACAGGCTTAACTGCGGATCGCTGGAAAGTTGGCGCGACAAGCCCTGCAAATTTTCCAGAGCGAGATACAGCCCTGCAGGCAGCGATAAGGCGATGCCGATCACCAGAATATTGAGCAGAGCGGCAATCGGGTGACGCAGCAGTCTGACCAGACTTTCCCGCAAAGTGTCGAAGTGGGAGTAAAGCCAGTTCACTGCAGAAATCTTCCGTGGTCAAGGTGCAGAATGCGCGGGCCCAGACGTTCAATCATCGCCTGGTCGTGGGTGGCAATCAACACCGTGACGCCCACCTGGTTGAAGGACTTGAACATGCCGATGATTTCCCCGGCGTAAGCCGCGTCAAGATTCCCGGTAGGTTCGTCGGCCAGTAGAATCGCCGGTCGGTTCACGATTGCTCTGGCGATGCACAATCGCTGCTGTTCTCCGCCTGACAGCGTCACCGGCATGGTTTTCTCACGGCCCAGTAGCCCGACCTTGTCCAGGGCGGCTCGCACCCGTCGGACAATTTCACCGCGCGGAAATCCGGTGATCAGCAAGGGCAAGGCCACGTTGTCAAAGGCGTTGCGGTCGAAGAGCAGCTTGTGATTCTGGAAAATCAGCCCGAAATTGCGTCGCAAAAATGGGATGGCCCCTGGCTTCAGGGAGGACACGTTCTGACCATTGATGATGATGCTGCCCGCGGTCGGTTTCTCGATGGCCGCGATGAGTTTGAGCAGCGTGCTTTTGCCGGCGCCCGAGTGCCCAGTGACAAAGACCATCTCGCCCGCCGCAATGGAAAACGTCACGTCGCGCAGGGCTTCGTAACCGCCCTGGTAGCGTTTGGTCACATGGCTGACGGAAATCATCTCTGGCAAAACCTCACTGCTGAATTCATTCGAACAGGGCTTCGACGAATTGACCGGCATCGAAAGGATGCATGTCCTGCATGCCTTCGCCGACCCCGACAAAACGCAGCGGGATGGGTTTGTATCTAGCGATGGCAGCTACCGCGCCGCCCTTTGCGGTGCCGTCGAGTTTGGTGAGAATAATGCCGGTGACACCCAGCGCGTCATCGAAAGCCTTGAGCTGGGCAACCGCGTTCTGACCATTGTTGGCATCCAGGACGAGAAGAACTTCATGGGGCGCCTCCGGTATTGCCTTGGCAATCACGCGTTTGATCTTGCGAACCTCCTCCATCAGATGTGTTTGGGTGGGCAGGCGGCCGGCGGTATCGGCGATGACAACGTCAATTTTTCTGGCCTTGGCCGCCTGGATCGCATCGAAAATCACCGCTGCCGCATCGCCATTTTCCTGAGAGATCACTGGCACCTTGTTGCGCTCGCCCCAGGACTTGAGTTGTTCGCGTGCCGCGGCGCGAAAGGTGTCCCCCGCGGCCAGAATGACGGATTTCCCCAAGGACTGGAAATGACTCGCCAGCTTGCCGATTGAAGTGGTCTTGCCGGCGCCGTTGACACCCACCATCAAGATCACAAAGGGTTGTACAGGTCCGGTGTGCAGTGGCTGCGCCAGCGGCGCCAGCATTTCGCGCAACGAATGTTTGAGCACCTCCCGCAGTTGCGTGGCGTCCTGGAGGCCGGCACGTAGTGCACGGGCACGGGTCTCCTGCAAAAGATGGCGGCTCGCCTGCACGCCGACGTCGCTGGAAATCAACACCGACTCCAGTTCCTCAAACAAGGCTTCGTCAATCTTGCGCGTTGCACCGAAGACGGCGGCGAGCCGTGCACCGACCCGTTCCCGGGTCGCCGCAAGACCGTGACGCAACCGGGCCGTCCAGCCCGCGTCGCTCTCGCCGGCATCGTTCTTGTCACGCTTGAGGAAACTTAACATACACTGGCGTTGTCACAGTCGCGGGCTGCACGCTTGGGCGTGTTGGGCCCGGCGAGTCTCGGGTTGAATATCAAAACAGCCGCAATTTTATAACTGTTTGCCTCCATTCCCTTGGTAATCATGTCGATCAAAAAGTTGACAAGTATTGTGTTGGTGTGGGTTGCGGCAGTGCTGAGTGTTCCGGCGCTGCTGGCGGCGCCTGCGTCGGAAAAAATTCTCGCCAATGGCATGAAAGTCATTGTGAAGGAAGATCATCGCTCGCCGGTGGTGGTGTCGATATTGTGGTATCACATCGGCAGCATGGACGAGGTGAGCGGCACATCCGGCGTGGCCCATGTCCTGGAACACATGATGTTCAAGGGCACGGCAAAGGTCGCTGCGGGCGAGTTTTCAAAAATCATCGCGCGCGCCGGCGGTCGGGACAACGCCTTTACCTCGCGCGACTACACCGGCTATTTCCAACAGTTGCATAAATCAAAATTGCCTTTGGCCCTGGAACTGGAGGCCGATCGCATGACGAATCTGGCGTTTTCCGACGAAGAATTCGCCAAGGAGATAAAGGTGGTGATGGAAGAGCGCCGGACCCGCACCGACGACCAGCCGCATGCCCTGTTGCACGAGCAACTCATGGCGACGGCGTTTACCGCACATCCTTATCGCTGGCCGGTGATCGGTTGGATGAACGATCTGCAAAACTTGCGCGCGGAACACGCACGGGACTGGTATCGGAAGTGGTATGCCCCGAATAACGCCACCTTGGTGGTGGCCGGCGATGTGCAAGCGCAGGCGGTTTTTGATCTGGCCTCCTCCCTGTTCGAGTCGATTCCGGCGCGTCCTTTGCCGATCCGGGCCGCGACCGAAGACCCGCGTCAGTTGGGCATCAAGCGGATTGTGGTCAAGGCGCAGGCTGAACTTCCCTATCTGGCAATGGCCTACCGGGTACCGGTGTTGCGTGATCCGAAAAATGACTGGGAGCCCTATGCGTTGTCGGTACTGGGCGGGGTTCTGGACGGCGGGAACGCGGCCCGCTTTGAACGCGAGCTGGTGCGGGGTCAACGCATTGCTCATTCGGCAAGTTCGGGTTATGACATGGTCAATCGCGGCCCGGGACTCTTCACGCTGGAAGGCGTCCCGGCGACGGGCAAGACGGTCAGTGAACTGGAGCAGGCGTTGCGCGCGCAGGTTCGCCGTTTGATAGAGGAAGGCATTGACGAAAAGGAGATGCAGCGCGTGCGTGCGCAGGTGATCGCGGCGCAGGTGTTCTCGCAGGATTCGGTGTTCTATCAGGCGCGGCGCATTGGCGCGCTGGAAACCGCGGGCCTGCCTCACACCAGCGCGGATCTGCAGGTCGCGAAATTGCGCGAAGTGAGCGCCGAACAGGTGCGCGAGGTCGCGAAGAAATATCTGATCGATGACAATCTGACGGTAGCAGTACTCGATCCGCAGCCCTTGCCGGTGGCAATTACCCATGCAAAATAAATGGAGTCCCGGGAAGTCTGCCGGAACGTTCTGGAAACTGGCGCTGCTCCTTGGCTTGTGGCAGGGTTGGTCGGAGTCGGTGCTTGCCGCGCTGCCGATCGAGCAGTGGCGCACCGCGGCGGGGGCCCGCGTGCTGTTTGTACAAACGCATGATCTGCCGATGCTCGACGTGACGATCGATTTTCCCGCCGGGGCAAGCCGCGATCCGGACGGACGTTCCGGCCTGGCGGCCATGACGCTCAGGCTGATGCGCATGGGCGCGGAGAACATCGGCGAAGAAGAAATTTCGGCGCGACTGGCCGATGCCGGCGCCGAAATGTCCGGCCGTTTTGACGTGGACCGAGCCGGATACTCGATTCGCACACTGTCCAGCCTTCGCGAACGCACGGACGCTCTGGCGATACTGGCGGCGGTGGTGCAGCGGCCACGGTTCCCGGCCGAGGCACTGGCACGTGAAAAGGAGCGCACGCTGGCCGGGTTGCGGGAATCCGATACCAAACCGGAGACCATTGCGGCGCGGGAGTTCCGGCGCCTGGTTTACGGAGCCCATCCCTATGCGCAGTCGGAATCCGGAGAAATCGCCACCGTATCTTTGATTGCGCAGGCCGAGTTGGCGGAATTCCATCGCCGCCATTACGTTGCCGGCCAGGCGATTATTTCCATTATCGGCGACGCGACCTCAGAAGTGGCGCACGCGATAGCGGAGCAGTTGAGCGGCGGATTGCAGCGCGGTGAGGGCGCGCTCGCGGCCATGCCACCCGTTGTGGGGATCCGCGAATCCAGTGTGCGCCGTGTCGAACATCCGGCTTCCCAGGCCCACATTGTGATCGGTCAACCCGGGATCAAACGCCTGGATCCGGATTATTTTCCTCTGTGGCTGGGGAATTATGTGCTCGGCGGCGGTGGTTTTTCCTCGCGCTTGAACGCGGAGATCCGCCAGAAACGCGGGTTTGCATACAGTGCCTACAGCTATTTCAGCCCCCTGATGCTCGAGGGCCCTTTTCAGATCGGCCTGCAAACACGCAAGGATCAAGCGGAGGAAGCACTGAAAGTGGCCAGGGAAACGCTGGCGCGATTTATCGCCGAGGGTCCCACGCAGGAAGAACTGGATGCCGCCAAACAGAATATCGTCGGAAGCTTCCCGCTCAGAATCGACAGTAATCGCAAAATTCTCGAATATCTTTCCCTGATCGGTTTTTATCGGTTGCCGCCGACCTACCTCGATGATTTTCCGGCCGCCATCGAGCGCGTGACGCTTTCGCAAGTGAAGGAGGCCTTCCAGCGGCGCATTCATCCCGAGCGTATGGTCACGGTGGTGGTGGGCGCGGCACCGGGTTCCCGCTGAAACGGTTTACATGGGACCGGCGCGGCGACGCGGGGAGAAGACGAGCCAGGTGCGCATTATCGGAGGCGATTGGCGCAGCCGTCTGATCCGTTTTCCCTGCGTGGAGGGATTACGGCCCACGCCTGACCGGGTCCGGGAAACCTTGTTCAACTGGTTGGGTCAGGACCTCACCGGGCAGACTTGCCTGGATCTGTTTGCCGGCAGCGGCGCCTTGGGATTCGAAGCAGCCTCACGCGGCGCGCATTCGGTAGTGATGGTGGAATCCAATCCTCAGGCGGCCGAAGCCCTGCGCACAAACCGCGCATTGCTGGCCGGCGAACAAGTGGAAATTTTTCAGGCCGACGCACTTGCGTTCCTGCGCGCAGAGATGCGCCGCTTCGATCGGGTGTTTCTCGACCCCCCGTATCGCCTGAATATGCTGCCCGACGTACTGGCACATCTGCCGCCAAGGCTGGCGCCTGGCGCCCGAGTCTTTCTGGAAACGGATCGCTTGCCGCAGTTGTGCTCGCAATGGGTCCGACTCAAGTACAGCCGCACAGGGCAGGTCCAGGGGCTGCTGCTAGAATGGCAACCGACATGAAGAGCCCCCTTGGCCGGGCGATCTATCCCGGCACATTCGATCCGATCACGCGTGGCCACGAAGATCTGGTGCGGCGGGCGGCCGCCATGTTTGAGGAAGTCATCGTGGCGGTGGCCGACAGCCGGGGCAAACTGCCGTTTTTCGAGACCCACGAAAGAGTCGCCATCGCACGAGAAACCCTTGCACCGTTTGGCAACGTTCGGGTGGAAGGGTTCTCCGGCTTGTTGATGGACTTCCTTCGCAAGCAGAACGCGCGCATCATTTTGCGCGGTTTGCGCGCGGTGTCAGATTTCGAATACGAATTCCAGATGGCGGGCATGAACCGCAAGCTCCATCCCGACGTGGAAACCCTGTTCCTGACGCCGGCCGAACAATACACATTCATTTCGGCCACCATGGTCCGCGAAATTGCCTCCCTGGGCGGCAATGTTTCGCCGTTTGTCAATCCGCTGGTGTTGCCGCACCTCAAAGCCAGGCTGGCGCGTTAGTCGAATATGGCCCTGTTCATCACCGATGAATGCATCAACTGCGATGTGTGCGAGCCGGAGTGCCCGAATGGGGCCATTTTTCAGGGTCCGGACATCTATCAGATAGACCCCGGCAAATGCACAGAGTGTGTGGGTCACTATGATCGGCCGCAGTGTCAGGAAGTCTGTCCGGTGGATTGCATCCCGGCGGACCCGCAGCACGTGGAGTCCCGTGAACAGTTGTTCCTGAAATACACGGCACTGACCGCGCACAAACAGCCGGGCTGAGAACAGATCGCGCCTGTCAGCGCTGGCAGGTGGGGCAGAAAAACGTGGCGCGTTGCCCTTGACGGATCATCCTGACCGGCGTTCCGCAGACGGTACAGGGTTGTCGCTCCCGCCCGTATACCCGATGCAGCGTCTGAAATCCGCCTGCTCGTCCGTCACTTCCCACGTAATTGCGCAGGGTGCTGCCGCCGGCGTCGATGGCCGCGCTCAGGGTTTGGCGGATGGCCGCAACCAGGGCATCACAGCGGGCGCGGGAAATCCGTCCGGCTGCCGCGCGGGGGCTGATTCGCGCCAGAAACAAGGATTCGCTGGCGTAAATATTTCCCACCCCCGTTACGACGAGATTGTCCATGATCAGATTCTTGATCGCCACGCGGCGCCCGCGGCTGGCATGGTAAATCCACTCTCCGGTGAACTCGGCGCCCAGCGGTTCGGGCGCGAGGCGAGCGAGCAGAGGATGCTGCAGAGGGTCACCCGGGGACCACAGTACCGCGCCAAAACGGCGAGGATCGGTCAACCGAAGCACCCGGCCGGACCGGAGCACCAGATCGAAATGATCGTGTTTTCCTGCAGGCCGATTCTGTGCAAGCAATCGCAGGCTGCCGGACATTCCCAGATGAACAATCATCCATCCCGAGCCACAATCAAACAAAAGGTATTTACCGCGACGCTGAAGCTGGCGGATCACGCTGCCACGAAGGACTCCGGCCAGCTCTGACGGAATCGGCCAGCGCAAAGCCCGGTTGCGGACAATTGCATCGCGGATTTGTTGCCCCTCGAGATGGGGGGACAGGCCACGGCGGGTGGATTCGACTTCAGGAAGTTCCGGCACGCCGGCGACTTACTTTTCCGCGACGCGGGCGGGATCCAGCAGGCGCTGCCCTGTCTCGTTCCCCACGCGGTAGACAAGCTTGCGGTCGGCGCGGTACATCTGCAGCTCTGTGCCGGTGCGTTTGATTCTCAGCCCTGCGGATTTGCCATTGGCAAAATGCACAGTGAGCGATTGATCCGCAGCCGGCACGCCCGCAGCAGGTTCTGCGGTGAGCGCGGAGGTATGCCGCCATTCGTCGGCCCAGCGATTCAGGTTGTCCTGGGAAGGCGGTGTGGCCAGTGTCGCTGGCGCTTTGCCCTCTATGGACCATGCGCCTTTTTCATTACGCCCGATATGGTACGTTCCGAAGTCGAAACGCACGGGTTGCTCTGCTTCGTCCAGCAGTTTTCTGCTGATCAGAATATTGACGCTGGCAGGGATGCCATAACCGTAGAACGGCGGCACCAGGTAAACGGCTTCGCCATAACCAAGATACTGCTCGTTGGTAATTTCGTTGATGCGGCCGAATGAAAATACCTCGTCGTTCAAAAAAACTTTCACCGCCGCTGGATCGAGCCCGAATTGCGCACGGCCCGTGTCCGGCAATTTCCCGGAAGCGGTCATGGCAACCATGTCGATTACGCGATCGATCTGATGCGTATCCGCCTGCGTTTGCAGGGGCGCGGTGATCTGCCAGCCGGTTGCCTGGCGCACCAGCTGAATGGCCGGGCTTCCCTGGCGCTCGATTTTCACGCGATCGACACTTTCGCGAGTGGCCTGGGAAAGTTTGATGGTGGGTCGCGTTTCGCTGTTCTTGGGGCGCAGGTACGAGAACAGCACCAATGCCAGCAGACCCAGCACCAGAACAATATTCAGGGCAACGCGGGATTTCATGCTTTGCGTCGATGCCACCAGATCCAGCCGCCAGCAATCAGAAACGCCAGCGGCAGGCCGATGAGGAATCCCAGCCCAATCATCGACAGGGCGCCTCGCGAAAATTCCAGAGTCAGGTCGCCCCGGACCCTTGGCTGCACTGTGATCAAGGCCTCGTCGCCGGCCAGCCAGTTGATCATGTTGATGCCCAGGTCGAGATTGCCCAGCGTGCCGATATATTGGTTGGCCAGAAAATGTCCGCTGCCCACCAGTACGACGCGTTGCTTACGATCCGCGACATCGCGTTCCAGGGTGGCCGCGACGATAATCGGACCACGAGTGTCGCTGCCGGGGTCAAACGTGACGTTTTGCGGAATGCCGCTGCTTTCCAGCCAACCGCCCTGGGCCACCTCGACCAAGGGCGAAAATATCCACTTGGATTCTTTTGTCGTGGCAATCTGGCGCGCATGTGGAAACACACTGGTTACCGTGGAGTTTTCGGTAATCCGATGGCGCCCGTATTGGGTGGCCAAGGCGAAGGTCGCCGGCAGTTTCAAGCCGCCGGCTTGCGGGTCGATCACTACTCCGCTTGGCAAGCGCAGTCCGAGTTCATCTGCCACCGGCTGCAAGCCCCGAATGGATTCGGTATCGATCAGCCAGAGCAGGCTGCCGCCTTTTGCCAGCCACTTGCGAAGTTTGGCGGTTTCGCCGGGCAGAACGTCCACGCGCGGGCTGGCAATCACCAATACCGAAACGTTGTCCGGGATGTCCTGTGCCAGGGCCAGATTCAGCGGCGCGGTGCGAAATCCCTTGTTGCGCATTTGGGCGCCGAATTCGCCCAGGTCATGATTGGCATTGCCGTCCAGTTTTCGTTCCCCATGCCCGTCCAGATAAACGATTTGGCGTTCGGCGGATCGCGCCAACCGCAGCAGCAGATTGGCCAGATCCTGCTCGGTGAGAGACGTCAGATGTTCGTTGCGTCCGTTGTATTCGACCACCAGTTCGCCGTTGGCGCGAATGCCGGCAGCCTGGGCCTTTTGTGGCTGTTCGCGCGGATCGATGAAGTGCAATTCGAGATCCGATTTGGCCCGCTGGAAGGGGCCCAGAAAGGTCTGCACCGTTTTGCGTACATCGCCTTCGGCATCCTGGGCGGTGGCGTAAGCGGTGATTTTCACCGGACCGGCAAGGCTCTTCAGAACATCGGCCGACGCCTGCGACAGGGTGTTGCGTTTGCCTTGTGTCAAATCCCACTGGGTCTTGATGTCTTTGGTCAGCCAGCCCGCCGTCATGACCAGGCCAAGCAGCAAGCCGACAAATATCCCATTCTGAATAAGGATTTGAAACCGCAGGGAACGATTGACTTTCATGCGCGTAGACGGTCGGCATCAAGACGCCGGATCGAAAGAATGAGGAAGGTGACGGTGAGCAGGGCGAAATAAATCAGATCGGTTGCCGCGATGGAACCGTTCATGAACGTTTCGTAATGCTTGAGCAGCGAAAACAAATGCGCCGGGCTGGCGGGATCGGAGGCCGCGATGTTGATCAGCCAAAGCACCAGAAACGCCGCCAGGGTACCGATCGCCGCCACGACCGGATGGGTGGTCAGACAGGAGACGAACAGCCCGATGGCGGCGAAGCTGCCGGTCAGCAGCAACAGCCCGGCCAGATTGGCCAGCAACAATCCGGTATCCAGGGTACCGCCCATCAGCAGCGACAGCGCCATCAAGGCAATCAAGGCGCATACCAGCGCCAGAAACGCGACGGTGGCAAGAAATTTTCCGACAATGATCGCGGTCATGGAGATCGGCGCTGACATGAGCATCGGCATGGTCTGGTTACGCCTTTCCTCTGCGATCAGGCGCATGGTCAGTAGCGGCACCGACATGAGCAAAACAATCGAGGCGATGCCGAACATTGGCACCACCACGATTTCGGTCAGTCCGGGCGCATTGGGCACACGGGCCAGCTGCGACTGAATGGATAGAAAATAATCGATGCGCGTGAGAAATATCCAACCCAGAATGGCCTGCAGGAACGCAAGAACCACCCACGCCAGGGGAGAAGAAAACAGGGCGCGTAATTCCTTGCCAACAATGGTGCCGATCATGGAGAGGCCTCCTGGCCGCTTTCCTCGCGGTGCGTCAAATGAACAAAAACTTCCTCCAGGCTGGCTTGCGCCGGCTGCAACTGGAACAGGCCCCAACCACGCTCCACCGAGGCGCGCACCAGGGCATCGGTTGGATCGGCCCCGGGCGCGGGGCGCAATCGGAAAATGGTTTCACTGACCGCTTCTACGGGTACCCCGTCAGCAAGGGCGGAAATGTCGGCCGGCGACGGCGGGTTGCGCAGGCCAATCTGCAACGCTGCACCGCCACGGAACTTTTTCAGCGCGTCGATGGAATCGTTGAACACCACTTCGCCCCGGTGAAGAATCTGCACCCGGTCGCAAACGGCTTCCACTTCCGGGAGGATGTGGGTGGACAAGATCAGGCTGTGGTCGCGTCCGAGTTCTCGAATCAGCGTGCGGATTTCGCGGATCGGGTTGGGGTCGAGGCCGATGGTCGGTTCATCCAGAATGATGACGTCGGGATCGTGGATGATGGCCTGTGCGATGCCCACCCGCTGTTGGTAGCCTTTTGAGAGGGAACCGATCAGGCGGCCGGACATGTCGTCCAGTCCGCAGCGCGATTTTGCCTTGGCCACTGCCTTGGCCAGGGCAATTTTCGGCACCTTGTGCAATCGTCCGGCCAGTCGCAGAAATTCGTCCACTTTGAGGTCTTTGTAAAGCGGAGGAATTTCGGGCAGATAGCCGATGCGGGCCTTGGCGGCGGTGGGGCGCTCCATCAAATCGATGCCGCAGATGCTGACTTCGCCACGCGAGGGCGCCAGATTGCCGGTCAGCATGCGCATGGTGGTGGTCTTGCCGGCTCCGTTGGGGCCCAGCAGGCCCAGCACTTCGCCTCGCCTGAGTTGCAGCGATACCTCGCGTACTGCCAGGTTGGCGCCGAAGTTGCGCGACAGCGACTGTGCGGAAACGGTTAACTCCGAGCTTGCAGGGATGTTCATGCTCTCGCTTTAATTTTCTGCTTAAATTTTGTGTAACTTTCCTGCCCGCGTATGTCCCGGATTGCGGGCGCCGACAGGGTCAGGAACTTGCCGGCAAGGGCAAGTTCGCTTGTGACGGGCGCCAAATATACCTAAACTGACCGCTGGTTAGAAGAACCTCCGCGTCTAAATCTTCCTCGCGGGTCATCGAAGGAAGAGTTTCGATCCCAATCCTTACCAGCGACACAATTGACGATGCCCGTTTCCCGCCTGCGATTTTATCCGTTGTCGATCTTCATCCTGATCGCAGTGTGGGGCTGTGCCCGGATGTCCGGCCCCGGCACGGCTTCCAGCCTCGCGCCCGAAATGGCGGCCGCGCAAAGTGATGTCAATCTTTCGGCGCAGGCGGGGGAATCGACGGAAGATTTCGAAGAACGGGCGCGAAAGGTGTTTGGCACCCGGTCCCTGGCACGGGAAGGTACGGGCCAGGGGTTGGGCGGCGAATTCCTGTACAAATTTCTGCTTGGCGAAATTGCCACCCAGCGCGGCGATATCCCGGTGGCGGCAAAGGCTTTCCTCGATCTGGCGAAATCGACTCGGGATCCTCGCCTGGCCCGACGGGCGACGGAAGTGGCCTTGTTTGGCCGGCTCCATGACCAAGCCTTGGAAGCGGCGCGCATCTGGCTGGAGGTAGAGCCGCAGTCCACGCCGGCGCGGCAGACGCTTGCGGCCCTGTACGTCGGCAAGAACGACCTGCGCTCGGCCAAGCCCTTGTTGCAGGAAATGCTGGCCCGGGACAAAGAAAGTTTGCCGCAGGCGCTGTTGCAGTTAAATGCGTTGCTGGGCAAACACGCGGACAAGATCGCCGCGCAGAACCTGGTCCGGGAATTGGCCGCGCCCTATTCGAAATTGCCGGAAGCGCACTATGCGCTCGCTCAAGCGGCCTATGCGGCGGGAAAGTCCGCTGAGGCGCTCACTGAAGTCCGCGAAGCTTTGCGACTGCGGCCACAGTGGGAAAGCGGTGCATTGTTTCAAGCCCAGATTCTGGCCGCGGAATCGAAGGGCAAAGCGCTTGATTACCTGAAGGCTTACCTTTCCTCCCATCCTGCGGCGCAGGAAGTGCGCCTGACCTACGCGCGGCAACTGATTGGTGACAAGCAACTGCCGCAGGCCAGAGAGCAATTCCAGCAGTTGTTGCAGGCCAATCCGGAAAACGGCGAAATTGCCGTGACCGTCGCGCTGTTGTCCCTGCAAATTGGCGATCTCGATGCCGCGGAAAGCCAGCTCCAACGCGTGCTACAGATGAACTACAAGGACCCGGACGCGATCCGCTTCCACCTCGGGCAGGTGGCCGAAGAGCGCAAGCGTCTCGATACCGCCGAACAGTGGTATCTGTCGGTGCAGGGCGGCGAGCAATACGTGGCGGCCCATGCGAGGTATGCCTTCCTGCTGGCGAAGCAGAACCGCATCGCCGAGGCGCGCGAGCATCTGCAAAAACTCCCGGTGCTGGCCGATGGTCAGCGCATCCAGGTTGTGCAGTCCGAAGCGCAGTTGATGCGTGAAGTGGGTGCATACGAAGACTCTTATGTGATCCTGCAGACCGCGCTGGACAAGGAGCCTGATCACCCCGAATTGCTTTACGACGTGGCACTGGCTGCGGAGAAGGTGAATCGGCTGGAGATCGTGGAAACCAACTTAAAGCGGTTGATTGCGATGCGGCCTGATCATGCGCAGGCCTACAACGCGCTGGGTTATACGCTGGCCGATCGAACCGAGCGGTTTGCGGAGGCGCGCGAATATATTGTGAAAGCCTTGCAATTGGCGCCAGACGATCCCTTCATTCTGGACAGCATGGGTTGGGTGGAGTACCGGCTGGGTCGCCTGGACGCCAGCATGGACTTTTTGCAGCAGGCGTTTCGTCAACGGCAGGATCCCGAGATTGCCGCGCATCTCGGTGAGGTCCTCTGGGCCAAAGGACAGAAGCAGGAAGCAGAACGCGTCTGGCGCGACTCTTTGCGCGACAACCCCGAAAACGAAGAATTGAAAAAGACCATCCGGAAATTCTTGCCCTGAAAGCGGACGATGACGCGCTGGCTTTCCGGAATGGGTTTGCTGGCATTGCTCGGCGCCTGCGCAACACCACAAGCGCCCAGGCCACTTCCCTACAGCAATGTTGGCATCGAGGCTTTTTCTCTGAGCGGCCGCGTTGCCGTGAAGATCTCCTCGCGAGGGTATACCTCCGGATTGCGCTGGCGGCATGTCGGGGTCGACGATTCCCTGAAACTGATTTCTCCGGTAGGCACCGTGCTGGCAGATATTGAGTCCACGGACGAGGGCGTGACGCTGACGGGTGCCGACAAAAAAATTTACCGCTCCGAAAACGTACAGACCCTGACGCGGGAGATACTCGGTTGGGATCTGCCATTGTCAGGACTGAAGCATTGGGTGTTGGGCCGGGTGGATCCCGACGCCGCAGTGCTGGAGGAAATCCGCGACGCGCGCAACCGACTGACACGGCTCGCGCAGGGTGAATGGGAGATCGACTACCTCGCCTACGCGCAGGACGGCGCGTTGCCGTCAAGCCTCTCTCTTACCCACGGCGATTTGCGCCTGCGTCTGGTGGTGGACCGGTGGGACATTCCCGAGTGACCCCCCCGACCGAATGGTTCCCCGCACCGGCCAAACTCAACCTGTTCCTGCATGTCGTGGGGCGGCGCGCCGACGGCTATCACCTTCTGGAAACCGCTTTCCGATTTATCGACTTTGGCGATGCGCTTGCCTTCCAATGCCGTGCCGACGGAGTCGTGCGCAGGGTCACGGCCTTGCCAGGAGTAGACCCGGAAAATGACTTATGCGTGCAGGCTGCGCGCCTGTTGCAGGAAGCAACCCGCTGCCGGCTGGGCGCGGATATCCGGCTGATCAAACGTATCCCGATGGGCGGCGGGCTGGGGGGCGGCAGTTCAGACGCCGCGACCACGCTGATGGCGCTGAACCGTTTGTGGGGGACCGGATTAAATCGTGCCGACATCCAGGCACTGGGGCTGAGGTTGGGGGCGGACGTGCCGGTTTTCGTGTTCGGGCGCAGTGCCTTTGCGCAAGGCATCGGAGAGCTGTTGCGAGCCTGCGAATTCGCCCCTGCGTGGTATGTGGTGTTGGTCCCGGAAGCGCCTGTTTCCACGGCGGAAATCTTCACTGCCCCTGAATTGACACGTAATACGAATGCAATCAGAATAGCGCCCTTTTCGCCGGACCATGGGCACAACGATCTGGAACCCGTCGTTTGTCGGCGGTATCCCCAGGTCGCGCTTTACCTGGAATGGCTGCGCCAGTACGGCCCGGCGCGAATGACGGGATCGGGCGCTTGCGTGTTTGTGAACGTGGCAGACGAAGCGCTGGCCAGAGAGATCGTCGCCAGCCTGCCAGTGGGCATGAAGGGATTTGCCGCGCGCGGCCTGGACCGGCATCCGATGTGGTCGGACGGCGATTAGGAATTTTGGGGAGTCGCCAAGTGGTAAGGCACCGGATTTTGATTCCGGCATTCGTAGGTTCGATCCCTACCTCCCCAGCCAGGCTAACAAGGACGCGCCACGGCCAGTCACACGGCGCAAGGGTTGTATCGGGTTTGGGTTTACCAGTCTCCAGTTTCTAGATTCCATTCTCTAGCATGGCCTACGACAGCCTCATGGTGTTTACCGGCAACGCCAATCCCAGGCTTGCTGAAGATGTGGTCAAACAATTGAATATTCCCCTGGGCCGGGCGACGGTGAGTCGCTTCAGCGATGGGGAAGTGATGGTGGAGCTGCTGGAAAACGTTCGGGGCAAGGACGTGTTTGTTCTCCAGTCGACCAGCATGCCTACCAATGACAATCTGATGGAAGTCATGCTCATGGTCGACGCTTTGAAGCGTTCCTCTGCGGGGCGGATCACGGCGGCAATTCCTTATTTGGGGTATGCGCGGCAGGACCGGCGTCCGCGCTCGGCCAGAGTGGCTATCAGTGCAAAGGTGGTCGCCAACATGCTGGTGGTGGCAGGGGTTGACCGATTGCTGACCATGGATTTGCACGCCGATCAGATTCAGGGATTTTTCGACATCCCGGTGGACAACGTCTATTCGGCGCCTATTCTGCTCGGCGACATCTGGAAACTTGGCCACCAGAATCTGGTGGTTGTTTCTCCGGATGTGGGCGGCGTGGTCCGGGCGCGGGCGCTGGCCAAACGGCTGGAATCCGATCTGGCGATTATTGACAAGCGGCGGCCCCGCCCGAATGTGTCCACAGTGATGAATATCATCGGCGATGTCGCGGGACGCACCTGCGTGATCATGGATGACATGGTCGATACCGCGAACACATTGTGCGAGGCGGCCCTGGCGCTCAAGGAAAAAGGCGCCGAACGCGTGCTGGCCTACTGCACCCACCCGGTATTGTCGGGCAAGGCGGTGGAGAGAATCGAAAACTCGGTGCTGGATGAATTGGTAGTGACCGATACCATCCCTCTGCGCGAGGAGGCCAAACGCAGCCGGCGCATTCGGCAACTGAGCATCGCTGCCCTGTTGGCGGAGACGATGCTGCGAATCAGTAACGAAGACTCAGTGTCTTCGTTGTTCATGGAATAGATTTACGGTGGGGCGGTGCGAAAGCCGCCCTGAACAAGGAAGAGGTGGAGGCTGGTCGCGGCCAATATCTCGTAGCAACAAGGAGAGCAATATGGCAAAAATTGAAGTCAATGCAGTTTCCCGGACGCTGCAGGGAACGGGTGCGAGCCGCCGCCTGCGCAATACGGGGAAAGTGCCGGGGATCATCTACGGTGGTGATCTGCCGGCACAGAATGTCGAGCTGGACCACAATTCTTTGTATCACCAGCTCAAACTGGAAGCCTTCCATGCGTCCATTCTGAACATGAACATGGATGGCAAGACGGACAGGGTATTGCTGCGGGATGTGCAAATGCACCCCTGGAAGCAACTTATTCTGCATGTCGATTTTCAGCGTGTTTCTGCCAACCGTAAGATCCATATGAAGGTGCCGTTGCACTTCGTCAATGCCGAGATCGCGCCTGGCGTGAAGACCGGTGGCGGTATCGTGACGCACGTGATGAATGAAATCGACATCACCTGTTTGCCGGACGACTTGCCGGAATTCATCGAAGTGGATCTGCAAACCCTCGAGCTTGGACATTCCGTGCACTTGGCCGATCTGAAAATTCCCAAAGGCGTGGAGTCCGTCCAGTTGGTTCGCGGCGACGATGCGGTCGTAGCCACCGTGCAGGTTCCGCGTGCCATTGTGGAGCCGGAGCCCAGTGTTGTGGCTGCCGCCACAGAAGGTGCGGCGGAAGGCGCTGCACCGGCGGCCGGCGCTGCGGCGCCTGCGGGTGCCGCCGCTGGCGCCGACGCCAAAAAGGAAGGCGAGAAAAAGGACAGCGGCAAGAAGTAACCTGTCCGGTTATCTGTACGGCCTGCTTGTCTGCAGAATTCGCGACCGGCGGGCCGTTTTTATTTTCCGAAGCGAACTGACGAACCATGAAGTTATTTGTTGGCCTCGGCAATCCCGGTCGCGAGTACGCGTTGACGCGGCACAATCTTGGATTTCAATGGATTGACCAGCTTGCGGCAGCGCACGGGGCGGTATTGCGCCAGGAGGCGCGCTTCCATGGGCAGGCTGGCAAGCTGACGGATGCCGGCGGGGAATGCTGGCTGCTCAAGCCGACCACCTACATGAATGATAGCGGCAGGTCGGTACAGGCGATGATGCAGTTCTTCAAAATCGAACCTCCGGAAGTACTGGTGGTTCATGACGAACTCGATCTTCCGCCAGGAGAGGTGAAATTGAAAAAGGGCGGCGGAAGCGCGGGCCACAATGGTTTGAAAGACATTGCCGTCCACCTCGGCCCGGATTTCTGGCGTCTGCGCTTGGGAATCGGCCGGCCGGCGGATCGGGCAAGGATGATCGACTATGTCCTGGAGAAACCGGCCAAGTCGGAAATCCCGATCATTCAGCTGGCAATAGAGCGCAGCCTCGAGATTTGGCCGATGCTCAAGAACGACAAGGCGGAAGCCGCGATGCTCAAGCTGCACACCAAGACCTGAGCGCAGGCGGCACTGCGCCCGGTTCACCCCTTACTTTTGACGGAAATCATGAGTCTGAAATGTGGAATTGTCGGACTGCCCAATGTGGGAAAGTCCACTTTGTTCAACGCGCTGACCAAGGCCGGCATCGCGGCGGAAAACTATCCCTTTTGCACGATCGAGCCCAATGTCGGCATTGTGGAGGTCCCCGACGAGCGGCTCGCACAACTGGCCGCGATCGCCAAGCCATTGAAGGTGGTGCCCGCAATTGTGGAATTTGTCGATATTGCGGGTCTGGTGGCAGGCGCTTCGAAGGGGGAGGGTCTGGGCAACCAGTTTCTCGCCAACATTCGCGAAACCGACGCCATTGTCCATGTGGTGCGTTGTTTTGTGGATGAGAACATCGTGCATGTGGCCGGAAAAATCGATCCCCTGTCGGACATCGAAACCATCGAGACTGAGTTGGCCTTGGCGGACATGCAAACTGTCGACAAGGCACTCGCGCGTTATCGCAAGCCGGCCCAGTCGGGAGACAAGGAGGCAAAGTTGCTTGTCGCTGTGCTCGAAAAAGCCCAGGCGCAACTGGACCAGGCCAAGCCTGTCAGGAGCCTGGACCTGTCCCGGGAGGAACTGGCGAACTTGAAGCCGTTTTGCCTGCTGACCGGCAAGCCGACGCTTTATGCCGCGAATGTCGAGGAACATGGCTTCGGGGATGACAACGCGATGTTGCAGGCGGTCAATCAATATGCCGCCAGGCAGGGTGCGCCGGTCGTGTCTTTCTGTGCCCGAATGGAGGCCGAGATCGCCGATTTGCCTGACGAGGACAAACGCATATTTCTGGCGGACATGAATCTACAGGAGCCGGGATTGAATCGATTGATTCGGGCGGGATACGAATTGCTGGGCTTGCAGACTTATTTTACCGCCGGGGAGAAAGAAGTACGTGCCTGGACAATTTACCGGGGCGCCACGGCACCCCAGGCCGCGGGTGTCATCCATACTGATTTCGAAAAGGGGTTTATCCGCGCCGAAGTGATCGCCTTTAACGACTACGTCTCGAACAAGGGAGAGCTGGGTTCCAAGGAGGCTGGGAAAATGCGGCTGGAGGGAAAGGACTATCCGGTGAAGGATGGCGACGTCATGCATTTTCGTTTCAACGTCTGAGTGGGTGGCCGGTGGTGCCGGGAGTTTCGGTTCTCCTGGGCGGAAACCGGATTGTGTTCTCCGATTTACAGGGTTGAATCATTTGGGTACATTGGCAAGGTCCCACAGATCAGGAGGATATCCGCGTGAAGCAACAAACTGCCTTAGGTGTATTGGCGTTGACCCTTGCCGGCCTGCATGCCATGGCCGGTGCCCAGGAGACGGCATCCGATGTCGTCGCAGCGCCTTCCCCTTGGTACATGGGTGTGGGGTTTTCCAAGAACGTCGCCAAGATCCCACAGTCCACCGTGGATGCCGTAGGGGCCGCGATCGTTGCGGGACTGGGGCAACCCCCGTTGAATTTGGTGGTGGACGCCACGGTGATCGAAAAAGACGAGCGGAACTCCGGCGCAAAAATCATGGTCGGATACGCGTTCAGTCCGAAATTCGCTCTGGAAGGCACGTACCTCCCGGAGGTGAAATCCACGGTCGATTATGATTTTCGTTCCGGACTGAACTCCGTTGGTGTGTTCAGCATGCGCTATCAGATGGAAGCCTTTTCCCTGGATGCCGTGGGCAGTATTCCCTTGGGGGAAAAATGGTCGGTATTGGGACGCGTAGGGGTCAGCCTTGGTCGTACGCGGGTCCAGTATGAAGGAAGTCCGGTCACCTTGTTAGCCTCCAGTGACGAGCGGACAAAAACGCAGTTCAACGCCAAATTTGGGGCGGGCATGCAATACGACTTTCTTGCCAACATGGGATTGCGGGCGGAATGGGAGAACTACCGGTTTGCCGATCCCACCGCGTCGGAGAAAATCAAGGTTAACTCGTTTTCCGCCTCGTTTATCTATCGATTCTAAAGAGTTGTAGCAGGCCTGCGGCGCGCCTCCTGTCCGGAGGCAAGCGGCATCGCATTCCAGCGTCGTATAGCATCCCCGGCGGTAGTCGGAAAATCAGCCTCGGCTAGGCCCGCACTGACTTTCCCGGAAGGGATTCCGCGCCGAGGGAAATGGCGACCCTGCGGGCATTCAGCGACGCCTGCCGCCACCCAGTAAGGAACCCAGTACCCCGCGAACAAGTTGACCGGCGATTTGGCCACCCACCGCACTGGCAACGTTTTTCCCGATCGAAGCAGTCGCGCCGCTGGATCTCCCTCCCAGCACCCCTTTGATCAATTCCCGCGCCAAGCCGGACCCAATCGAGCGTGCCGCGCTCTTGGTTGCGGCCTGGATCATGCCTTCATGCCGACCGCCACGAGGCCCGGTGGAGCCGAACAAAATATCCTTGGCGGCATTTGCAAATGTCGGGCTGCCCGGGTTCTCCGGGCTGTTCGCAGCCGCCGCTTTTGTCATGGCGACGGTGAGTTTTTCGTAGGCGGATTCGCGGTCTACGGTTTTTTCGTAGACGCCTGCCAACATAGATCGCTGAACGGTGGCGGCCCTTTCTTCTTTCGTAACGGGGCCGATGCGGCTGTGCGGCGGCCGAATGAAGGCACGTTCGACCACGGAAGGCCTGCCTTTTTCGTCCAGGAAAGAAACTAGCGCTTCACCCACTGCCAGTTCCGTGATGACTTTTTCGACATCCAGACCAGGATTGGCGCGCAAGGTGGTAGCGGCGGTCTTGACGGATTTCTGGTCGCGCGGAGTGAATGCCCGCAATGCGTGTTGAACTCGGTTGCCCAGCTGGCCCAGGACAGCTTCCGGAATGTCGAGCGGGTTCTGGGTGACGAAGAACACCCCGATGCCTTTTGAGCGAATCAGTCGGACGACCTGTTCGATTTTCTCCAGCAGGGCAGGCGGTGCATCGTTGAACAACAAATGCGCTTCGTCGAAGAAAAACACCAATTTGGGTTTTTCGGGGTCTCCCACTTCCGGCAATTCTTCGAAGAGCTCGGAAAGCATCCACAATAGCAAGGTAGCGTAGGCCTTGGGCGAAGCGAGCAACTTGTCGGCGGCCAGAATGTTGATCACACCGCGACCCTTGTCATCGGTTTGCATGAGATCGTCTATGTTCAGCGCCGGCTCTCCAAAAAAACGGTCTCCGCCCTGCGAATCGATGACGATCAACCCGCGCTGAATGGCGCCTATGCTTGCCGCGGAAATATTGCCGTACTCCGTCGTGAACTCTTTTGCGTGATCGCCGACGAATTGCACTATCGAACGCAAATCTTTCAGGTCCAGCAGCAACAGGCCATTGTCGTCGGCGATCTTGAATACCAGCGTCAATACACCGGTCTGCGTGTCATTCAGATTCAACAGGCGCGCCAGCAGCAGTGGCCCCATCTCCGATACCGTGGCGCGTACCGGATGTCCCCCTTCGCCAAACACATCCCAAAACGTCACCGGGCAGCCGACAAAATCCCAGTCGCCCAATGCCATGTTCTGCAACCGCTCCGTGAGTTTGGGACTTGCCTTGCCGGCTTGGGAAAGTCCGGCCAGATCGCCTTTGACGTCAGCCATAAAAACCGGAACGCCGATTGCACTGAGCGATTCGGCTATGGTTTGCAGCGTCACGGTTTTTCCGGTCCCGGTTGCGCCGGCGATCAGGCCGTGACGGTTGGCCAACCCGGGAAGCAGCCCAAGATCGAAAGTGGATTTGGCAATCGGCAGCGCGGTGAGCATGTTCTGCGTCTTCGATCTCGTCTTCGCGACGGATCGTATGATAAAATTTTAATTATATCAGTCGCCTATCGCGCACCAGGAGATTTCCGTTTCGGGGCGCCGGGAATTCCCGTTTTCAATACCAGAGGACACATGGCCGGCCATAGCAAGTGGGCAAATATCCAGCATCGCAAAGGGCGGCAGGACGCCAAACGCGGGAAAATTTTTACCAGGCTCATCAAGGAAATTACGGTAGCTGCCCGACTGGGCGGGTCTGATGCAAGCGCCAATCCGCGCCTGCGCCTGGCGATGGACAAGGCCTACGCCAACAATATGCCGAAGGACAATGTCGAGCGGGCGGTGAAACGCGGTAGCGGCGAACTGGACGGCGTGAATTACGAAGAAATCCGCTACGAAGGATACGGGATAGGGGGTGCCGCTGTCATTGTGGATTGCATGACGGATAATCGCACCAGAACAGTAGCGGACGTGCGCCATGCCTTCGCCAAACACGGGGGCAATCTGGGCACCGATGGTTCGGTGGCATTTCTTTTCAGACACTGCGGCCAATTGATTTTCCCCCCCGGGACCAGCGAAGAAAGAATCATGGAGGCCGCGCTCGACGCCGGCGCGGAAGATGTGCTGGCCAATGACGATGGCAGTCTGGAGGTCATCACCTCCCCGGCGACATTCATCGCCGTGAAAGACTGTCTAGAGAAGGCCGGTTTCAAGGCGGAGATCGCGGAGGTAACCATGAAATCCACAGCGGAGAACGTGCTCGTCGGTGACGATGCCGTGAAAATGCAGAAACTACTGGATGCGATCGAGTCACTCGATGATGTGCAAGAGGTGTATACCAGTGCAATCCTGGAAGGGTGAGCGTTAAGCAGCGTGGCGCCCTGTCTCAACAAACGCGATCGGCAATTATTGGGACCACTTTTGGTGGTGCCTGAGGGGAATTGAACATCAGAAAGTTCGTCGGGTGAGCGCAACTGCCGCCCAGGGCGCAGGACGGGCGACTATCCGGATTTTGGGCATCGATCCGGGGCTGCGGGTGACTGGATTCGGGATCGTGGACAAATCCGGGCAGGTGCTGGGCTATGTTTCCAGTGGACGTATTCGCACCACCGAAGCAACGACTTTGCCGGAGAGAATCCGTTTGATTCTGGAGGGACTTTCGCAAGTCATCGCGGGAAACGCACCAGCCCATGTCGCTGTCGAGAAAGTGTTCGTCAATGTGAATCCCCAGTCCACCTTGTTGCTCGGCCAGGCACGCGGCGCGGCAATCTGTGCCGCGGTGATTGCGTCGTTGCCGGTCTGGGAATATACGGCGCTGCAAGTCAAACAGGCCGTGGTGGGCAACGGACATGCCGACAAGACACAGGTACAACAAATGGTGCGCAGATTATTGGGCCTGCCGGCCAATCCCAGTGCCGATGCGGCAGATGCGCTGGCGTGTGCAATATGCCACGCGCACGCCGGACTTGGACTGGGCGCACTGTCGACAGGCGGACGGCGCATGAAAAGAGGGAGACTGGTGTGATCGGACGCCTGCGGGGGCAACTCATCGAAAAGCGGCCGCCCACCGTCGTAGTGGATGCGGGCGGGGTCGGTTACGAAATCGACGTCCCGATGAGCACCTTTTACGGACTTCCTGACACCGGGACCGTGGTCAGTCTGCTCACGCACCTGATTGTGCGTGAAGACGCGCATCTGCTGTTTGGCTTTGGCACAGAGGAGGAGCGGCAAGTGTTCCGGCAACTGCTGAAAATCTCCGGCATCGGCGCCCGGACTGCACTGTCGGTTCTGTCCGGATTGTCCGTCTCGGAGCTGTATCAAGCCATCGCCACACAAGATGGTCTGCGGTTGACGAGGATCCCCGGGATTGGAAAAAAAACCGCAGAACGTCTGTTGCTCGAATTGCGGGACAAGCTGACAGTTGGCGTTGTGCCTAACGCAACAAACCGCGTTATCTCGGGCAAGCACGAAGCACTCAGTGCCCTGGTCGCTCTCGGGTACAGTGAAAAAGAGGCGGACAGATCCCTTGAGTCTGTCGCCACGGAGGCATCCGTGCAGGACGCGATCCGGCAAGCGTTGCAATTGCTGGCCAGACCCTGAAGTTCCCATGCAGACTCGATTTCAGGCGGGCTGGCGGTAAATTGGTTTGCGTCGACTGGCCAAAAATCTTCCAGCGTTTTCGACGCAATGATGTCGCCCTGGAGCGACAGGCGCGTGAACTGTCGAGAGAAATGCGCAGTCCCTGGGCTATAATTCATCGACGATTTTTACCCACGGGAGAGGTTGGTTGCCAAAGGGAGCAAAGGAATCATGAGTTGGGCGGCGCTGTGGATGTTGGCGGCCGGACCGGCGCGATTTAGAACCTGCGTTTCGAATCGCGCGAAACATTCCCTGCTGACCCGTGTCGTGGGATGCTCTCTCTGGAGCGCTTTTCCCCTGCGGTTGTGGGAGACCACACTTCGATTTTTCGTTACTTGTGAAGGCGACCGATCATGATTGAAACCGATCGCCTGATCGCGCCGGTTCCGCTCTCGGTTCAGGAAGAGGCGCTGGAGCGTGCATTGCGGCCGAAGCGGTTCGAAGAATACGTCGGGCAGGAAAAAATTCGCGGCCAGTTGCAGATTTTTATTCAAGCGGCCAGAAACCGGAGCGAGTCACTGGACCATGTGTTGTTGTTCGGCCCGCCGGGGTTGGGCAAGACCACGCTTGCCCATATCATCGCCAGGGAAATGGGAGTCAATCTGCGCCAGACCTCAGGTCCGGTGCTGGAAAGACCGGGCGACCTGGCGGCCTTGTTGACCAATCTGGAGCCCAACGACGTTCTGTTCATTGACGAGATTCATCGCCTTTCCCCGGTCGTGGAGGAAATACTCTACCCGGCGCTGGAAGACTTTCAGCTGGACATCATGATTGGCGAGGGGCCGGCGGCGCGTTCCGTGAAACTGGACCTGCCGCCGTTTACGCTGGTCGGGGCGACCACCCGGGCGGGGATGTTGACCAACCCTCTGCGCGACCGGTTTGGGATCGTATCGCGACTCGAGTTTTATTCCCCACAGGAATTGACGCAGATCGTGGAGCGTTCATCGGGCCTGATGAACGTTGCTATCGACCCGGACGGCGCATTCGAAATCGCCTCGCGTTCGCGCGGCACACCGAGGATTTCCAATCGCCTTTTGCGGCGCGTGCGCGATTATGCCGAGGTCAAGGCTGAGGGGCGGATCAGCAAGACGGTTGCGGATCTGGCCCTCAAAATGCTCGACGTGGACCTGGCGGGTTTGGACATCATGGACCGCAAACTCTTGCTGGCTGTGATGGAAAAATTTGGCGGAGGACCGGTTGGGGTCGACAATCTGGCGGCGGCGATCGGAGAAGAACGCGACACCATTGAAGATGTGCTGGAGCCTTTTCTCATCCAGCAAGGGTATCTGCAGCGCACACCGCGCGGACGGATGGCCACACTTTCCACGTATCGGCATTTTGGCCTGACGGTTCCTTCCCGATCGGGGGGTGCTGAGCTCTGGGCGAATGGTGAACGTGTTTGAAGTGCCCGTCCGGATTTATTTCCAGGACACCGATGCCGGGGGCGTGGTATTTCACGCCACCTTTCTGCATTTCATGGAGCGTGCCCGCACAGAGTGGCTGCGGGAGCGGGGGTTCGACGCGAAGGAACTTGCCCGTCGCTTTGAGCTCTTATTCATCGTTCGCGGTCTGGAGATCGCCTATATTGCGCCGGCGCGTTTGGACGATATGGTGATGGTGAGTGTCTCCCTGTTGAAGATCGGCCGCGCACAGGTCACCTTTGCCCAGAATGTCCGGCGCGGGGAGGAGGTCCTGGTACGTTCGGTGGTCAATATTGCCAGCGTGACGACGGACGGTTTGCGACCCATCGCATTTCCGGAAGAAGTACGGATTGCGCTGGCAGTCGAAGCAGAAAAATTTTCCGATGAAAGTCTTCAAGGCGCGGCAACCCCGCCTGTTTCGCGGTTGCGTTTAAGAGAAAAGATCAGACAATCATGAACGTTTCCCAGGATCTTTCCTTCATCACCCTGATCGGCAATGCCAGTGTCCTGGTTCAACTGGTCATGGGACTGTTATTGGTGATTTCCCTGATATCGTGGTGGTTTATTTTTCGAAAGACGTTCGTGGTCCGGGACGCAAATCGGCGCACCGACCAATTCGAGCGTAACTTCTGGAGTGGTGCGGATCTGGGCATCCTGTTCCAGGCTGCCGCGGCCGGCCGTCATCAGGCGGCCAGCATGGAACGCATCTTCGAATCCGGATTTCGCGAGTTTGTCAAAGTACGCAAACAGACGGGCACCAGTCTCGCGGTGCTGATGGACGGAACCCGGCGCGCGATGCGAGCAACCTATCAGAGAGAACTCGACCATCTGGAATCTCACCTCTCGTTTCTGGCGACGGTGGGGTCCGTCAGTCCCTATGTTGGTTTGTTTGGGACCGTATGGGGAATCATGAATGCCTTCCGAGGACTGGCCAATGTCGGCCAGGCCACGCTGGCGCATGTGGCGCCAGGGATTGCCGAGGCGCTGGTGGCGACGGCGATGGGCCTGTTTGCGGCAATTCCCGCGGTGATCGCCTACAACCACTTTGTACGGCATATTGAGCGCTTGTCCACGCGATTCGAGAGTTTCATGGAGGAATTCTCCAACATCCTCCAGCGCCAGGCCAATTCAGCGACCCAGATGGCGGCCACGCAGCCGGTGAATCTGGCGGCGACGGGTTCCTGAAGACATGCCGCGACGCCACGCCCGCCTGATGAATCAGATCAACGTCGTGCCGTACATCGACGTGATGCTGGTACTGCTGGTCATTTTCATGGTGACTGCGCCGCTCATGAATCCCGGCGTGGTGGATTTGCCGAGTATCGGCAAGACTTCCGCCCCGCCAGCGCAGCCCATCGAAATCACCATTCGCGAAGGCGGAAAGCTGTCGATGACCGACCGTGAGGTCGGCGCTGCAGAGCGCCCGGTCAGCCGTGACGAGTTGGTTGCCTTGATCAAGGGAAAACAGGCGAAGAAACCAGACCAGCCGGTGGTGATTTCGGCAGACAAGGACGTCAAGTACGAAGTTGTGATGCAGGTGATGGATCTGTTGCAACAAAACCGCGTCAAGCGAGTCGGCCTCTTGGCGAAACCGCGTTCGGGATGACCATGTATACCGTGAATGATCCCGGCCGGTTTGCATCGGGTGTCATGGCGTTCTCGGTGCATGTGATTTTTTTTGGCTTGCTTTTTTTTGGTGTGAGCTGGCAAAAAAAACCGGTCGGACCGGTGTTGGTGGAGCTCTGGGGAGAGTTGCCGGAGCCGGAACGTCGCCCGGCCGTCATCGAGCCTCAAGCGGCAAGACCGCTGCCGGAAATAAAAAAGCAACTGCCGCCCCCTCCGCCTCCGCCGCGCACGCCAATAGAAGTTGCGCCGCCCAAACCGACGGCTGCGGAAATCGAATTGAAGGAAAAACGACGCCTGCAAAAAGAAGAACAAGCGCGTCTGCAGGAAGAGCGCAAGCAGGCGGAAGCGGAGAAACGCCGGCTGGAAGAGGAAAAGCGCCATGAGGCCGACGCGCAACGGCGCGCCGAGTCGGAACAAAAACTGCTTCGCCAGGAGCGCGAACGGGAAGAAGCCGAGGCTCGCCGTGTGGAGGAGAAAAGACGGGCCGAAGAGCAGGAATTGAAGCGCGAGCTGGAACGCAAGGAACGTGCGGCAGCACTGGAGCGCGAACAACGGAAACTCGACGCGATCCGAAAACAAAAGGAGGCAGAAGAGGCGCGCAACCGGGCGGACAGTGCCGAGCGTGCTGCCCATGCCAAGAAGATCTCCGAGTTCGTGGACAAGATCATGGTAAAAATTCGCAGCCGGGTTGTCATGCCGCCCAATATTGATGGCAATCCCGAGGCTCGGTTCGACGTCGTGCTGCTTCCCGGAGGCGAAGTGCTCAGTGCCACACTGACAAAAACGAGCGGCAGCGCCGCCTATGATGCCGCGGTGGAAAGGGCCATTCATGCGGCCCAACCGCTTCCCGTCCCATCGGAATCCGAATTGTTCCAGGACAATTTTCGCGAATTATCCTTGTTGTTCCGTCCTAAAGATTGATTGACTGAATGGGTGCACAAAGGCGACTGATGACCACACACACTGCCAAGTTGGGCTTTGCGTTTTTTGGAATTTTGATGGGCTTGATTGGTGCCGGCGCCGCGGCTGCGCCGTTGACGATTGAAATTATCGGCGGCGGGGCCAACCAGGCGCCGATTACGATTCTGCCGCTCGTTGGAGAAGACCGTTACATCCAACGCGTCAGCCAGATCGTTTCGGCCGATTTGCAAAGAAGTGGCCTGTTCAAGCTCGGATCGGTGGGTAGTGTGCGCCCGTTTCCCGCGGAACCTAAAGATATCAACTACCGCTACTGGAAAAACGAAGGTGCGGAGTCCCTGGTGATCGGCAGCATTCAGGAGAAAGGCGACGGCCACGTCGAGGTGCGTTTCCGGCTGATGGACGTTGCCAGGCAATCGCAGGTGCTGGGATTCTCCTATACCGTCACTGTTTCCCAGCTGCGTGCAACCGCCCACAAGATCGCCGATCTGATTCATGAAAAGCTCATCGGTGAACCCGGCGTCTTCGCCACCAAAATCTGCTTTGTGACAAAGACTGCAGAGCGCTTTGAACTGCAGGTTTCCGATGCCGACGGACAGTCGGCCGACTTCATCCTTGCACACAAGGAGCCGATCATCTCGCCTCAGTGGTCGCCGGATGGCACGCGCATCGCGTATGTCTCGTTCGAACGGCGCAAGCCCATCGTATTTGTCCACAATCTGGTCAATGGCACCCGTAGCATCGTGGCCAACTATGAGGGTTCCAATTCGGCGCCGGCCTGGTCGCCGGGTGGCGACAAACTCTCGGTAGTGCTGACCAAGGACGGCACCTCGAACATCTACCTCATCAATGCCGATGGGACCGGATTGACGCGCCTGACGACCTCCCAGGCGATCGATACGGAGCCCAGCTTTTCGCCTGACGGAAAGCACATCCTTTTCACGTCGGATCGCGCTGGCAGCCCGCAAATTTACCGCATGCGTGCAGATGGCAGTGGAGAGGCCGAGCGCATGACATTCGAAGGCGCCTACAATGTGACGCCGCGTTACAGCCCCGACGGCAAACACTTCATTTTCATTCATCGCAACGAGGGAAAATTCAACGTTGCCATGTTGGATATTAATTCCAGGCAGATGCAGATTCTGACTTCCGGGAATCTGGACCAATCGCCGACTTTTGCGCCCAACGGCAAGATCATCCTGTATGCGTCGGAGGTGAAAGGCCGTGGTATATTAGCCGCCGTTTCGAGCGATGGACGGATCAAGCAAAGGATTACGGTACAGTCTGGCGACATACGCGAGCCAGCTTGGGGACCTCTGTCCAACAATCGTCGATAAGGGAGTTTCGAGTGATGAGAATTCAATTCATTCTTCTGGTTCTGAGTCTGGTCGTTGGAGGTTGTGCGACACAAGGGCAGAAGACCGCCGACATTGAGGATCGCACGCTGAGCGAACAGCAGGCTGCGCAAAGCAAGCAGCAGGACGAGGCGCAAAAACAGCAGGAAGCAGATCGCCAGGCGAAAATCGCAAAGGAGAAGGAAGAGTCGAGCCGACTGCTGGAAGAACAGCGCCGCCGCCAAGCCGATCAACCTATTGTGAAGCCCTTGCCGGATGGAGGGGTGGGCGAGTCCCAATTGAAAGGGGATGCCTGGGCGCAACTCAAGCAGACTGGCAGTCCTTTGTCCCAGCGCAGCATCTATTTCGACTACGACCGTTATGACATCAAGGAAGAATTCGTTCCGATCGTCGGCGCGCATGCAAAATTTCTCGAGGACAATGCCGCCGTGCGCGTGACCATTCAGGGAAATTGTGATGATCGTGGCAGCCGGGAATACAATCTGGCGCTTGGCCAGCGACGCGCCGACGGCGTAAAGCGCGCAATGGTCCTGCTGGGGGTCCGGGACAAACAGATCGAGTCGGTCAGTTTCGGTGCCGAAAAGCCGGTGGCGCTCGGGCAGGACGAGGAAAGTTGGGCGAAAAACCGGCGAAGCGACATCGTCTACCCGGGTGAGCCGAAATAAATTGAACCGCCCGGGGCGAAATCTGCGCGCTGAACTCGGTAGAGGTCGCCGCCGCAATACTAGAGAAGGGCAGCCGATGGCTGCCCTTTGTCCATTCTCAGGCGCCGGATTTGCTGTTGAGACCGACGCTGTCCATCGCCAAGATCGCTGAGAATTTGTGAATCATTCAGAAAGGGTGCTCAGATGAAACGGATCTGGATTCTGCTCATTGCCGCAATATGGCTGGCAGGCTGCGCAACGGCTACCAAACAGTCGGCCAGCATCGAGGATCGCGAAGTGCTTGATGCCGCCGCAATGCAGAAAAGGCAGGAACAAGCGGCGGCGCAACGACAGCGTGACGAAGCCGAAGTTGCCAAGCGTGCCGCTGACGAGGCCGAGCGCCAGCGCGTGGAACTGGAACGAATCGACCGAGAGCAGAAAATCGCGCGGCAAATGGAAGAATACAGGGTCCGACAACAGGAGGAGGAACAGGCGCGGCGTCAGGCGGAAGAAAGCCGGCTGCGCGCCGAGGAGGCAACCAGGCGGGAAACGGAGGCCGCGCAACGACTGGCGCAGGAGCAACGCCTTCAGGAGGAACAAAATCGGCTGGCCAAGGAACTGGAAGATTTTCGGCGGGAACTGGATGCCCAACGTACTCGTGATCAGGAAAAAACCGATGGTCAGCGCGAAAAATCGCGATTGACGGAGGATTCTGCGGCTGTGCGCAACCCCGGGGGGGAGGCCATTGTTGGCGGCGCGGCGGGTGATACCGCCATTGTCGGCCGTCCCGAAAGCGAAGTCTGGGGACAACTCAAGGATGCATCAAGCCTGCTTGGAAAGCGCAGCGTCTATTTCGCGTATGACCAATTTGTCATCGATGAACAACAACTGCCCATTATCGAGGCGCATGCCAAGTTCCTCATCGCGAACAAGGCATTGTCCATTGTGATCGAAGGCAATTGTGATGATCGTGGCAGCCGCGAATACAACTTGTCACTCGGCTCCAAGCGGGCAGAGAGCGTTCGGCGCGTCATGCTGGCACTTGGCGTGACGGGGTCGCAACTGCGCACAGTCAGCTTTGGCTCGGAAAAACCCGTAGCGCTGGGCCAGGACGAAGAGAGCCATGCAAAGAATCGTCGCAGTGACATCGTGTATCCGGATGAGCCGCAATGAAATGCCTTGGAGGATTGCGGTCTGTCTGATTCGAGTGACGAAGGAGTGTATCAATGAAAAATCGCCCCGCACTTAGGAGCGCAATTCTCCCAGTGTATTTTGTCTTCGTGGGTCTGGGTCTTGATGGGCAGAATGCCTTTGCTGCCGGCGATCCAGTCGCAGCTCCCTCCGCGACGCGGGATGCTCCATCCGGGGGAGACATGCAGGGTCGCGTCCGATCCCTGGAATCCTGGCGTGTGGCAATGCAGGACACTACGGCGATTCTGGAAACTCGTTATGCGGGATTGAGCCGCCTGCAGACGGAAATCAGAAATTCCCTGGTGGCAGTGGTCGCCGAACAGGCGGTGCTGACCACCGATTGGAACAAGGCGCAAAGTCGCCAACAGGAAGTTTCCACCAGAATTGCCGACGTGAGCAACCAGGTGCAGTTGCTGGCCCAGGCCCAACAGAAAACCGACGCAGCGGTTGTGCGCGTCGAAAAACAGTCGACGGATCGCAGCGGTGTGGTGCAATTGATGAACCAGGTCGATGCCCTGAATCTCGATGTGAACCGGTTGCGGGGACAAATAGAGGTGCTGAACAACGGCATGGAAAACGCGCAGAAGAGGCAGCGGGACATGTACGTGGATCTCGACACGCGGCTGCGCCGGATGGAAGGGCAGGTGACGACCTCGAAGAAGGAAGCGGACGTCATTGCAGCGCTGGAAGCACGCATTCGGCAACTGGAACAGAATCTCAGCCAGGGGGGCGCCGCCGCAGCGGCGCAGGGCGTGGCGGTGGCTGCGCCGGGCGCAAATGTTCCTGAAATGCCGGCCTCGAGTTCGACGCCGGCCACAGAGTCTGCAGCCCCAGCGGGATCCACCACCTTGCCGCCGGCGACGCTCAGCGGCGTGGATCAGGCAGCGGTGCAACGCAGTTACGACAACGCGCTGAGCAATTTCCGCATTGGAGATTACCATGCGGCAATCAAGGGTTTCGATAGCCTGTTCAAGGCGCATCCCAAACATTCCCTGGCGCCCAATGCGTTGTACTGGATCGGAGAGTGTCACTTTCAGCTTAAGGATTATCGCGGCGCCATCGATTCGCACCGACGCTTGCTGGGTGCCTTTCCAGACAGCAACAAGGCGCCAGACGCCATGTTGATCATCGGTACAGCCGAAACCAGCCTGGGAGACAATGCGGCAGCAAAGAAGACATTGGAGGAATTGATCGCCAGATATCCGACGAGCGACTCTGCCGAGAAAGCAAAAGGGCGGCTGGCCAAGCTCAAGTAGGCCGTACTGTCTCCGGGAAGACATCCACAGCTGGCGAAGACCTGTTATTCGCGACACCGGTGAGGGCGGTGTCGTTCAGTTCGCGTTGGCACTGGACGATGGTCAAATGCCCGGAACAAGCATTGTTTGACGCCTTTCTCTTAGCGCAAGTAAAATGCGCCTCTTTTTTTGGGCGGTTAGCTCAGTCGGTAGAGCAGCGGACTTTTAATCCGTTGGTCGCGAGTTCAAATCTCGCACCGCCTACCAGAATGTCAAAAGGCCGGCATTTGCCGGCCTTTTATCGTTGGGGAAATGCGCGACTTTCAGCGGTGCAATTCCTTCATCACATTTTCGAAGTTTTCGTTTCTGACCATGAAGTGGATCGGAAGCGATTGCGTGGAAGCGCGCTCCAGAATGCCAAGGATCACGACGGACAGGTCCCGGTCGTTCTTTTTTTCCATCAGGTCGTCGGTAAAGTCGACCACGTGACGCATGCCGCCCAGACGCACGATGAACTCGTGGATCCCCTTCCCGGCGTGGTAGTCAATCTGTGCGTCTGAAAGGGTTTTGCCCAGTCGTTCCAGGACCGATGCTGCCTTGAATTCAGTCTTCAAATCCGCTCCCTCTCTTTCGTTTTCCGGGATATATTAGGCTAACGTTGCCGCAAACAGGAAACATACCCCGTTCCGCATGCGAGGTCTTGCACTTTCTTGGGAACAGGCATCGCGCAAGGGAAAATATGCAGGAATCGTTCCTGAAAGCGGCACACCGCCCGGACGTCGACCCTTGACGGCGGAGTGCCGGTCGTCCGACTCGTGCCATGGATCGGGAGCGGTTGATGCCGCATACAAAGTCGCGACAGTCGTGCCTGTCCCGAGTTTTTTTTGCTAGAATCCGCCGCTCGAAACGGAGGGCTGTTAGCTCAGCTGGTAGAGCAGTGGACTCTTAATCCAACGGTCGAAGGTTCAAGTCCTTCACGGCCCACCACGAAATCCCCGTGACGGGGCGGCGATTGCCGCCCCCATTCGTTTTCTTTAATGCGCAAGCTGCTTGATCTGATCGTCGGAGAAATTTTTTGCCGCCAGTGAAATGAAGTCATTGGTTCGTGATCCGAAGCGATAGTCCTTCAGTCGTTTGACCAGATAAGTGCTCTTTCGCTGCGAAAGCCTGGGGAATGCGTTCAATCCCTTGAACCCGGGCTGTTGGCAGGCGACACATTCCAATTCTTCCCAGGATGTCCAATACCATGTTGCATGATTTGCAAGACGTGCTGGCTTTTTACAGTAGCCACCCCATTTCGCACCGGCAGGTACTCGCCAGTCTGGCGTCGGCTCGGGGGGGGCTGGACAGCCTGCGACCGGAAGAACTTTTCGCCTACGACCAGGATCACTACGGCGGCACTGGCGCGGTGGAGGCCTTGGCCGCCAGGGCAGGCATCATGTCGGGGACGCTGGTGGCCGATTTTTGTGCAGGTTTGGCGGGGCCGGCGCGCTACCTTGCGCATCGATACGGAGCAAACGTTGTTTGTATCGAATTGAATCCCGATCGCGCGCCGGGCGCGGCGGACCTGACGCGCCGGGTAGGACTGTCTGCGCGGGTGCAAGTCGTACGCGGGGACGTAATGCAGGTGCCTTTGGCCTCTGCCACGATGGATGCCGTGATCTCTCAGGAGGCGTTTTTGCATGTGCCGGATAAACGCCGCGCGTTTGCAGAAGCTTTTCGTGTATTAAAACCGGCAGGACGGTTTGCGCTGACCGACTGGATCTTGCATCAAGAATTGGCGCCATCCGATGCTGACCTGATGTGGCGAGGCATGGCCGTGCAGACTTTGCAAAGCGCCGAAACCTATCGCCAGATGTTGCATCAATCGGGTTTTCGCAACGTCCAGGTCGAAGACCTGAGCGTCGAATGGTCGCGGATCCTCGAGGACCGATTTGCAATGTATCGCCAATTACGCGAGGAAACGCACAAGCACGGCACGCCTAGCGGCAATCAGGCATTCTATGATTCCTATGCGCGTCTGGTAGCACTCATCCGGCAACGCGTCCTGGGCGGTGGCCGGTTTTGCGCGGAAAAATGACGGGAACGAACAACAGGCCTGGGCAACCTCGGAGAACGAACAATGCGATTGTGTACGGTAGCGATAAATGGGGTGGAGCAAGCCGGTGTGGTCACCGCATCCGGCATCGTTGTGGTGGAGGCGATTAACCGGCATTTGGGAAAATCCTGGCCAGTCGGCTTGTATGGTCTCCTTCAGCGAGGATTGGACAAGGGCCTGCTTGCGGATGCAGAACGAACACCGACAAGAATTCCGCCGGAAGCACTTCGTTACGGACCCCTGTACCGGCATCCGCGCAAGATTCTCGGCATTGGTTTGAACTACCGGGATCACGCGGCAGACCTGAACGTGCCGTTTCCGACGGAGCCAGCGTCTTTCATGAAGTGCGACAACACCATTATCGGGCCTGGCGAGGTGATCGAATTACCGCCACAGTCGGAGCGTGTCACCGCCGAGGCGGAAATCGGCGTCATCATTGGAAAGACCTGCAGAAAGATATCCGAAGCCCAGGTCCGCGCATTCGTCGCCGGATATTGCCTGATCCTGGACATGACAGCGGAAGACATCCTGCAGAAGAATCCGCGGTTTTTGACCCGGGCAAAAAACTTCGACACGTTTTTTTCCTTCGGACCGGAACTGATGACGCCGGACGAAGTTCCCGATCTGCTGCAGACGAAAGTGGGAACCTGGTGCAACGGCAAGCTGCACCGGGAAAACATCGTGGGCAACATGGCATTTCCGCCGGACTACCTGGTGTCCTTCCATTCCCATGTGGCCACACTCTATCCTGGCGATATCATCAGTACCGGAACACCGGGAGCTGTGGTGATCCGACATGGCGATGTCGCGGAATGCCGGATTGAGGGCCTGGGGTGTTTGATGAATCCGGTGAAGAAAGCCGCCTGAGTAGTGCAGTGTTTTGGGGGAGAGAATTTCGCCGCCGCAATGGCGGCTTTTGTTGGCGCCGACTAAAGTGGATCGAGACCACCCTGCCTGACTGGCGCAATGGGGATTGAATGCGTCCCGTTGCTGCCTGGCAGTGAAAAAGGCGACAGAGTTTGCCTGCTTGCTGCCAACGCCTTGATTCCTTGGCCGAGAGTCAGTCGTCTGCAGGCGACGTACGGCTATCGCCCAGGGCAGATGAAAGCACAGCAGATCTGGGATCTGCACCGGGTCTTAAATGAATCCGGTGAAAGCAAACTTTATGGCGAAGAACAATCCTAGTCCCAGACAGCCATAGACGAGGTAATCGCCGCGGTTTCCGAACATCGCGACGCTATCGGTGTATTTCTTGGTCCAGACGCCTGCGACAATCGCCATGACGACCGTTACAACAGTCGCAGAGGGGTGTTGCCGCCAAAGATGGGCGAGCAGGCCGTCCACCCATCCGCCTTCGTGCAGTGCCTTGTAGGCGAGACCTGCAAACCCCAGCCACATCAAGGCGAACAAACAAAACAGAAAAAGTGTCTGGATGCCCTCCTGTGCAAGTTGGAAAACGGACCGAGCGGGTCGCGCAGTCAGATTGGATGTGTCGATGAACATTGGAGGGCCTCATTCGGGAAATGTCGAACCTGAGGCCTCTTTCGCAAGCGCCGTGCCACGCAAAATTAGCTTACCCGTAACAGGAAGTTAACGATTCCATTCCAGTTCGATCCGGGAACATGCTGGCCAGTCAGGGGAAACCTGTCGCCGGAAGGCGACCTTGCGGCAAGGAAAGATTAGATTTTCGAGGCGTTTTCGCCGGGAGAAACGGTTGCCGACGTCAGCGGCCGAGGCACTCCAGGAAATTGCATTGGCGTTTACAGTCCGGCAAGAAACCACACTCGAACAAACCGGTCTGCGGCAAGCCGTTGTCGTCGTGACCACAGAATTCCGCGGCTGGCATGTTGTTCCGTTTCGGACGCCACTCACAAACATGACAACCGGCGGTCAGACCCGGAAGTTCGAGGGAATCGCGCCTGGACATTTGCGGTGCAGCAGTATTCGAATCCGGGTCCGCCGAATTCGCCGAGGGGGACAGCAGGGCGGCAGCAAGCAGAGGCAGAAAGAGTCCACGCGTCGAAAACAATGACGATCTCCAAGAATATCTTCTGGTAGGCATGATGCTGTTCGATTCCATTTTGTGAACGGGGGTAATCACCAGAATTCTTCCTCAGCCCTTCAATCGCCAGATGCGCAACACCTCGGATCGATGCCGCAGGCTGCGCAGAATCTGGGCCAGATGGAGGCGATTGTGGACCTGCAGGGTGAAGTGAATCACTGTGTAGGCCGTCGAATCCCCCGGCTCCATGCTGACGTGGTCGATATTGGATTCGGTTTCAGCGATGGTCGCGGCGATTTTGGCCAGAACGCCGCGTTCGTTGGTGGCCACCATCTTGATATTGACCGAGAAAAGCTTCTTGGTGTCCGGCGCCCATTCAACATCCAGCCACTTCTCCGGATCGTGGCGGGTCTTGCGTGCCACGGTGCAGTCGTGCGTGTGGATGACCAGGCCATGACCTTTGCGCAGGAATCCAATGATGGGGTCGCCAGGGATGGGGCGGCAGCATTTCGCGAATTGCAGTGCCATGCCTTCCGAGCCGCGTATGACCAGACTGCCGGGAAGTTTTTCTGGATGTGCGCCCTTGGGTTCGGCGATGGAGAGCAATTGGCGCGCGACGACAATTGCCAGTTGTTTGCCTAGGCCGATGTCAGCGAGTACCTCCACGTGAGATTTGGCGCCGGTTTCTTTCGCCAGTTTATCCCACTGCGCTTCGCCAATGCGCTCCGGACTGGATCCCAATGCGACCAGGGCCTGATGGAGCAGTCTTTCCCCCAGTTGTGAGGACTCCTCCCACTGCATGGTTTTGAGGAAATGGCGTATGTGCGAGCGGGCCTTGCCGGTGGTGACATAGGTGAGCCAGGCGGGATTGGGTTTTGCGTTGGCCGCCGTCAGGATTTCGACCCGGTCCCCGTTGTGCAGTTCACTGCGCAGCTGCACGAGTTCATTGTTGATCTTGGCCGCGATACACCGGTTGCCGATATCCGTATGGACGGCGTACGCAAAATCGATGCAGGTTGCCCCATGAGGCAGGGCCATGATTCTTCCCTTGGGGGTGAAGACGTATACGGAATCGGGAAACAGATCGACTTTCAGGTGCTCCAGAAACTCGATCGAGTCCCCTGAATCGGACTGCATTTCCAGCAGGCTTTGCAACCATTGGTGAGTTTTTGCATGCAAGTCATTGAGCGTGTCGTTTTCTTTGTACAGCCAGTGAGAGGCAACGCCTGCCTCCGCGATCTTGTGCATTTCCTGGGTGCGAATCTGCACTTCGATGGGGGTGCCGAATGGCCCGAACAGGGTGGTATGCACCGACTGATAACCATTTGCTTTTTGAATGGCGATGTAGTCCTTGAACTTTCCGGGAATGGGTTTGTAGAGTTGATGCAGCGCGCCGAGTGACAGGTAACAGGAGGGGGCATCGCGGACAATGACGCGAAAACCGTATATGTCGAACACTTCCGCAAAGGACAGGTTTTTCTCCTGCATTTTCTTGTAAATGCTGTAGAGATTTTTTTCCCGGCCCGAAACTGTTGCCTCGATATGGTTTTCGGCCAGTTTGTGCTTGATCGCATCGAGGATCTTGTCGACCACCTCCCGGCGGTTCCCGCGCGCCCGCAGCAACGCCTTGGACAAGACCTGGTAGCGATTCGGATACAGATGCCGGAACGATAGCTCCTGGAGTTCCTGAAAGAGCTGATTGAGTCCCAGCCGGTTGGCGATGGGGGCGAAAATCTCCAGGGTTTCGCGGGCGATGCGCGCGCGTTTTTTCGGCTGCATGACCTCCAGCGTGCGCATATTGTGCAGCCGGTCGGCCAACTTGATCAGTATCACACGAACGTCGCGGGCCATCGCCAGCAGCATCTTGCGGAAGTTTTCCGCCTGCGCCTGCTCGTGGGTCTGAAATTCGATGCGGTCGATTTTCGAGACGCCATCGACAAGATCGGCGACCTGTTTGCCGAATTCGTCGCTGATTTCCAGCTTGGTGACGGCGGTGTCTTCCATCACGTCGTGCAGGAGCGCAGCGGTCAACGCCTGACCGTCCAGATGCCATTGGACAAGGATCTGGGCGACCGCGATGGGGTGGGAAATGTAAGGATCGCCGGAATGGCGGAACTGCCCGTGATGGGCCAATTCGCTGAATTGATACGCGCGCTTCAGTTGCCCGACATCCTCCGGTTTGAGGTAGCAGGCTGCGTCCTGGAAAAGAACTTCGGCTTCGGACATCGCCGGTGCGGGGATTTCAGCCGGCTGTCGCTGCAACATCCCGATGTCCCCGAAGAACACGCAGGGCGCGCCAACCCCCGGCAGCTGTGGTTCGGCGCCGTACCGCGTCAGGGCTTGGTCTTGAGGATATCGGCACCAATTTTCTGGGCGGCAATTTCCCGCAGGGCGATGACGGTTGGCTTGTCCTTGTTGGTTTCGAGCGTAGCCGTTGCACCCGTGGCGATTTGCCGGGCGCGGTAGGTGGCGGCCAGCGTGAGCTCAAAACGATTCGGGATGTGCTTCAGACAATCCTCAACAGTAATTCTAGCCATTTGCCGCCTGATTAAGTTTGTTGACCAATTCACGATGCCGCTGGAGCTGAGTGGCTGTCCGCAATCGTGCTGCGCAGACAATGCTCGTCAACTCGTTGGCCGATTTGGAGAAATCTTTGTTGATCATAACATAGTCGAACTCCGCCACATGGGCGATTTCCGCCCTGGCGCCGCGGATTCTTGCCTCGATGGTCGCCTGGCTGTCCTGGCCGCGGGCGGTCAGGCGCGATTTGAGCTCGTCAAAGGAAGGCGGCAGGATGAAAATACCGATGACGTCCGGAATCAGCCGACGGACCTGCTGGGCTCCCTGCCAGTCGATCTCGAGCAAAATGTCTCGCTCCGCGTCGCGCTGCTGCCGGATCCAGGCATGCGAGGTTGCGTAGGAGTTTCCGTGTACCAGCGCGCTTTCGAGGAATTCGCCGCGTTCCAGCATGGCGTTGAAATCCGCGGGAGAAACGAAGTGATAGTCAATCCCTTCCCGTTCTCCCGGGCGTGCCTTGCGCGTGGTGTAGGACACGGACAATTGCACCAGCGGGTCGCGACGCAGCAGTTCGCGGACCAGAGAAGTTTTCCCGGCCCCGGATGGCGCACAAACAATAAAAACGTTGCCGCTCATTCGATGTTCTGAATTTGTTCGCGCATTTGCTCAATGAATACTTTCAGATCCATCGAAGTCTGCGAGACTTCCGGATCCACGGCTTTGGAGCCCAGGGTATTGGCCTCCCTGTTGAGCTCTTGCATCAGAAAATCGAGCCGTTTGCCGACGGCGCCGCCCTTGTCCAGAATTCGCCGGATTTCCACGAAATGCGCACTCAATCTGGATAGTTCTTCGTCAATGTCGATCTTGGAGGCGAACAACACCAGTTCCTGCTTCAATCGCTCGTCTTCCATGTTGACCATGGCTTCGCGAAGGCGGTTGTTTAGTTTCTCCCGGTAGACATTCACCAGCAGCGGAATGCGCGGTGTGATTTTTTTTACCAATGCTTCCGCGGCAACGATCCGCTCGATCAGCAACGCCCGAAGCTTGTTGCCTTCGCGCGCGCGGGTGGCCTGAAAGTCTTCGAGGACGCGATCCAGAAGTTGCAGGAAGGCTTCCTGCAGGGATTCCAGATGCAGCGTGTCGCCGCCGAGCATTCCAGGCCAGCGCAGGACATCCCCGACCCCCAGACTTTCCCCATCCGGGAGGATAGCGCGCACCTGTTTGTCCAGTTCCGCCAGACGCGACAACAGACCGGCATCCAGTTGCAGTTGGGATTGTGAGGCAGCATTCTTGAAAACGCCCAGCCGCACTTCCACCTTGCCCCGGCCGATCCGGGCGCTGAGTTTTTCGCGGAACGCGGCTTCCAGCGCGCGCAGTTCGTCGGGCATGCGAAATTGAATGTCCAGATAACGGTGATTGACCGCGCGCAACTCGAGGTTAAGCGCACCGGCAGGCAATTCGGCGGCGGCCACTGCGTAACCGGTCATGCTGAAAATCATCGGGGTAGGATTACTTTACAAGGGAAACGGAGTTGACCAGAATTGGGCACGGCGAAAGATAACATACAAGTTTCGCGCCGTAACGCGCCGGCAGGTCTCCATTGTGACCCCTTCACGCAGCCTGGCCAGCCGCGCCTTCACCTTGCTCCGGAGAGTTTCCATGCGTTCCAGCGGCCGTGCGGCAGATCAACCCAGAGTCCTCAGCATTACGCGCCGTTACACCCGCCACGCCGATGGTTCCGTGCTGATCGCCTGTGGCGATACCAAAGTGATCTGCACCGCCAGCGTTGAAGACAAGGTGCCACCCTTCCTGAAAGGTAAGGGACAAGGATGGCTGACCGCCGAATACGGCATGTTGCCAGGATCGACACATACGCGCATCGACCGGGAAGCGGCACGTGGCAAACAATCCGGTCGCACGCAGGAAATTCAGCGTTTGATTGGCCGCAGCCTGCGCGCGGTGGTGAATCTGGAAGCATTCGGAGAACGGACCGTGCAGATCGATTGTGATGTCATCCAGGCCGATGGCGGTACCCGGACCGCCGCGATTACCGGCGCGTTTGTAGCGTTGCACGATGCTGTCACCGGACTACAAAATCGTCAGTTGTGCCGATCCTGGCCGATCCGGGACTTCGTTGCTGCGGTCTCGGTTGGGATGGTCAAGGGTGTCCCGATGCTGGATCTGGATTATGCAGAGGATTCCGCCTGCGACACCGATATGAATGTCGTGATGACGGAATCCGGATCGTTGGTGGAAGTGCAAGGCACGGCCGAGGGCGCGCCCTTTTCCCGCCAGGATATGGATGAGATGCTTTCGCTGGCGCAACAAGGCATTGCCGGGTTGATCGCCGCCCAACGCGCGGCACTGGAACGCGAGTACTGAAAGGGTTGGCGGCAGGTCCCGAGATGGCTCCGAAGCTGGAAAAACTCGTCATTGCCAGTGGCAACCCCGGCAAGGTGGTGGAAATCGAACAGATGCTGGCGCCGCTTTGCATTGAAGTCCTGCCGCAACGGTCTCTGAAGATTTCCGAAGCGGAAGAACCCTTTAAAACGTTTGTGGAAAACGCGCTGGCCAAGGCGCGCCATGCGTCCTTTGCCTCCGGACTGCCGGCGCTGGCCGATGACTCGGGAATCTGTGTGGAAGCGATGGGCGGGGCGCCCGGCGTATTTTCCGCGCGGTTTGCCGGTGCGCCCGGTTCCGACGCGAGGAACAATGCGCGACTGCTCGAGCTGCTGGAAAACAGCGAAAATCGCAGGGCGCACTACGTCTGCCTGATGGTATTGGTCCGTTCCCCCGACGATCCACAGCCCTTGATCGCAGAAGGCCTGTGGCATGGCGAAATTCTGCGCCAGCCGCGCGGCAATCAGGGCTTCGGATACGATCCGCTGTTTCTGGATCCCGCCCTTGGCAGAACCGGCGCCGAGCTCGATCCCGCGCAAAAAAACCGGGTCAGTCACCGGGGCAAGGCGATGGCTGCGTTGCTCGCTCGTCTCCGCGAATTCTGATTCAATCGGCGCTTTCGGGCAGGGACGCAACAACGACGTTGGTTTCGCCCAATCGGATCAGCAGTTGTTCGAGGCTGGTAACCGATCCGCTGGCGTGAAAGAGCCGTCCTCCAATGCCCTGGCTGCGCAGCAGGCCCCGCATGGCGAGCTGGCGCCCGAGTTCGCGCGCAACCGCTTCGCCATTTTCGATCACGGTCACACCGGGCCCGGCGATTTCCCGGACCGACCGGAGCAGCAAGGGATAGTGGGTACACCCCAGAACAATGGTATCGGCACCCTCGGCAAGCAAGGGTTTGACAAATCCGCCGAGCATATCCAAGGTTCGTGCGCTGTCCAATTCACCCCGCTCGATGTGTTCGGCAAGACCCGCACATGCCTGGGTCACCATCCGTATGCCTGGTCCAAAGCGGCGCAGCAGGTCGCCGAACCTCTCGCTGCCCAGCAGCGCTGGTGTCGCCAGCACGCCGACAACGCCGTTTCGGGTGGCCGCGATGGCTGGCTTGATTGCGGGTTCGACGCCGACAAATGGCAGGGCAAACTCCTTGCGCAACCGGTTGATGGCGAGCGCGGTCGCGGTGTTGCAAGCGACCACAATGGCCTTTGCCCCTTGGGAGACCAGAAACTTTGTAATCCAGACTGCGCGATGCTCCACGGCCTGGCCGGATTTCCCGCCGTAGGGAAGGTGGGCGGTGTCGGCCACGTACAGCAGGTTTTCTCGCGGCAGCGCCTCGGCAATGGCGCGCAAGATAGTGAGTCCTCCGACACCCGAATCGAAGATCCCGATCGGATGGCTGCTGTGCTCGTGTTGCGGCGGCGTGCTGGTCATATTTATGGAGGATTCCTTCCGGGCCGGTATGCGGGCATGAACCCGAAGCGGCATGAAGGATGAAAAAGTCTATAGTAAGCGCGCCCCTCCCGACACCGTCAGGTCTGACATCCCATGCTGCTTTCCACGCCGGTTCCCCCGGATCGAATCGCCTTCCAGGTGCTGCCCCCCCTTTCCCTTTATGTGCACATTCCCTGGTGTGTGCGTAAGTGCCCTTATTGCGACTTCAATTCGCATGCGTCCAGAGGCCCGTTACCGGAAGCGGAATATGTCGCTGCGCTGGTCACCGACCTGGAATCGGCCTTGCCGGGAATCTGGGGACGGCAGGTCAAAACCGTATTTCTCGGGGGGGGCACGCCATCCCTGTTGTCCGGTGCTGCCGTGAACGATCTCCTGGCGGCGATTCGTGCGAGGGTCGCTCTGACGCCGGATGCCGAAATTACCCTGGAGGCCAATCCGGGCACCTTCGAAGCGCAAAAATTCGCTGACTTCCGCGCGGCAGGCGTCAACCGCCTTTCTATCGGCATCCAGAGTTTTGAGGACCAGCATCTGCGGGCCCTTGGCCGCGTGCACGATGCCGCGCAGGCCAGGAAAGCGATCGAAATTGCCCTGGCGAATTTCGACAACATCAATCTTGACCTGATGTACGGATTGCCTGGACAGACGCTGGAACAGGCTTTGGCGGACATCGATGCGGCGCTGGCTTACGCGCCCAGCCATGTATCGGCCTACCATCTGACCATTGAGCCGAACACGGCTTTTTACCGCGCGCCGCCGACCCTGCCGGCCGATGATCTGGCTGCTGACATGCAACAGGCCATTGAAGTCCGATTGGGTGATGCCGGCTATCTTCACTACGAAACTTCGGCGTTCGCCCGTCCGGGGCGCCAGTCGCGCCACAACCTGAATTACTGGACCTTCGGCGATTACCTTGGTATCGGCGCGGGTGCCCACGGAAAACTTTCCTATTCCGACCGCGTGGTGCGCCAGATGCGTCGCAAGCACCCGCGTCAATACCTGGACGCGGCGGCGGAACAGGGGTTTGTACAGGAAGAAAAATCAGTGCCAGCAGCGGAACTGCCTTTCGAATTCATGATGAATGCATTGCGACTGATTGACGGTGTGGAACTGCAGCTGTTCGAAGAACGCACCTCGATGTCGTTGTTAAGGGTGCAAAAGAAACTGGCATCGGCGGAGGCAAGCGGCCTGCTGGAACGCGATCATCGGCGCCTGCGGCCGACGCTGCGCGGGCAGCGATTCCTCAATGACCTGTTACAGCATTTCCTGGACTGAGGGCGTCAGCGTCGCGCGAATACGAGGTCCCAGACCCGGTGCCCGAGTTTCAGGCCGCGCTGTTCGAATTTGGTAAGCGGCCGGTGCGCGGGGCGCGGTGCAAAGCCCACGACCGTGTTGCGCAGCGATGTTTCGGCGGACAGAACATCGAGGATCTGCAGCGCGTAATCTTCCCAATCGGTGGCCACGTGAAAGTAACCGTTTGCCGTCAGGCGGCAGGCGGCGAGCTGCACAAACGCGGGTTGCAGCAAGCGGCGTTTCTGGTGGCGGAGCTTGGGCCATGGATCCGGGAAAAAAACATGGATGCCGGCGAGACTGTTTTCCGGAATCATGCTGGTGAGCACGTCCACGGCGTCGTGCCGGACCACGCGGACATTGCGCAATTGCCGGGCCTCGATCAGACGCAGCAGGCCTCCCACGCCAGGGCCATGTACTTCGATGCCCAGATAATCCGTCTCTGGTTGGGCGGCGGCAATGGCTGCCGTGGATTCCCCCATTCCAAAACCGATCTCCAGAACCCGGGGTGCATCGCGCCCAAACAGCCGATGCCAGTCAATGGCTGTGGTCGAAAAATCAACGCCGAAGCGCGGCCAGAACACCTCCAGCGCGCGATTCTGGGCGGACGACATGCGGCCCTGGCGCAACACGTAACTGCGGATCGTTCTGGAGGCTGGGTGCACGGGGTGCGAATCATAACCCTCCGGCCTTGTGCACGCCACTGAGGCCAAGGCGAAATTGCGGAACTGTGTTCAGCGTGCCAAGGCGTGCCCTTCGTGCGTCGGGAGCGCCGGACGCTCCAGCAGCCCCGGACCTTCCGGGCGGATTCTCAGGCTCAGCGTTGGCAGGTCGAGCGAAGACAGCGGGGGCCAGACGATGGCGGCAGGCCCCGGTAATGCGGTGGTCACCGTGAGTTGCCGGGTCGTTTCCGTGCGGCGTGCCTCGGCGGTTCCAAACAGCAGATGGTCACCGGCAAAGTTCCAGATGGCCACGACTGCCAAGGTCACCGTGGTCGCGGCCGCTAGCACACGGGGGACACGCTGGCGCGATCGCCGTGACGTGCCGAATGTCCGATCTCCAGTGCGTTTCCAAGTCGCCCAGCGCGGCGGGCTGATTGCGGCATCCGTGCTGCTGGAAGGGCGTCCTTCCTCCCCTGTCCCGGATTCCAGGGTGTCCATGGCCGCCGATTCCGAGGCAATCTGGCCGGCGATTCGGGTGCTGGTCGTTTGAATCGAGTGCAAGACGGCGTCATCGGAAAAATCAATGATGCCGAGTTGGACGGTGGAAGTCACGTCCTCTTCACCGGCTTCCAGCTCGACAGGGGGCGATAGTGTGGACGGCGTTTGCGCCGAATCGGCGCGCAGTCGTACGATCTCTTGTTCGTTGGCGCGCGCGCGCTCCAGGGCGGCGTTGATGCGCATGCGCTTTGCGGTGAGTTTGCGGCGGGCCGCCGCCACCGCCGCGGCGAATGCCTGTGTGCGTTCCGTTTCCGCAGCAATCAGTTCTTCGGCTGCGGCCTTTGCTTCCTGTTCTGCCCGCAGTTGTTCTTGTGCGGCGGCCAGCGATTGTTGCTCGGTCTCCAGGCGCGCCTGTGCCTCGCCGGCCAGGCGAGATTCGACTTCCAGACGCTCCCGGGCCAACGCGCCAGCGGTTTTTTCGGCGTCTTCGCGCTCTCTCGCCAGTCGAACTGCATCCATGTCGGCTTCGATGCGGCACGCTTCCGCCGCGGACTGATCCTTTTGCGCCCTTTCGCGTGCGATCGCCGCCGCACGCGCACGGATGGACAACCGCGCACGCTCCTCGGCCGCCTGTGTGGCCAGAGATTCCGCCTCTGCGGCAGCTTGTGCCTCAGCAAGCGCGCGTTGCTCGGCCTCGAGTTTTACCATGGCCGCGCGCATCGCTTCGTGTTCGGTGCGGCGTCGCTCTTCCGCGGTATGTGACAGATCCTGCTGCAACTGCAGAAGCCGCGCGCCGGTCGCCTCGGCTTCGGTCTGGGCAGTGAGGGCCGCTTCACTTTCCTGCGCGAGGCATTGGGCCAGATTGTCCTGGGCCTGCTGTTGCGAGGCATTCTTGCGTTGCAGGGCTTCCTGCAACTTGGCATCCAACTGCGCCTGGCGTTCCAGCAGCAAGCGGGCTTCGCGTTCTTCGTTTTCCCGGTCTTCTGCCGCCTCGCGTGCGGCCTTTTCGGCAATCGCCCGGCTGCGGATTTCCTGATCGGCCTGTGCTTCGGCCTGCATTTTGGCCCGGGCCTCGGCCTGAACGGACAATTCGGATTCGGCCCGTGTTTCCGCGGCCCGCTTGAGTTCGGATTCGGCGCGCGCCCTGGCTTCGGCCGCTTCCCGCTGTTTGCGTTCGGCCACGCGGCGCGCCTGAATCTCCCCGAGTGCTTCCTGTTCGGCGCGCTGGCGTAATTCAATTTCGTGCATGGCTTTCGATTCTTCTTCTGCACGGGCTTTTTCGGTCGCAACCAGTTCGCGTTCGATCCGCAACTGGATTTCCGCCGCGGCGCGCGCCCGTGTCTCGTGGGCCAGCCTGGCTTGCGCTTCGGCGCCTGCCGACTGCTCGATCTTGATGCGTGCCTCGGATTCCGCGGCTGCGGCGGCCTCCGCTTCGATGCGCGCCTGCGCCAGCAATTTCAGGCGGGCATCGATGGCGGCACGGGAGTCCGCCAGTTCCCGCGCGCGCACTTCTGCGGCGGCGCGATCACGCGCCTCCTGCGCGGCGCGGCCTTCCGCGTCGGCGCGGGCCCGGGCGTGTTCCACCGCCTGGCGCTCGGCATCGGCCCGGGCAATCGCCTGGGCCTCGGCACGCGTTTCCTCCTGTTCGCGATGTTCGTGCACCACACTCAAGTCATCGAGCTGGCGTCGGAGTTCATCGGACCGGATGCGAGCGCGTTCGCCCAGCGTCCTGTCTTTGCCGGCCTGGGCCTCGGCCAGACGCGCCGCGTGGGTTTCCGCGGCCTCTCTGCGGCGCGCTTCGTCCAGCGCTACCAGATCGGCGCGTTTGCGCGCGTCCGCCGCGGCGATGGCTTGTTGTTCGGCTTCGATAAACTTGCGCGCGACCTCGGCGGCACTTTCATCGGCCCGGGCTCTTTGCTCGGCGAGCCGGGCGGCCTCGGCCTCCAGGCGTTCGCGCTCTTCGGCCATCACCCTGGCCCGGGATTCCCGCTCGGCCCGGTTTTGCGCGGCCAGGGTGGCGCCCGTTTCAGCCTCGACCCGGCCCACGGCCTCGTGAATCGCCTGAAACGCGAGTGACGACTTCGTGTCAGCCGGCCAGATTTCCTGATGGTTCGGGCTCGCGGGTCGTGCCGTGGTGTGATTTGACATGCGCTGCCTCTGAAGTGTGCCCCGCCGGAAATTCGTGCAACCAGTGAGGGATCAAGGACAGATTATCCGCATGCGGACCCATTGGGTTCACCGGGATTAGAGGGAGGTTTCGGGGCTATTTCCGGTTTACTGCCGGACTTGTTGAGACACTTCCCGCACTGGCGATGATGCCGGCGGACGGGGAGGAGGCACTGGCCGAATAAGTTTTTTTCGGCATGCGGCCCGCCCGCCAGGCTTCGCGGCCCGCCTCCACAGCTTTTTTCATTGCCGAGGCCATCAGTACTGGGTCGCGGGCGGCGGCAATCGCGGTATTCATCAGCACGCCGTCGCAACCCAGTTCCATCGCGATTGTCGCATCGGAGGCCGTTCCGACCCCGGCATCCACCAGCACGGGAATGCGCGCGTGCTCGATGATGATGCCCAGATTCCACGGATTCAGGATGCCCATGCCCGAGCCGATCAGGGAGGCCAGGGGCATCACGGCCACGCAGCCGAGGTCTTCGAGCTGTCTCGCGATGATCGGGTCGTCGGAGGTGTACACCATCACCTTGAAACCTTCCTTGACCAGCGTGCGGGTTGCCACCAGGGTTTCCGACACATTCGGGAAAAGGGTGGCCGGGTCGCCCAGGACCTCCAGTTTGACCAGATCATGGCCATTGAGCAGTTCGCGCGCCAGGCGCAATGTGCGCACCGCATCGTCCGCGGTATAACAGCCCGCGGTATTCGGCAGTAGGGTGTAGCGGTCCGGCGGCAAAACCTCAAGCAGATTCGGCGTGTTGGCATCCTGGCCGATGTTGATGCGACGAATGGCGACGGTGACGATCTGGGCGCCGCTGGCATCGATGGCCAGCTGCGTTTGCGCGAAGTCGCGATACTTTCCGGTACCGACCAACAATCGGGAAGAATAAGTCGTGCCGGCGATGACAAAGGGATCCATCATGGTGTTCGGTGGGGCACTTGCCTGAAGGGTGAATGGGTGCATTTGGCGACAAAAAATGGTTCGGAATGCCAGTTCCATCGTTTCGTCATTATCCTCCGCCAACCGCCGCCACGATTTCCAGCGTGTCGCCGTCTTCGACACCCTGCAGCAGGAACCGGCTGCGCGGCACAATTTCACCGTTGCGCTCCACTGCGACCCGTTTGCCCTGCAAGTCAAGAGCGGCAATCAATTCGGCAATGTTCAGGGGAGACGCAAAAGTTTGCGGCAGGCCATTGACGGTAAGTGCGATCACTTCGGGCATTCGGTGAGGTTGGTGAAGGTAAATGCTAGCACGCGCTCAGACCACAGCGCGGCCTCCGGGGCCTCGACCTGGGTACACCAGCCCCGATCGTGGCACAATTCCAATTGTGCGGGTGTAGTTCAATGGTAGAACGAAAGCTTCCCAAGCTTTAGACGTGGGTTCGATTCCCATCACCCGCTCCATATAGCGGAAAGCTTCACGCAAAATGTCTTGGTTCCCGGTTGTGTGTGCGCCCGGACGCGCGGATGGCGGATATTTCCGTCGCGGCGCGCAGTGGCAGGCGGGCGACGCCGATTACTGTAAATGTTAGGCGCGAATCTTCCCGATTGGACCCGTCCGGACTTTGCGGGGCGGCTGATTGCCTGGCAGCGCCAACACGGGCGCCATCATCTGCCTTGGCAAAAAAACCGCAACCCATATTGGATCTGGGTGTCCGAAATCATGCTGCAGCAGACCCAGGTTGCCGCGGTGATTCCCTACTTCGAGCGTTTCGTCGCTCGCTTTCCGACAGTACAAGATCTGGCGGACGCCCCGGAAGACGAAGTTCTGGCGTTTTGGAGTGGGCTGGGTTATTACGCGCGCGCCCGAAACCTGCATCGAGCGGCCCGACAGATTCGCGATCAATATCTAGGAGAGTTTCCCAGTAATGCGCAGGCGATCGGCGCCTTGCCGGGAATTGGCCGCTCCACGGCCGGTGCCGTCGCGGTGTTTGCGTATGGCGCGCGAATGCCCATCCTGGATGGCAACGTAAAACGGGTCTTGACGCGGTTCTTCGGAGTGGAAGGGTTTCCGGGCAATCGGGAAATCGAGGCGCGGCTGTGGGCGTGCGCCGAATCCTTGTTGCCCGGAAAACACATAGAACGCTACACCCAGGGGTTGATGGACCTCGGGGCCACACTTTGCAAACGCGGCAAGGCCCTGTGCGATGTCTGTCCGCTCGCGGAGGACTGTTTCGCGCGTCGCATGGATCGGGTCGCAGACCTGCCCACGCCGGGACCCAAAAAACGCCGTCCGGAGAAGTCTACGGTGATGCTAGTGGTGCGGCGGCACGATGAGGTCTGGTTGGAAAAGCGGCCGGCAAACGGAATTTGGGGAGGGTTGTGGGGCTTTCCTGAAATCCAGAATGTCGAGAATGCCGGTCACGAAATTCGTCGCTGCCTGGGACCCCGGGCGAAAGTCGACAGGGTGCTCGCGCCCTTGCGGCACGGGTTTACCCATTTCGAGTTGCACATCACGCCGGTACTGGCCACCATCCCGGGTCGGCGTGCGCGCAAGCAACCGCTGTCTGGATTTTGGGTGCCGGTCGTGGAAGCGCTGAGTGGTGCCATACCAGCGCCAGTGCGCACTCTCTTGCTTGCACTCTCCTAAACGGACTGCGCCGTCGCCAGCAATGCATGCAGCTGCTCAAGACGGGCCGCATCCTTGCGTTCTTCCAGCAGCGCCTGTTTTATTTCCCCCGGCAGAGGCAGGACTTCGGCCAAACGGTAACTGACCCAGCGTACACTGGTGAGATCCTGCGTCGGCGGAAAGAATTCTGACCCCAGTTGCTGGATCGCCTGCCCCAGCACCTGCCTGCACAAGGGGCTCACCGCGTAGCCCGCCCCGACGTGGACGTCTTCGAGCATTTCAACCTGCGCCTGGATCAGGCCATTATCCCGGATGCCGCTTTCCAGAATCCGAAAGGCGCACACGCCCCGCGTTTGCAACTGAAACATGCCCGGATGCGGCATTTCCCAGCTTTGGATCATGGCCGTGCACCCGATCTGTTCGGGAATCGCCGGCAAACCGACTTCTCGACCTTCCCGGATTCTGCATACTCCAAAGGGCGAGCCGTCCCGCAGGCAAGCCTTCGTCATCTCCAGATAACGCTGTTCGAATATCTTCAGCGGCAATACTCCGCCGGGATACAGCACCGTATGCAACGGGAAAATCGGCACTTCCAGTCGCTCCGGCATGATGGTCTATTCGCGGGTACTTTCGCCCCAGCGAGGCATCAACCGGTGGGCGACGCCCAGCTGATCGAGAATACGCGCCACCACAAAATCCACCAGGTCGCCGGTGGTCTGCGGGTGATGATAAAAACCCGGATTCGCCGGCAGGATCACCGCGCCTGCGCGCGCCAGTTTCAGCATGTTTTCCAGATGAATCACAGAGAAGGGCGTCTCGCGCGGAACCAGGATCAGCTTGCGTGATTCTTTCAACATCACGTCGGCCGCGCGTTCAATTAGCGAATTCGCAAGTCCTGCCGCTATGGCGCCCAGGGTTCCCATCGTGCAAGGACAAACCACCATGGCGTCATCCGGATTGGATCCAGAGGCAATCGGCGCGAACCATTCTTCGCGCCCAAAGGCCTGCAATCGCTCCGGCGGGGTGGCAAATCTTGTCGAGAAAAACTCGGCGGCCTCCTTGGCGCGAGAAGGCAGCGTCAGATTCATTTCCTGGCGGGCGACAATCTGGGCCGTCTGCGAATACAGCAGGCGGACGCGGACTGCCGACTGGAGGAGGCATTCGAGCAGGCGCACGCCATAGGGCATGCCGGAGGCGCCGGTCCACGCGAGGGTGATCGAGGCCACCGTCATGCCGACAATTCGCGATGGCGAACCAGCACGCTGCGGCTCGCGCGAAAATGGCTGGCGAGTTCTTCGGCAAAAAAGACGGAGCGGTGGCGACCGCCCGTGCACCCGATGGCGATGGTCAGATAGCTGCGATTGTCGCGAATGAACCTGGGTAGCCACTTTTCCAGGTAGTTGCGGATGTCGGCCAGCATGGATTGGACATCGGTATCCACGCGCAGGAATTCGGCCACCGCCGGATCCTTACCGGTTAACGGGCGCAGACGTGGATCGTAATGAGGATTGGGCAGGCAGCGCACGTCGTAGACCATGTCCGCGTCGAGCGGAATGCCATGCTTGAACCCAAAGGACTGAAACAACAGGATCAGACCGGAATGCCCAAGATTCAGAACGTCCTTGACCCAGGCGCGCAGGGCATTGGGGTTCAAATCACTGGTGTCGATACGATGGCCACGGCTGCCCAGCACGGACAGCCGTTGGCGCTCCAGCTGGATCGATTCCGGCAGGGTCCGGTTCTGGTCGGCCAGGGGGTGGCGGCGGCGGGTCTCCGAAAAGCGCTTGACCAGGGTATCGGTCTTGGCGTCCAGGTAGAGCATGTGCACTTCATGGCCGTCCAGCCTGAGTTGCTCCAGGCACAACGGCAATTCCGATAACGTCGCGCTGCTGCGCACGTCGATGCTGACGGCGACACGCTCATATCCTTCTCGGGCAAGGGATTGGGTCAGGGCAATGAGAAGACTGGCCGGCAGATTGTCTACGCAGTAATAGGCGCTGTCCTCCAGCACGTTCAACGCGATACTTTTTCCGGAACCGGATAAGCCGGTCACGACGATGAGTTTCATGAGTTCCCGGTCTGTGGTTTTCAGTTGCGGCTTTGCAACTGCTTTTCCTGGCGCTGGATGAACTCTTTTGTGCTGTCGATCCCGCGCAATTGCAGGACGTAATTGCGCACGGCCGCCTCGGTCAGGACGGCCAGGTTGCGACCGGCTGCCACCGGCAGGATGACTTTGCGCACACTGATGCCCATGATGTCCTCGGAACTGGCGTTCAGGGGCAAACGTTCGAGTCCGGGAACGTTGCCGCCGACCGGCTTTTCCAGTTGCACGATGAGTTTGAGATTTTTACGGATGCGGATCGCGGTTTCGCCGAAAATCGTACGGATATTGAGCATGCCCAGGCCGCGCACTTCGAGAAAATCTTTGAGCAATTCGGGACTGCGTCCCTCCAGCGTCTGCGGCGCGATGTGATAGAGCTCCACAACGTCGTCGGCGACCAGCCCGCTGCCGCGGGAAATCAACTCGAGTGCCAGTTCGCTCTTTCCAACGCCACTGTCTCCGGTGATCAGCACACCCATGCCGAGCACATCCAGGAACACGCCATGACGGGTGATGAACTCGGCCAGCGCGCGTCCCAGGAAAGTTCGAATCACCCAGATGATCTGCAGGCTGTGCTGCGGGGAAGCCAGCAAGGGAATGTTGCGGGAGGCCGCAAACTCCGCCAGAGTGAGCGGCGCCTCTTCCCGATCGCTCAAAATTATGCAAGCCAGGCCGCTGCCGGAAAGCCGCGACAGGGCATCACGTTGTGCAGCCTCTCCCAGCGTTGCGTAGTAGGCGGCCTCGGTACGGCTGAAAATCTGAATCCAGTTCGGATGAATCAGGTTCAGATGCCCGATCAGGCCCTGGGACGCATGGCTGATTTCCGCGCTGTCCAGATGGACCGGGCTTTCACGCGGGCCCGAGACCCAGGTGAGTTTGAGTGCGTCGGCGTTTTCCTCAAACAGCTGCTCGACGCTGATCCGGGGCATGAGGTTCCCATCTCGAGAAAAGCCGCTGGACCTCAATCTCATTGGGTAACGAGGCGAGGTTCTCGCGTGTTGCGCGGTCGCTGAACAGTTGAGCAAGTTCGGACAGAATCTGCAAATGCAGGTCTGTGGCTTTTTCCGGCACCAACAGGACAAATATCAGGCTGACCGGGTTATTGTCCGGTGCCTCGAACGGAATCGGCGAGCGGGTGCGCAGAAATGCGCCGGCGGCTTCCCGCAGGCCCTTGACCCGGCCGTGGGGGATGGCAACTCCCTGTCCCAGACCGGTGGACCCCAACCGTTCGCGTTCGAACAACGCGTCGAAAACCTGGCCCCGACCGATGCCCTGATTGTTCTCGAACAACAACCCGGCCTGTTCAAAGACCCGTTTCTTGCTGGACACATCGAGATCCAGCAGGACGTTTCGCACCGGCACCAGACGGGAAAGCAGGGTCATCGCGCCGCCTCCGGTACGCCCATCAGGCTGCCGGCAGATCCCGGATGGATGCCTGCTGATGGTGATTGGCGAATTTCTCCTTGTGCTTGAGTATCTGCCGGTCGAGCTTGTCAACCAATCCGTCGATAGCGGCATACAGACTGACATCCACGCATTCGACGAAAATTTCCTTTCCCTTCAGATTTACCTTTGCTTCAATCTTCTGGTCGAGCTTGTTCACCGACATGATGACATTGACGTCGATCACGTGATCAAAGTGCCGCCGGATACGGGCCAGTTTTTCGGTGGTGTAATCGCGTATGGCGGGCGTAATTTCGAGATGATGACCAGACAGTTGAAGATTCATGTTTCCTCCATGCGGTGTTGATCAAATCGATTTGCGCAGATTGACCGGCAGAATCTGCAGTGATTCGCGGTACTTTGCGATGGTGCGACGTGCGACAACAATGCCTTGTTTGCCCAGAATTTCGGAGATCTGGCTGTCGCTGAGCGGGCGGCGGCGGTCCTCTTCGCCAATCATCTGTTTGATCAGGGCGCGGATGGCGGTGGCCGAGCAGGCGCCGCCGCTGTCCGTGGTCACATGACTGCCGAAGAAGTATTTGAGCTCGAAGATGCCGCGTGCAGTGAGCATGAATTTCTGGGTTGTCACGCGCGAAACCGTGGATTCGTGCAGATTCAGCGTTTCCGCAATTTCGCGCAGAACCAGCGGACGCATGGCGACTTCGCCGTGTTCGAAAAAATGCCGCTGACGATCCACGATGGCCTGCGAAACCCGCAGAATGGTGTCGAACCTTTGCTGCACATTCTTGATCAGCCACTTGGCTTCCTGGAGCTGGCCGGAAAGCTGCTGGAAACTGGCGTCCCGGTTGCGATGCAGAATGTCAGCATATAGTTTGTTGATGCGCAGCTTGGGCATCGCCTCTGGATTGAGCGCGGCCACCCAGAGTCCCTTGATCTTGCGCACCACGACATCCGAAATGATGTATCGGGCCTCGGTGCCGGTGAAATTGGCCACCGGCCGCGGATTGAGACCGATGATGAACGCCTGCACGGCGCGCAATACGGTGTCGTCGCATCGCAGGATTTTTTTCAGTTTCAGATAGTCGCGCGCTGCAAAAGTGTCCAGATGTTCCGTGACAATCTGCAAAGCTTCCTTGCGGTAGGGCGTGCCTTCCGGGTGCGCCTCGATCTGCAAGGAAAGACATTCGCTCAAATTGCGGGCGCCCACCCCGGGCGGATCCAGACTCTGCAGATACTTCAGGGCGATCTGCAGGTCTTCGGCACCGATCTCCAGTTCAGCCGGCAACAAATTCGCCAGCTCTTCCAGGTCCTGCGCAAGAAAACCATCGTCGTCCAGGCTGTCGATCAGGAACGCAACAATGCGCTTGTCCCGATCAGGCATTTTCATGACATTCAACTGGTCGAGCAGGTGATCCCGCAGTTTGGCGGTTTCCGCGACCATTTGCCGCGTCTCTGAATCTTCATCGCCTTCCTGGCCTCCGGATGAGCCATAACCTTCATCCAGCGACCATTCGGTGCCAGCGGCATCATGCAATTCCGAAGTTTCGTTTTCTGGCGCCGGCGCTGCAGACTCTTGAACGGTTGCCTGGGTGTTCAGGGTTGCGCCCAGCGGCAATACCGGCTCTTCCTCATCGTCGCGCTCCAGCAGCGGGTTTTCCTGCAGGAAGGTCTCGATTTCCTGATTCAGTTCCAGCGTAGACAGTTGCAATAATCGGATGGATTGCTGCAACTGCGGTGTCAGCGTCAGGTGTTGGGAAAGCTTGAGCTGAAGAGAATGCTTCATGGACGAAAACGGTGGGCGGGCTTGGACAAGAAGGTGCGCCGTTATTTTGCGAAGGGCAATGAGTCGGCCCGGGGCCTGCCGGGAGTCACAGCTTGAAGTGCTCACCCAAATAAACTTTTCTTACGCTTTCATTATAAACGATTTCCTCTGGTCTGCCGCAGGTGAGCACGGTGCCGTCATTGATGATATAGGCCCGGTCGCAAATTCCCAGTGTTTCGCGCACATTGTGATCCGTGATCAGGACGCCGATACCGCGTTCCTTGAGAAACCGGATGATTTTCTGGATGTCGAGCACTGCAATCGGGTCGACGCCGGCAAACGGCTCATCGAGAAGAATGAATCGCGGCTCGGTCGCCAGTGCGCGGGCAATTTCGACCCGACGGCGCTCTCCGCCGGACAGGCTGATCGCCGGACTGCTGCGCAGATGCGCGATGTGAAGTTCGTGCAGCAAGGCATCAAGCTGCGTGGTGATTTGCTCGTCATCGAGCCCGCGCAGCTCCAGGACAGCCTGGATGTTTTCGGCAACCGAGAGCTTGCGGAAAATGGATGCTTCCTGCGGAAGGTAGGACAAGCCCATTCTGGCGCGGCGGTGAATCGGCGTGTGGGTCAGGGTGTGGTCGTCGAGAAACAAATTGCCGCCATCCAGTGCCACCAGTCCGACCATCATGTAGAAACAAGTGGTTTTTCCGGCGCCATTGGGACCCAGCAAGCCGACGATTTCGCCACTGACAACCTCCAGTGAGACATCCTTGACGACCGTGCGCGACTTGTAGCGCTTTTTCAGTTTATCGGCGCGTAGCGTGCTCATCTTGAGTGCCGGGGCACGGTTGCGCGCGGCCGCACCTTCACTAATTGGGACCCAGCGTGTTGGAGGGCTTGAGTTCCGGCGTATTTCCTGTCGACGCCGGCGAGGAAACGGTTTTGGGTTGCAAAATGACGCGTACCCGCCCTGTGCTATTGCCGGAGGTCTTGCCCCCAGGGCCGCTGCCAATGACCTGGAACAGCTCGGTCAGGGCATTGTAGGAAATGTAATCGCCGCGTATTTCATCGGCGCCGCGCTGGATGCGCGCATTGGTGAACAATTGGATCTTCTCGGCCCTGCCGTCATACTCCAGGCGCTCCGAGAATCCTTCCACGTACTCGTCCAGGCCTTCGCGCTTTTGCCGGAAATGCGCCGGCTTGCCAAGGGCAATGCCGTATTGAAAACCCTCTGCATCCTGTTTGACGGTGATCTGGTCGGCCTTGATGGACATTGTGCCCTGCGTCAAGGTGACATTGCCGACAAACAAGGCTTCCTTGCGCGCGTCGTCCAGATCGACCCGATCGGCCTCCAGATTGACCGGTTTGTCGCGATCCGCTCTTTCGGCCTGCGCGAACGTTGGCAGAGACAGGGACAGTGCCATCAAGATGGCGAGCCATGTGCTGGCAAAGGGGTGCTGGCTGGCGCGTACCGGTGTCTCGTTTGCCAGTACACGACCCGGGGTAGAGCCTGGCTCGCCGGGCCGATGCGGACAACGAACCAAGCGGCGCTTAGCGAGTGGCTCCGGGGGCTGGCGCTCTTCCGGAAGATCGTCGGGGATTCGCATAATTAACTTTGGCCTGGGAAAGCAGCTTCAATTGTTGGGTCTTGTTGTGGAATTCTAGGCCAACTGCGCTGGCTGTGGAATTTCCTTCCACCATTCGTACGGGTTTGTCGGTCCCCGCGAAATCGCGGTCCGGCACGACGTGCAGAAAACTTGTGAAAATGCCCAGTTCCGGATGGCCCTGGGAGGCGTCGCGAACCAGTTGCACGTCGCCATGAAAAAACACTTCTTCGCCGCCCTTGCGCACATCGGCCAGATCGGCGCGCACTGTCACCGGTGCGCGAGTCGGGTCAAAAAAGACCAGACGCGGCGATTCCACCCGCGAACTGTTGTCATCCGGGAAATGCGCCATCCGCCGGGCCGACAACTGGTAGCGGCGGCTGCCGTCCGGATTCATCCGGGTTGCGGAAAACCCCTCGATGGAAAAGTCTGGATCGTGGCGCAGCCGGCCGTCAATCCCCTGGACAGGCTGCTGCACCTTGCGGTCCAGCCAAAACGTCAGCGCCGCGAGCAACGCCACCAGGATCAGCGGCGACCATTCGACTAATCGTTCGTTCATGTCAGGTAGGGAGCCATTTGCCCTTCCAGCGTGCCGCGCGCCTGCATCAGGAATTCACAGGCCTCTCGGACTGCGCCCCGGCCGCCGGCGCGGTTGGTCACGACATGTGCGTGGCTGCGCACGATGGGCGGGGCGTCGGGTACGCTGAAAGCCAGGCCGCAGCGCCGCAACACCGGAAGGTCCGGCAAATCGTCTCCCATGTAGGACGATTCCTCCTCGGCAAGATGGAGTTTGCGCAACAGGCGTTGATAGGTCTCGAGCTTGTCGGTGATGCCCTGCAGGACATGGGCAATGCCGGTTTCCCGGGCGCGCAAGGCCACGACCGCGGACTTGCGGCCCGAAATCAGCGCAAGATCGATGCCGCTGGCTCCCAGCATTTTCAGACCAAGACCATCAAGGATGTTGAAATCCTTGCTTTCCTCGCCGTGGCGCGTCAGTCGGATGGTGCCGTCGGTCATGACGCCATCGACATCGAATATCGCCACCCGGATGCGTTTGGCACGGGCAATGAGGCGTTGATTCACGAGATCCCTGCTGAATTCTTCAAACGACTTTGGCGCGCATCAGATCGTGCATGCTCAAGGCGCCGACCAGTTTCTGTTCCGCATCCACCACCAGCAATTGGGTAATGCGATGTTGCTCCATCAGTTCCGCTGCCTCGGCAGCGAGTATCCGGCGGCTGACCCGATGTGGATTGCGGCTCATGACCTCGCGCACGCTCATTTTCCGCAGATCTTTGCCGGTTTCCAGAACACGGCGCAGATCCCCGTCAGTAAAAATGCCAGCCAAACGACCATCGCCATCCGCAATCGCGGTCATGCCCATTCCCTTGCGCGACATCTCCAGCAGTGCTTCAGTGCACGAGGCGACCTCCGGCACGCAAGGAATGGCTTCTCCGAGACGCATGATGTCCTCGACATGCGTGAGCAGCCGGCGCCCAAGGCTGCCGCCAGGGTGTGATCGTGCAAAATCATCGGCGCCGAAACCCCGCGCCTCCAGCAGCGTGACGGCAAGTGCGTCGCCGAGCGCCAGCGCCGCAGTCGTGCTCGATGTCGGGGCCAGGCCCAGGGAGCAGGCTTCCTCGGCAACGCCGGCGTCCAGATGCACATCCGCCGCCAGCGCCAGTGGGGACTGCGCATTCCCGGTCATGGCAATGAGGCGGGCGCCCTGTCGTTTGATCAGCGGAACAATTACCAGCAATTCGGCGCTCTCTCCGGAATTCGACAACGCGATCATCACATCGTCACGGGTGACCATGCCCAAATCGCCGTGGCTGGCTTCGGCCGGATGGACAAAAAACGACGGGGTGCCGGTGCTGGCCAGTGTCGAGGCGATTTTTCTCGCGACGTGGCCCGACTTACCGATGCCGCTGACCACTACCCGGCCTTTGCATTGCAAGACGACTTCCACCGCACGGACAAAATTGCCATCCAGACGTCTTGCCAACTCGCTGACTGCGCGTGCTTCGATGCCGAGTACGCGACGGCCCGATGCAATCGCCCGTTCCGGCGTGATATTTCCCGTGTCCGTCATGAAGGCGGAGTATATACCCCGCCGCGATCGCCCTGCTGCGCTGTCAATGCTTGGCTGGTTGCCGAAAATGCTTGTGATACAGTTGCCTGAACCTTTTACTCAATGACCTCGCTGGTTCTATTCTGGTGACCTTCAATTCCCTGGAACTGGTGCTGGTCCTGCTCGCCGCCGCGGTGGGCGTGGTGGTGATCTTTCGGCTCCTGAAGCTGCCCGCCTTGATCGGTTACCTGTTGGTAGGGATCCTGATCGGCCCGAACAGCCTTGGCCTTCTGCCGGACAGCGCGCAAACCCGCTACCTTGCCGAATTCGGCGTGGTGTTCCTGATGTTCAGCATCGGGCTGGAATTCAGTTTGCCCAAACTGATGACCATGCGCCGCACGGTGTTTGGCCTCGGCACCTTGCAAGTGGGCGCGACCCTTTTGTTATGCCTGGCTGCAAGTGTCGGCATGGGGATCGGTTGGCGTGCCGGCGTCGTACTGGGCGCAGTTTTCGCCATGTCGTCCACCGCCATCCTGGCGAAGATGCTGGCGGAGCGCCTCGAGCTGAATTCTCCCCATGGCCGCCAGATCCTTGGCATTTTATTGTTCCAGGATGTGGCCGTGGTTCCTCTGCTGATCGTGTTGCCTGCACTTGCGCAAGGGGGCGAAGCCATGGGGCGCGAACTTGTTCTGGCGCTGGTCAAGGCCGCCCTCGTGCTGTTTCTCATGTTGTGGTTCGGGCAACGGCTGATGCGCAAGTGGTTCACCCTGGTTGCGCGCCAGAAGTCGAGGGAACTGTTTGTCCTCAACGTGCTGTTCATCACGCTGGGACTCGCCTGGCTGACCGAATTGGCAGGGCTTTCGCTTGCGCTCGGAGCGTTTCTCGCGGGCATGCTGATTTCCGAAACGCCGTACCGCTACCAGGTGGAAGAAGATATCAAGCCATTTCGGGACGTGTTGCTCGGCTTGTTCTTTGTGACCGTCGGCATGCGCCTGGATCCCGGCGCCATCGCCTCTTCCTGGCAGTGGGTGTTCTGGGTGCTCGC